>CAZGYE010000068.1:0-21367 GCA_964530165.1 uncultured Planctomycetaceae bacterium
AAAATCGGGATCGCGGAGCATGATCGGGTTTGGCGTGCCCCATTTCAGGTCGGTGATTTGCCGCGTGCTGACAAAATAGACTTCCGCCTTGAACGGGCTGTCGAAACCGTACTTCCAGCCCTGCAGCGTGCTCAGGATGGGCAGGTTGTCGGTGGCGAGCGTGTACTGTCCCGGCTCGAAGACGTCGGCCAATTGCCCGCGGTGTACGAACGCGGCCGCTTGACCGGGCCGAACGATCAACTGGGCCCCGTTCTTGATCTGATTGTGATATCGCGGAAACCGCCAAACCAACGTGTGTCTCGAATCGTCGATCCATTCGACGATGTCAATCAATTCACCGCGAAGCTTGTCAAAGATTCCCATGGTGGCTGCTCTCCCAAAATGGACTGCGTGGGACGTCACCGGCGTCGAAAACTGGGCCGACCGCACGTGGAAAGGACCCCAGAATTGTATCGGCTCGAAATGGTCGTCATCAAGTGAGTCCTCTCCGACAACGTCGCAACGACCGGATGTGGACAGGCTAACGCCATAACTGGAACGTGTGTTCCATCACTCGTGCGCTCCGCGACGTCCATGCCGAAGCCCGACTTCCGCACTCAGTGCTTGAGAGCGGGGACGCGGCCTCCCGATGTTCGGATTCGTGTTGACTGCATTGAAGAGGTGTCCTATATTTCCGCCCCTCTTGACGAACCATTCGGTCAACAAACCCTTTCAGAACTTAGAAATCCGGAGACCCAGAGCGATGGGCGAAGGAACCTGTTACACGTCGTTCGATCCGAAGGCAGGCCCGAAGCCGAAGCTCACACTGCTTGTGGCAGGCACAGCCGCATTGCTGCTGATCGCCGGCATCTTGTACCAGGTTCTCCGCGCGCGCGAGGGCGGTGCAGCCGTAATTCGCCGCGGCTCCCAAAGCGCCGAAACAGGCAAGGCGCCGGCCGGATCGTTGAACCGCTCCACCCCGCTGGCCGTCGTCAACGGCGAGGTCATTCGGTACGACGACGTGGCCCATGTGTGCGTGAAACGCCACGGGAAGGAAATTCTCGAGAACATCATCAACCGCACCATCATTCAGCAGGCCTGTCAAGAACAAGGCATCCGCATCACCGAGGGGGATGTCCACCGAGAGGTCTCACGAATTGCCAAAAGGTTTGGCCTGGCAGTCGACGACTATTACCAACTGTTGAGCGCGGAGCGAGACATCACGCCGCAGCAATATCAGCGTGACATCATCTGGCCCATGCTGGCGTTGAGAAAACTCGCCGGCACAGAGGTGGAAATCACCCAGAAAGACCTGGATGACGCCTTCGACCGTGATTATGGCGAACGGGTCAAAGCAAAAATCATTGTATTCGACAACGAACGCCATGCCCGAGAGGTCTGGAGCAAAGCGCACAAGAATCCCAAGGATTTCGGACGGTTGGCCCGCGAGTATTCGATCGATCCGCAAAGTCGCCCGCTGGACGGAAAGATTCCCCCCATTCGGCAACACGCGGGAAACGACGCGTTAGCGAAGGCGGCCTTCGAGCTGAAAGAGGGCGAGGTGTCTGGGATCATCCAGATCGGCGTGGAGCAATACGTCATTCTGTTGTGCGAGGGCCGCACGCAACCGATCGTTGAGAAAAAAGACTTCAAAACAGTGGAGAACGATCTCAGGGAGCGGCTGAAAGAAGAGAAACGCCAGCAAGCAATCGGAAAGCTCTTCCAGAGGTTGAAGAAAAAGGCCACCATCACAAACTACCTCGTCAACTCCCGGAAAGAGGGAACCCGGCAAGTCTCCGGGACGAGGTCCAGGACCGTTCGCAACGCCTCCGGCACCAGCCGCGCGGGCGGCGACCCGCGCTCGGGCAGCACGAATCGGTCGAGTTCGACCGCCAGCAAGCCGAATTTGTTCAACAGCCGGCCGCGCCCCAAGACTCGCTGACTCCGGATTGTTCATGGAAACCCAAGCCGACGACTTGTCGTCGCCAGAGGTCCCGTGGCATTCGTGGATTGCGACAACAAGTTGTCGGTTTGGATACCACAAGTGCGGCACCCCGTTGTCCCTTTCCGTCGCCCGCGCGACTGCTACAATGGAACCATGCGAAGCGAATCGGAAGTCCCCTTTGAAGACGAACCGTTCAGCATTCCGGTTGCCGATCGGGTGAAGCGGTTGCCGCCGTACCTGTTCGGCAAGATCAACAAGCTGAAATACGAAAAGCGGGTTGCCGGCGTCGACGTGATCGATCTGGGTATGGGGAACCCCACCGACTCGCCCGATCCGCTCATCATCGAGAAGCTCTCCGAGGCGATGGAGGACGCCCGCAACCACCGCTACTCGGTCTCAGGCGGCATCGCCAACCTCCGCCGCGAGGTGGCCGTCCGTTACTGGAAGCGGTACGGGGTGCGTCTCGATCCGCACGACGAGGTGATTGCCTGCATCGGGTCGAAAGAGGGGTTCAGCCATCTCTGCTTGGCACTGATGGGGCCGGGCGATACGGCCGTCGTGCCGGCGCCGTCGTTTCCCATTCACGTCTACGCCGTGGCCTTGGCCGCCGGAAACGTGATCGCCCTCGACGTCCGCCGGCCCGACAAGTTTCTCTCGAACATCACCTACACTTGCGAGCACCTGTATCCCAAGCCGAGGGTCGTCATCGTCAACTTCCCGCACAATCCGACCGCGACGGTGGTCGAAGCCGATTTCTACGTCGACCTGGTGAAGCTCGCCAAGAAGTACAACTTTCTGGTGATCAGCGATTTCGCGTACGCCGACATCTGCTTCGACGGCTACCGGGCGCCCAGCTTCCTGGCCACACCCGGGGCGCTGGATGTCGGCGTTGAGTTCACCACGATGAGCAAAGGCTTCAGTATGGCCGGTTGGAGGATCGGCTTTTGCAGCGGGAATGCCGAGATGGTCCGCGCACTGGCGACGATCAAGGGATACTACGATTACGGGATCTTCCAGCCGGTGCAAATCGCGGCGATTGTGGCCATGAGGCATTGCGAAGCGGCCGTCGAAGGTGCCGCCGCCGAGTACCAGCGCCGCCGAGACGCACTCTGCAGCGGCCTCGGGCGATTGGGCTGGCCCCTCGAGCGCCCCAAAGCCGGCATGTTCGTCTGGACAAAGATCCCCGAACCGTGGGACCGCATGGGTTCGATCGACTTCGCCATGAAGCTTCTGGACGAAGGCGGTGTCGCCGTCAGCCCAGGCCGCGGCTTCGGCGAAGAGGGTGAAGGTTTCCTCAGGCTGGCGATCGTGGAAAACGTCCAGCGCCTCCGCCAAGCCGTCCGCCAAATCGGCCGCTGCCTAAAAACCGAACCCGCCCCGACCAGCTAACCAGGCAGTTCTACAAAACCAATGTTTTTCGGGAAATCTCCGCGTATCCCGCTGCGAGTGCTTGAAAACACGCCGCCGAACGCTTCTACTATCGGGAAATGGCCACTTGTGTCGATAGGGGCCGAAACCATGCAGAGGGCAAGCCAGTCAACCGAACCGCTGGGGCTGTTCTCAGGAAAACCGAGACCCAGGCTGTATGACAGCATCATCGAAGTCCTGCGTGTCCACCACTACAGCCTGCGGACCGAACGCGCCTACGTCCAGTGGATTCGCCGCTTCATCCTATTTCATCGTCCCCGCCATCCGCGCGAGTTATCGGAAGCCGACGCGAATCGATTCCTGACTCACCTCGCCGTTAAGGAACACGTTGCCGCCTCAACGCAGAATCAGGCGCTCTCCGCGATTCTATTTCTGTACGACAAAGTGCTCGAACAGCCGCTGGACCGCATCAAAGGCGTCGTCCGGGCACGTCGCCCCAAGCGGTTGCCCGTCGTGCTGACCGTGGACGAGGTGTCGCGGGTCATGGCGCGCCTTAGCAGCGAAAAGTGGTTGGTCGCGATGCTGCTGTACGGTGGCGGCTTGCGATTGCTCGAAGCGCTTCGCCTGCGGGTGAAGGATCTGGACTTCGAGCGCGGCGAAATCACTGTTTGCGAGGGCAAGGGGGACAAGGACCGCGTGACGATGCTGCCGCAGGCGGTCATTCCACCCCTGCAGGAGCATCTCCGCGCCGTCCAGAGGATTCACCAGCAGGACCTGGCCGACGGCTACGGCCGCGTGGAACTGCCGCATGCCCTGGCCCGCAAGTATCCCAACGCCAACCGTCAGTGGCGTTGGCAGTTCGCATTCCCACAGGAGCGTCGGTGGCGAAACCGCCAGACGGGGGAGCAGGGACGCCACCACATGGATGAATCCCTGGTCCAGAAGGCGGTCTCCAGCGCAGTGCGAGCGGCCGGCCTGACGAAACGTGTGACGTGCCACACCTTTCGGCACTCCTTCGCAACGCACCTTCTGCTCTCAGGTTACGACATCCGTACCGTGCAGGAGTTGCTGGGCCACAAGGATGTCCGCACGACGATGATCTACACACATGTTTTGAACCGAGGTGGGCGAGGCGTTCGGAGTCCGGCCGACGTGCTCGCACAGGAGCGACCGCAGCCCGGGGCTAGACCGAAACAGCCTAACGCGCCCCAAGATGGCAGGTAGCTGCGTAACTGTCGGGAACGATTGCACATACGGAATGGCCCCGCAGCGTGATAGGCTGCAACGAAGCAGTCTATAGGTGATACACGGATCAGTCTAGAACCAAGTTACGCGTCTCATATGACAACTGGGTGGGAGGGAGTCATGAGCAAACAATGTGAAGTCTGCGGCAGACGACTCACTGCCTTCAATCGGGCGTGGGGCACTAACAAGTGCTCCCCGTGTGCGAAGGGTAGATCCGCTGCCGCAAAGAAACGCTCCGTCACGGTCGCCCTTGAGCAAGCGGCCTACAGAAGTGAAGAGGAAATCGGAACCGGTGGTCGGTTTGGCGTTCTGGCAGGAGCTCTTGTCCTGCTTCTGTTCATTAACGTTGGGGCGTTTGCCTGTCGCCTTGCAGGTGTCGAATCAGGCAACAACCTTTTCGTTCTCGGCGAGATTGCTGTATTCTACTTTGGAATCAAGGTGGTCGGAGGCGCGGTTTTTGGAAGAGCTGCTCTCCTCACTATCAGAAGGTGGAAGTCATGCTGGCACGGCGACGTTCTGGGGTATATCATCGGATACTTCATCTTCCCTGCCTTTCTTCTACCGATCGCGCAAAGCATACGTGACGCGGCCAATGGGCCAGACTCACGTCCTCGTTTAATCCTGATTGTAGCGTTTGCGCTGGCTCCGGCCATGGGGCTCCTGATTGCCCTCGTCAACGGCACCTGGGCCGATCGTCGGAACATCCGCAAGACGCAAGAGAGCTTCCGAGAGTGGCGGGATTCACAATTGTCGCAGGGAAACAGCGCGTAACCAGGCGCTGAACCCGAGCGGGAATGGCGGTCGCGCTCTGGGATGAAATCAACGTGACTCGGCGCCATTCCCGCCGGGTTAGCTTGGTCGTTCGGCCGTCACAACTGACACGTAGTAGGAGGCCCGTGCAATGAGCGAGCAAGAAGAAGCGACCAAGCAGGACATGCAAAACGAGTCAAGTTCCGGCACCACTTCAGCGGAGCAGAGCAAGAAATCGCACAAGAGGAACGGATGGATTTGCCTCGGCCTAATGCTGGTGGTCGCTGCCATCAATGGTTCCGGGATCCTCACCGGCGCCTTTGTGGATGTCCTCCAGACGGGACTCCTGGTAGGGGCCATCATCTGCTTTGTGGCTGCAGCGCGCGTAAAAGTGACGAAGTAGACGCAACGCCCCGAGGTGGCACCGGCGCCCGGAATGCTTCGGCCAACAATGCCTTGCAGCGGAGGGCGTTCCACCGGCGCTGAACACAACCTTGCGCATGGTAAATAGGAATCCCGTCACCATGTCCAATCACGCGTCATGGGAGAATGGCCCCGGGAGGAGATTTGTGAGAAGCAAAGCCGTTGCGTATCTGCTCTGGTTCTTTCTTGGATGGGCCGGAATCCATCGCTTCTACTGTCGAAAATGGGTCACTGGTTCCATCTGGCTGCTAACCTTTGGCCTGCTTGGATCTGGATGGTTCGCGGACGCCATAGTTACGTCAAGAATGGTTGACGAGGCAAATGGCCTCCCAAAGGTCCAAGTGTCCACGAGGTTGCAGGATCTAGTGCGGATACTACGGAACTATGGCATTGGGATCGCCGCAATGCTGGGCTTGGTTGTCTTTTTTAACATCTCCTTCTGGGTTTCTGAGAGACTCGACACAAGAACTCCAGCGCAAAAGGCAGAAGATGCAGAGAAAAGGGCACAAGTTGCTCTGGCGGCAAAGCACAGACGCTTCCGTGAACTCAAACGAGCCTTTCCCACAATGGAGGTTGACGGCGAAGCGGTGCCCGTTCAGGTCGAGTGGGCGTCGGACGGCTTGGCAATTGCTATGCCGAAGACCTACGGATTCGGGGCAACACGCTTTGTAGAACGGACAAAGACAATTGGAAAAATTCACTTCAAACGAACGGCACAGGAGTTTGAAGGGAACTACTTTCTGAACATTGGGGTCAAGATCTGGTATGGACCAAGCGAATCCTCGGGCTTATTCCTCGTTTCTATCCCGAAGAGCGTCATACCCTCAGATTTCCAGAAACACAATGCGCAGCGCATGGCGGGCGGGCGCCCTGCAGATCTCACGACGCACGTTGACAAGGCACACGGTTTCTCGATTCGCTACCCCAACAACTGGGAAACGTTTACGGCAGATGAGATACGCAAGATAACGAACGTCGTGAACCCACCGGCGAACAAGACGTGGCTCTTCGCCGTCGGATTGCCTGACCGAACGGTCAACATGCAAGTGGTCATGGAGAAGCTCGACGAACCGATGACTCCTGCCCAATACTTCGACCAGGCATGGGCACTGGCCCAGGACGCTCCATTTAAGACTCAGAGCCTCGGCAAGGAACCGGTCACAATTGGCGATTCAAACGGGTTCAAACACACGATTCTAGCCGCAACTTTAGACGGACGACCGCATAAGAGTGTCGCATTGCATCTTGTTCGAGGCCAGATTGGATGGAATGTGATTATCGGTGGGCGACCGGAGGCGATGGACAACATGACAACTGCCGTCGACAGAATACTTGCGAGTATGACCTTCTCCGACGGCGACGATGCTTCCAGTCACGAATGAGAACAGACTATGCTTCAAAGCGGCGTGGAGTGAACCGGTCTCAACAACGCGCCGCTAGGAAATCGCCGAACCAGGCGATGCACGCGAGCGGGAATGGCGTTCGCGCGGCAACACAAGGTCAACGTCACTCGGAGCCATTCCCGCCGCGTGGGCGGCAGAAGCGGGACAGTCCCGCTTTCTCGCTCCTACCCCACACTCCTCGAGATGCTCTTCTGCCCGTTGATGTTCTACGGCAGCGCGACGCCGCGCGACATGGATTTCAGCCAGTTCGTCATCATGTTCAAGAGCATCTTCTACGAAGGGTTCGGCCGGCCGTTCGACGGGATCCGTCTGATCTTGAAGAAGCTGGTGCGGAAGTTCAAATCGTTGGGCGGAGAAAAGAAAAGGGGATAAGTCCAATATTCGTACTGCTCAACGATCGGCATTCGGTGATTGCCCCGATTCAGGACATGAAAAACCATCCCCCAGGCGCGATGCGAGCAGTGGGTGGCATGCCGCGACCGTATCACGGCCAGTCCGATTTGTCAATAATTGGACTTATCCCCTTTTCTCTCCCAATAATTGGACTTATCCCCTTTTCTCTCCCAAGCAGACCTTCGACCAGCGCAAGGCCCCGGACGACCTGCGGGCGGACGGCATTCCGTGGAAGACACGCCGCACCCGCATGGAACAGTACCTCACGACAGACGCTCTCGCGCCGTGCAACAAACTGAGCCACGCTCTGCGCCGATTCGAAGCGGAAATCGATCAGTACATCAGAAAAGAAAAACTCGCAGCCTGAAACTTGACTCATTCACAACAAGTTTTGACCTTCAAGCCTTCTAGTCCGTTTGCCTGCGCGGTTGGTCTCGACGCCCCAAGGGGCGGCTCGGGCCTGTCTCGTTACACCTTCGGCGATTTGATCGGGACCGCTACGATTCCACTTTTCGCTGCCGCATCCGTTCGCGAGCGCGGCTGAGCGTGGGGCCGATTGAGTTCTCGGGGATCCCGAGGTGGGAGCTGATCTCGCGGTACGATTTGCCCTCGAGGTGGAACTGCCGGACCACCTCGGCATCTTGCTGCGGCAAGCCGGAGAGCATCCGTTGGACCTCGTCACGGTTTTCGATGCGTTGTTGTTCCCGGTTGGAACCGTGAGCCATGTCGATCGACGCCTGATGGGCGGCGACGTGTCCGAGCGCTTCGGCCTTTCGACGGCGGGCGATCTCCCGAACGACGATCCGCCGGGCAATCACCGCCAGATATGTCGCCAGCGAGCTCTTCCCACGGAACTGTCGCAAGACGGCGTAATCATTGGCCAACAAGGCCAGAAACACCTCTGCACACAGGTCGTCGATGTCCGCCGGTAAGAGGCGTACGCTTCGCGCCTGCGCCGTGTGCCCAATGACATGCACAAACAGTCCGATAAACCGGTCGACAAAGTCCTTCCAGGCGCCCGGCTCCTCAGCAATGCAACGTTTGAGCAGGTTTCGATCGATGTCGGTGAAAGCCACAGGGAATCGCGCTCCACGCCAAATAATGAACGCAGTATCACGTCTGCGCTGGTTTCACGGCCGGTGCAGCTCGACCGTGCGGAAGCCTATCTGTGCGGCAGGAGTCTACTGTAGTGGGATTCGAATTCCGAGGCAAGACGGCTCTGGACGGAACTTGGCGTTACCAGCGCTCTGGAAAGGATTTAACACGGGAAACCGTTCTTTGTCGAAAAGAGAGCCTGCTACGCGCCGGTGACTTGACACCCTCTGAGCACGCCACTAAGATTCTTCCCAGAATTTCGACACGGAACTTCAGAGGTCGTAGGAAGGGGAGCACAATGACCCACGTCGTCGCCGAGCCTTGTTTCAACTGCAAGTATACTGACTGTGTTGTCGTGTGCCCGGTCGAATGCTTCTATGAAGGGGAGGCGATGCTGTACATTCATCCCGATGAATGCATCGACTGCGAAGCCTGTGTTCCAGAATGCCCGGTCGAAGCGATCTTCCACGAAGACAATCTGCCGGATGAATGGACCGAGTACACTGCACTGAACGCTGAATTGGCTGCCCAATGTCCGGTTCTTACCGAAAGGAAGCAGCCGATGGCCGAAACGGGTGGAGAATGCCCTGGCGCCTCGTCGTAACGCGGTGAAATCGGCCGTCGTGCCGCTGCGTCAAGACGCTGTGACGCCGAATGCTTGCAACCGGGGTCCAGACGGCGGAACGCGTCGAGACGGAAAATGCCGCGAACGCAGTTCACTTTACGGCCAGAGCGTCAGCACGCCGACGCCGGAGAGCAGTACCAATCCGAACAACAATGACACTTTCTTGAGCAGACGTCTGTCGCCGATTGCCGCGACCACGAGCCCTTTGAAGATCAGGTTCGACATCGTCGCGATCACCACGAGCCGCCAACCGATCGCCGCTTCCAAGTGGCCGGTCCGCACCAAGCGGGACGTGGAAAGCGTAATCGCGTCCATATCGGTCATGCCGGAGAGTCCCGCGATCACGTAAAGCCAGTGGAACTGATCCGCCAGGCAAGCTCTTCCTGCGGCCACGGCCACCAGCACAACGGCGTACGCCAAGGCGAACAGAATGGCCGATTTCAATTCCGTCGGGTTATCCTGAGAGGGCATCCCGTTCTTGTCGTGACGGTGCGAGATCCAGATCACGCCGGACAGCAAAGTGGAAACGGCGAACATGACCAGAATCGGACCGGCGGCGACCGGCAAGAACGCCGGCGAGGCGACTGCAATTTCCAGCAACACGCGGATGAACGTCACTGTGCTGGCAATCAGAATGACGAGGGCCGCCATGCCGGACGTCTCGGCTGCCTTGGCCGTTTTTCGAGCATAGCTGACCGTCGTGGCGGTGCTCGAAATGGTCCCGCCCAAAATCCCACCCAGCAGAATGCCGGCCCGGGTTCCGAACCGTTTGTAACTGACATAGCCGCCCAAACTGATCGCGACAACCAAGACGACCATCAACCAAATTTCGTAAGGATTCAGCACCTTGAATTCGCGGAAATTTGCGTGTGGAAACAGCGGGTGAATGAGCATCAGCGGATCGAAGGCCCGATTGGGGAGCACGGGCAGAATGATGAACGTGATCAGCACGAATTGCAGAATGGCGCGGATGTCTTCGTCTCCCACGCGGGCGGCGAATCCGTGCAGTTGCGGCTTCAGTTGCAGCAGGATAGCGACTGTCGCCGTGACAGCCGCCGCGGTCGCCCAGTAACCGACAACCACGAGGGCCCCTACGGCAAACATCACCAGCATGGCCACTTCAGTCGTCACACCCTGTCCGGCATTCTCCCGCGTCAACTTGGGGATGTTGCCGATCAGAATGACGCCGATGACGCCGGCAAAGCCAGCAGCCAGAATCCATTCGTTGTCGAACTTCTGGGACAGAAATGCGCACAGCGTTCCGAGTGTCGTAATCAGTGGAAACGTGCGGAACCCGGCCACGTCCGCTTCGGTCCGCTCCCGCTGCAGCCCGACCAGCGAGCCGAGCGCTACGGAAATGGCAAGTTCCTGAAACAGCAGATCCGGTCCCATATTTCCAGTTTACCCCGCGAAAGAGGCAAAGTCTGGGGGATTTTTGACCGATTTCGAGCGATCAGCTTTCAGCCGTCAGCTCTTGTCACACCCGCCGTTTTGGCCTTTCCGAGCGGAGAGCTGACCGCTGAAAGCTGACCGCTCAATGCGACTCAGCGCTTGACCCTTTTTCGCGGCATTGTCAGAATGGTTTCCAAGCAGATGCTCATCTCGTTGACAGGGCTCCCGTACCCGTAGGACAAAACCATGAAATTGCTTGAAGGGCATACGGTCGGAATCGATCTCGGTACAACGTATTCCGGGATCTCACAGCTTGATAAGGAGGGGAATCCGGTCTCGCTGCAGAATGCAGACGACCGTTCGATTACGCCGTCGGTCGTGCTGCTGGGCGACGATGGGCACGTCATGGTCGGCCCTTCGTTCGAGAGGATTTCGATCGAAGACCCCAACCACATCGTCGAGGCGATCAAACGGCAGATGGGGAACAAGGAATATTTCGTCGTCTATCAGAACAAGAAGCTGACGCCGGAATTCATTTCGGCCCTGATTCTGAAGAAGCTGAAGCAGGACGGCGAAGCGAGAATCGGCCCGATCGCCAACGCGGTGATCACGGTGCCATACTACTTCAATGATCTCCGGCGAAAGGCCACGCAGGATTCCGGTCGGATTGCCGGTCTGAACGTGATCGACATCATCAACGAGCCGACCGCCGCCACGTTGGCCTACGCTTGGCAAACAGGGGAACTTGGACGTCGCGATATCGAGGCGGACGAAAAGACCATTCTGGTTTACGACTTGGGCGGCGGGACGTTCGACGTCACGGTGGTGAAGTACACGCCGACGCATTTCCGCGTGCTGGCCACCGACGGCGACGTGATGCTGGGCGGTCTGGACTGGAGCCGGCGGATCGTCGATCACGTTGCGGAACAGTTCCAACGCAAGTTCAGCGAAGATCCGCGTGGGGATCCGGAAACGCTGCTGACGTCGACGCAGGAATGCGAAGACGCGAAGCGTCAACTGAGCCGGAAAGCGCAGGTCCCGATCAGCGTGTACCACAAGGGCAAGACGCTGACCGTGGCGCTGACGCGCGGGGACTTCGAGCGGATGACGGCTGACCTGTTGCAGCGAACCAAAGACACCACGGAACTGGTGCTGCAGCAGGCCGCGATCGATCCTGACACATTGGACGACGTGATGATGGTGGGCGGTTGCACCTACATGCCGGTCGTGAAGCAGATGCTCAAAGAGGTTTGCCGCCGAACGCCGTCGCAGACGGTTTTGCCAGAAGAAGCGGTCTCGCAGGGGGCCGCCATTCACGCGGCCATTTTGGAGGCCAAAGAGACCGGGGGCGAGGGTCGCATGGCCAAGACCATCATTAGTCGTCTGCGGTCGGTCCGGACCAGCGATGTCAACTCCCACTCGCTGGGTGTGAAGATCACCGATCCCAACGACCGGAACCGCAAGATCAACCACATCATGATTCCGCGGAACACGGAGGTCCCCAATCAAATCAGCCAGCGGTTCGTGACCAATTCCAACAACCAGCAGCGGATTTCTGTTTACGTACTGGAAGGAGAGGCGTCGGACCCCGACGCCTGCACGATGCTTGGTAATTTTTGCGTGACCGGCTTACCGCCCAATCTACCGGCCGGCTCGCCGGTCGAGGTGACCTACCGTTACGGCGCCGACGGCCGCTTTGACGCATCGGCCCACGAGCTCACCACCAACAAAGCAGCCACCATTGAAATCGTTCGTGACTCGGGGCTCGACGACCAAGGTCTGGAGGCCTTCAAGATATTGGCCGAAGATTACTACGTGGAGTGATCGTGGCTTTGGACGTCTACAAACATTGGCTCGGAATTCCCGACGGTCCGCGTCCGCCCGATCATTACCAGTTGCTGAGACTTGTCGAGTTCGAGGATGACTTCGACAAGATCAACAAGTTTTACAAGAAGCTCAACACGCATGTGCGAAAATACGCCACGGGCCAGTACATGCTGCAGTCGCAGGATTTGCTGAATGAGTTGGCCAAGGCGAAGCTTTGTCTGACCGATCCCGAACGGAAACGCGAATACGACGAAGGCCTGGGGCGCGAGTTCCCCGAAGAGCTCGACGAATTCGGGCGCCGGGGGATGGAAAATATTCTCCATGAGCAGGGGCACATCAGCCGCGAGCAGATCAGGGAAGTCCAGAACTATGCGGAGGCCCGCGGACTTTCGATCCGCGACTCCGTGGTGCAGATGAAGTTGGTCGATCCCGAAACCGCCGCGCAAGCTCTGGCCCAGGACTTGGGGTTGCCGTATCTCGATTTGGATGACGTCTATCCCGACGATTCGGTGCTCGACAAAGTTCCCCGCCTTCTCGTCAAGCGCAACTCGATCCTGCCGTTGTTCGTCGACAACGAGACGCTGCTGGTCGCCTGCGCCATCGAGCCGACTCCGGAGTTGGAAGAAGAACTGCGATTGCGCTTCGAGATGCCGATGCGGGCGGTGCTCTCGACACCGTTGGCCGTCAATCAAGGGATCTCCAAGTACTACGCACCCGGAGCGCGGGACGAAGCCGCTTCGGAACAGGCGGCCACCTCGACGGCCAAGAAGCAGGTCCCGCGCAAGCAGCCCCGCAAGCGTGGCTCGCAGCTTTCATCGACACAGCAGGCGGAACGCAGAAACCTGGGCGTCATTCTCATGTGTTGGGGGACCATCGGGGCGTACCTCTTCGACCAGTTTGTTTTGAAGCCCTGGCTCTTTCCGAGCTGGACTCTCTGGATTCCGCCGATGTTGACGACTCTAATAGTCGCACCGGCGGTCGTTCTGTACGTGCTGAAGATCTATTGGAAGTAGCGCGTTTCGGGATTGCGGTACTCGAACTGGCTGTCAACACGCACAACTGGCGGACTCGCTGCAATCGAGAACCATTAGAGAGGAAGACGATGAGTCAGTGTTTGGTGGTTGCGAGTGTTTCTCTCACTTCCCTCTTTCTGGCGGGCATTTCCCAGGTCAGGGCGGATGAATTCGTGGTCTTGGAAAACGACTGGCTGGGATTGCGCTTTGATCGAGCCGCAGGGAATCTCACGGCGCTGGAAAACAAGCTGACCGGCGAGACCTACCAAGTGAGCGGGGATGAGTTTCTCGTGGAGGCGGACGGATTTCGGGTCGATTTTGCGGACGTGAAACTCGCGTCGTTGGAGCATCAGAACGAATCGCTCCGGGCGCGGTACCGGGGCAAAGGGATGACCGTCGAGGCAACCTACACTCTTCACCGAGAACGTCACTTTGCCGAGAAGCAGATGGTCGTCACCTGTGAGCGAGATTACGGCCTGAAGAAACTGATCGTAAGCCGGGCGTCCTTCGCTGCGGCTGATCTGAAGATCGTCGAATATCGTTACCCAAAGTTCAAACGCTCGCCGGGAACCGAACCGAGCTGTACCTTTTTCGGCCGCACTCCTCGCGGAGGGTTTTTCACCGGAGTGGAGGAACCGTTCGACGCCTCCACGCTCAGCGGCAATCAGGTGGTCTTGGCGTACGCACCGAGTTTGAAGATGGCCGCCGGAGAGAAACTCGAGTCGGAGCCGGTCTATTGGGGGGTGTATCGGCGCGGTCCGCGTGACCAGGAGAAGCCGACTCTTCCGCTGCAATCGGAGTCCGACGCCATGGTGGCGATGACATCGACGATTCTGGGTGCTCCCAGGCACGGACTCGTCCCCATGGCGTGCGGCTGGCACTCGGAGATGGAACACTGCACATACACGTTGCGCGAAACAGTGTCCGGGGATATGAGATCGCTCGATTTCCTGGCTGAATGCGGCATTGACTGGCTTTCGGATTGCCACCCCTGGGGCGGAGAGACTGAGAAGATGAATGCCCTGGTGGGGAACCAGAAGTACGTGCCCGGCCCGCTGGTCTGCAAGTTTCTCGAACACGCGCAGAAGTTAGACGTCAAGATCGTCATGTGGTCGTCGATGAACAACACGCATCCCTGGTGGGGAAAAGGCAAGCCGTTCCGGCCAGACAAGCCCGAATGGATCATGACGCCCCGCCTCAAGGCCGACACCCCCAATCCGATCAAACGCGCCAAGGCAAATTGCTTGGCCAACAGGCCTTTCTTGCAGTGGCTGACCCGGATCAACCGCCAAGGACTGGCCACCGGCTACTACAAGGCGTGGGCGATGGACGGAAGCTTTTTCGGCGACGGAGGATGGTACACGACGATCATCCCCGTCACCTGTCTGTCCAACAAACACGACCACCTGCCCGGGGACTCAAACTATGCTTGTCAACGAGCGCTCGCTCAGTTGATGGCAAGCGTGCGCCAAGCCCACCCGGATATCTACATCTTCACCTGTCGACCGCCTATGGATCTCGGGGTCTGGTCCCTGGAAAATGTCGACGCATGTTTCACGCTTCTTGAATCCGGCACTGGCAACTCGAACATCGCTTCGGGCGATCATATTCGCACGTGGTCTCGGATTCGAGTCCATCACGATTTCCTCCCGCACTACATCGATCAGCCGCTGGTGTTCCCGAGCAGAGCGGGTGGTCCGCAGCGTCCACCCAACTGGCCGAGTGGACACCTGGATTACATCTTGCTCAGTGCGCTTTCGACCTCGCCAAACCAGCTCTACTACATGCCCACGAAATCGGGCATCCCTGATGAAGACAAGGCGGAAATCCGCAAGTGGCTTGACTGGGGTCGCAAGAACATCGACTACATCATGGTTCGAAAAGATCTGCCCGACTGGCCCGCTGCAGGCAAGGTCGACGGGTCTGCACACATCTGCAACGACCGGGGGTTCGTATTCCTTTTCAATCCCAACAAGAATCCCTTGCACGGCGAATTCAAACTGACGGAGCAGAGCATCGGATTGAAAGGGAAAGGGGCGTTCAAGGTGACCCAAGATTATCCTGAGTCTGATCGCAACGCGAAGGTCCTCCATGGAGAAACCGTCTGCTGGGAGGTTCCGGGAGAAACGGCCGTCGTTCTGATGGTTCAGCCCCTGGACTAGTGGTGCTGGAGGCAATCGCTCGACCAACCACCTGTGCTGGTCGATCGGGCGCTCTGCCGACCACACACTCGACGCGGAAACCCGTTCTCCCCAACGTTGCCAAAAGGCGACACGGCCTCAGATGTTCCCGCTGGGTGGAACATTTCAAGCATTTTTTGACTCTGTCACCACAAAAGCTAAAGTTACTCTGGACTCCGCGGTGACGGCGGTCTGCGCGTCTCATCCACGGACGTTCGATGCGGGTTCTGTTTTCCCCCTCGTGATTTGACAGCCGAAAAATACCGTCGAACCGCGTTCTATGTGCGAGCGGCGGAGGTGCAAAAATATGACTCGCATCGGGAGCATCGGTTCACTCGGCGCGGCTCAGTTGCGGGCGCTCAACCGCATCGGGGAGCTGGGCCAGGCGATTTCCGCAAATACGACTCGGCTGAGTACGCTGAAGCGCATCAATTCGGCCAAGGACGATCCGGCCGGTCTTGTGCAGGCAACCCGTCTGGAGCAAGAGATCGCCGTGGCCAAAGAGGTGTCGCAAGGCGTCACCCGCGCCAGCGCCATGCTCAGCACGGCTGACACGACGGCTTCGGAGATTGTGACGCAACTGCAATCCGCCCGCACATTGGTCTTGGAGGTGGCCGGCGGAACGCTGTCGTCTTCGGATAGTGCCGCCAATCAGATCCAGGTCGACGAGATTCTCCGCAGCGTCGACAACCTGGCGCGGACGGAATTCAACGGCCGCCGGCTCTTGGATGGTACGTCCGGTTATCGCGCGACGGGCGTCGATACCAGTACCATCCTCGGCGTCGATGTTCTCAGCAAATCGTCAGCCGATGACGTCACCGTGACCATCGATCTCACGACGCAGGCCACACAGGCGACCGACAGCTACACCGACGGAAAGTTGGCATCCGACACGACATTCCTCGTTGAGGGTCCAAACGGGACGGCCACCTTTTTCTTGAAGAAGGATCAGAAAACAAACGACATCGCCGATGCGTTTAATGCGGTCACCTACCTCACGGGAATCACGGCGACGAAAATCGACGGCAGTCAGGTCGATTTCCAAACGCTTGATTACGGGTCGGCCGCCGTCATCAAAATCGAGGCGACACAAGGGACTTTCGATACTGCTTCCGGCGGGAGTGCTGCGGGAACCGACGCCGTGGCGACCATCAACGGCCAGCAGGTCACCGGCGACGGATCGACCTTCAACGTGAACACCAGCCAGGTGTCGCTGGTTATCGAATTGGACCCGACGGCCGCCACGGGATCGGTCAATCCGTTCATCGTTTCCGGCGAGGGGCTGGAGTTTGTGATCGGCACATCCGCGGGCAGCACGGCACGGGTCGGCATACCGAACTTGACGACGAGCAGTTTGGGCGGGATTACCGGTAAGCTCACATCGATTATCAGCGGCGGCGCCAACACGCTCACCGGCGGCAAGGCCGCCGAGGCGCTGCAAATCCTCGACGATGCCATCGCCGACGCGACCCGCGGGCAGGCGGTGATCGGCGGATTCCAAAAATTCACGCTCGCAAGCTCCAGCCGGGTTCTGTCGAGCACCATGGAGAACGTCTCCTCTGCACTGTCGGCGGTGCAGGACACCGATGTGGCCCTCGAAACGGCGCTCTTGGCAAACAATCAACTGTTGCGGCAGACGACGTTTCAAGCACTTTCGATCACCAACCTCCAAAACCAGGACGTACTCTCGCTACTGAAAACCACAGCGGCGAGGTTCTAAGGCCATCGGCAGGCTAGAAAGCCTGCCCCACACTGAGGAGTCGCCCCAGCAGTGGGCTCACGGACTTGGCATCGCGGCCGTGGAACGCCAAGATGAGAGAGCGGTGTTTGAAGAAGACGCCCGACTCGAGTGGCACTGTCATGAAAGTTCAGCAAATTTTAGCTCACCACGGCATCGACGAGAACCCTTTCGGACAAGAGGACGCGCAAACCGATCACGTGTTCCTGCAACACTGTCTGGAGGGGACGCATCACCCGGCGTGGGACAAAATCTACGGCGATCCCGAGAACCCTGCCACATCGGTCGTCTTCGGCGAAAAGGGAAGCGGCAAGACGGCGCTGCGATTGCAGGTGGTTGAGCGGCTCAAACAATACGGACGGCAACATCCCGATCGGCAACCGTTCATCATCGAGTACGACGATTTCAACCCGTTCCTCGATGCGTTCCGCGAACGGCTGCGCGGCCGCAAACGAAAGTTTGAACGGGCTCTCGCCCAGTGGCGGCTGTGGGACCACATGGACGCCATCCTGTCACTTGGTGTGACCCGGCTGGTCGCGGGGGTCCTCGACGTCGCGCGAGCCGGTCCTGGCAGATCGGCTGTGAGAGGACCGGAGCAGATCGAGCGACTCACGCGTCTGCAGAAGCGAGATCTCTTGCTGCTGGCGGCTTTTTACGACCACTCGTTCGATCAGCCGCCCAAACAGCGCTGGAACGCCCTGCGGCGGAAGCTGCGGTTTTCGACGTGGTGGGCCCAGTGGGACCGGGCACTTGGCATCCTCGTCAGCGGGCTGGCGATCGGCCTGGTGTGGAAGTTCGGCGGCGGTTTCACAGCTCTGTTCCAGTGGTGGATGCCGGCGATCATCGTGGCCGGTTGGCTCCCTTGGTTGATTCGCCAGGCACAACTATTCTGGACCGCATGGCGTGTTTCGAGGCAGATCCGCGTTTTCGATCACCTGCCGAACACGTTGCGACAGGTGTTGGCGCGGTTTCAGCGACAGGAGATCGCCGGCCAGCCCATCCCCAGCAAAGACCGCAGCGACGATCGGTACGAAATGTTGATGAAGTTCCAAGCGGTGCTCAAGACGCTCGGTTTCACCAGCGTCGTCGTACTGGTCGACCGCGTTGACGAGCCGCATTTGGTCAACGGCTCGCCGGAACGCATGCGCGACTTGCTGTGGCCGATGTTCGACAACAAATTTCTGAAGCATCCCGGCATCGGTTTCAAGCTACTGTTACCCTCTGAGGTGGTCTACTTTCTGAACCGCGAGGAGAAGGCGTTCTACGAACGCTCCCGGCTCGACAAGCAGAACCTGATTCCGTCGCTGGAGTGGACCGGCCAGTCGCTGGTCGACGTCGCCAACGACCGCATTCGCGCCTGCGTGAAAACCTCCGATCGCAGGCCGGGCGTTTGTGATCTGTTCGACGAGGAGATCGCTGAACAGGAACTGATTGGTCTGTTCGCTCGGCTGCGCGTGCCGCGGCACCTGTTCAAGTTCATGTACCGGCTGCTGGTCGATCACTGCAACCGCTACACCGACGAAAACCCTCAGTGGACGATCAGCCGCGAAACGATGCAATCGACCTTGGCCCTGTACCTGCGAGACCTGGATGCATTCGACCGCGGCATGGGTACCGGGTAAACGGCACACCGGGCAGGCATAGTTGCTACATCCGAAACGGTCCGTCTGCGGCAACGGCATCGACCGTAGTTCTCCCAGTGTGAACGAAATCGGGACCGGATCTGCTGCAAGCAGCCCGCAAAGTCGCACGCAGTTTCACTAAGCGTTCCGGCCGCGACAACCGTGCGCGAAATCGACGTAACCTTTTTGTGGAATAGTGACTTGAGAAGTTCAAGGGAACGTTTCCACCACGCCGATAGTCTGCATCAGTTTCTCTTTTCGATCTGACTTTCAACGGAGCAACCATCAAAAGAGCCAGCACGGGGAAACGGAAGGCCCCGAGGCGCCGATGGCGAATTCGACAAAGTCAAGGAGAATGAAGTGAGAACGGTTTGCCGTCAAAAACCTCTGTTGGTTGTTGGGTACTCTCGGACACTTGCGACGCGCGTCGCGGGTGGTGTCTGACGGTCCGATGCTGGAGGGACACCGCCCTCGGACGAAAATACTCACCCACACGCTGACGTGGTGAGGACGGCCTACGACATGAATCCCTAGGGAAGGAGACGTTATCTGATGAAATGGATCCGATTCTGTAGCGCTGTGGTTGTCGTGATGGGGCTGAGTGCTTCGGCAAATGCCAGCATTCTCGACCTGTTCAACGGCTACGGGCACGACAAGGGCTGCGGGTGCGCACCCTCTTGTCAGCCTGAATGTTGTAAACCAACTATTACACGACCTTGCAATATCAAAGTGCACGAGTACCAGCGGCAATGCACGGACAAGAAGCCCCCGTGCTGCGAGAAAACCTGCGCACCTTCAAAGTGCTGCGCCCCGTGTGCCAAGCCTTGTGCGAAGCCCTGTGCACCCAAACCCTGTGCGAAGCCCTGTGCACCGAAGTCTTGCGTCAAGCCCTGTGCACCGAAGCCTTGCGCCAAGCCTTGTGCACCCAAGCCCTGTGCGAAGCCCTGTGCACCCCAAGCCTGCGCCGCCCCGAAAGGCTGCTGCGCACCCAAGGAGAGCTGCTGTGGCGAGAGCCGCTGCTGTGACGCAGATCCTTGCGAAATCGCTGAGCTGATCTACCAGTCGCAGACCGCCTGCTACGCCAGAGATCGTCGAAAGGCGATCCACAAGCTGGGCGATGACTTCGATTGTGTCTGCAACCCAGAAATCTTGGTTGCCATGATCTATGCTCTGAACGATGCCGACGAACATGTCCGCGCGAAAGCGGCCGACGAAATCGGCGACCAACTTCGCAAGAACCCTTGCTGCTGCAGCAAAGAGGTCATCGCCGCGCTGACGGCCGCTCTGGCCGACTGCGACAGGAACGTCCGCAGGCAAGCCGAAGAAGGCCTGGAAGCCTGCGGTTACGAGATCGTCGACGGCTGCTGCGACACCTGTGCCCCTGCTTGCGGCAGTGGTCTGACTCCCGCTCCCAAGGGTGGCGAAGCGGCACCGGCGCCACCGACCGACCCCAAGGCTTACTTCCCCTCGCATTTGCGGAAGAGGCAGATCGGCCGGCGGCCCAATATCCTGTCCAATCTGCTCGGACTGCTCGACTGAGAGCTGTCTTGATCAACAATCAACCGGACACATTCCCCAACACGTCCGACCCAGTTCCCATGAGAGCGATCCCCGGAAACATTTTTCCGGGGATCGCTTTTTGTTGCCTGGTCAGGCTCGTCAAAGTTCCAGTTCCATATTTCCCCGCATCGACCCCTTGCACTACAATTGAGGGTCGCAGGTCTGTTCCAATCTATTGCTGTTGATCGACCTGAACATCACCACCCGCGACTGAATGGATCGTTGTCGTTCGCGATGCCTCGCACTCCCAAAAGCCAGACTGCTGCGAAACAGCCTGAAGCGTCTGACGTTGTACGCCTTGGCGCTTGCCGGCAGTTGGTCGAAGCGCTGGTTTGTCTGGCTCTGGCGGTCATCTTGTTCCGGGCGTTCCTGGTGGAAGGGTACATGATCTCGACCGGATCGATGGCACCCTTCCTGCTCGGGCTTCACAAACGGGTGGTGTGTCCGACCTGCCGATTCCGGTTCGCATTGGGAATCGCCCAGGACGAGGCCGCCTCCGGATGGATGACCGGTGAGCAACGGCTCTCCAATCGTCGGCAGACGCTCGCCGTCTGCCCAAATTGCGGCCAGGATTCGCTCAACACCAGCCGTGTGCCACCCAACCAGGGCGATCAGCTACTGGTGCACAAGCACGCGTACCTGTTTCGTCCGCCCAGACGCTGGGAGGTCATCGTTTTTCGGAATCCGCAGAAGCTGGCGCAAGCGTATGTCAAACGGGTCGTGGGTTTGCCCGGCGAGAGTGTGCAAATTATCGGCGGCGACCTTTACGCCGACGGAAAGCTCCAACGAAAAAATCTGACCACACAACG
>CAZGYE010000069.1:0-21248 GCA_964530165.1 uncultured Planctomycetaceae bacterium
GAGGACGTTGACGCGGATGGAAACCGCCGCCGACGGGCTGGGGGCCCCAATCACCGTGTCGGTGCTGATGTCGTCGACGTAGGTCAGCAGCACCATGTTCTGCGGGCCGACGGCCAGGTCGGGAAAAGCGGCATTCGCGGCCCCCGGCACCGGCGTCGAGGATATCCCTTGGCTAAAGAGAATCGGCGTTCCTACAGTCGGTAGCGTACCGCCTAGTGCACTCAGAGCGGTGCTCAGCCATACGTGGGTTGTCACCCCGGAAGTGACCGTGCGTTGTGTTACGAGGGCCGTGTTGTCGGTTCCCTCAATGAATACCTCGGACCCGACGAGCACGGCGCCCGGCACGTTGACGTCAAAGTTCGTGGTCGTGCCAGCCGTCGGCGCGTTCACCGTGCCCGAGAGAATCGTCCCGGCCTGCGGTTGCAGAATGGCGACGTTGGCATCTTCAGTAGGGCTGGCGAGGATTGGGTTGATCGCAGCGGCAGCACCTGCACCGAGTCTAGGATGAATTCCTACCCGAGTCGCACCGGCAACCGTTGTGACCGACGTGACGGTATACGGCCGATTTGCCGTCACGCCCTCGAGTGCAAAAGTGGCGCCGACCGAGACGGAACCGGAGAGGGCCATGTCCAGGTTCGAGTCGGCGGCAGCCACCGTCGTTTCGGCCAGTTGACCGCCGAGCTTGTCGAAGCCGACCACTTGCACCTGTCCCGCAGGGTCGACCCACGTCAGCCACGTCACGCCCTGCCCGGTGGCGATGCGGGGCGTCGTGCCGAAACCCAGATTGGCGATTTCCGTGAAATTGGCCCCGTTGTCGACGCTCACTTCCAGGAGGACGTAGGGGTCGATTCCGGTGGCGTCGTTGCCGTCGCCGTCGGCGTTGTCGTTGTCGTCATTATTTGCGTAGGCGACGAACAGACTGCCGTCGGAATCGTAACTTGCGGTGGGAAAATCGCCGCTAAACGTGGGTCCGGCCACCCAGTCGACGCCACCGCCCGTTTGAGGAACCAGGACGTCGTCAAAGCTGCGGTAGCTCTCCAGCGAGGCGTCAAAATTGGGCGTCGGTGTTTGGTCAAATTCAACGATCGGATTGCCGACTTCAGCGAGGACGAACACGTTGTTGGGATTCGTGGGATCGATGGCCACGGTCGAATTGAACCGGCTCGTAGTGGGCGTCGCGGCGGCATCGACCTGAATCACGTTGCCGGCTACACCCTCGATGCGGACGACTTCGTTGTCCGAATCGCTAACGCCCAAGTTCTGCAGGAGGTCGTTGCCGTCGCCTCCTTGCAGGACGTCCGTGCCCAGGTTGCCGATCAGCGTGTCGTCACCAGCTTGGCCGGCGTTGTCTCCGAGGAGCGTGTCGGCGTTGTTGCCGCCGGAGAGCCAGTCGTTCTCCCCCTCTCCCAACAGCGAGTCGGCGCCGTCGCCTCCGAATAGCCTGTCCTCGTTGCCGCCGCCCAGCAGCGTGTCGCCGCCGGCGCCGCCGCTCAGCGTATCGCGGCCGCTTTCTCCTTCCAGAAAGTCGTCTCCTGAGTCGCCTGCCAAAGCATCTCGCCCCGACCCGCCACGGATCGAGTCGTCTCCGCTCCCGCCGACCACGACGTCGTTGCCGTTGCCGGCACTGATCGTATCGGCCCCGTCCCCGCCGTCAATGTGGTCCGCGCCGGCGTTGCCGTTGAGTTGATCGTCGCCGTCTCTGCCAAACAGCGTATCCTCGTCATCTCCGCCGTTGAGCAGGTCATTGAACTCGCTGCCGATGATGTTATCCGCGTTCTCCTTGCCGTCGACGGCAATCGCGTTCAGGTTGGTGACCGCGTCGAGCCCAATGGCCCCAAAGTTGTTCCTAGTCACCGCCTCGATGTTGATGCGATTCAAACCGCTGTTTCCGCTCACGTCGATGCTGTCCACCTCGGAGGCCAGCGCCCTGACGGCGTCGTTGATGTTGCCGTCGGCGAGCGTTTTTGGATTGCCGTCCACGAAGAAGTTCAGCGTGTTGTTGCCGATGTCGACCGAGTTGGTTAACGTCTGCGGATCGACCAGGATCGAATAGGCCGTGCCGTCGACGAAGTCCTGGTAATTCGGATCGCTCAGGTTCGTGGGATCTGTCAGCGGGGTGAGCGGCCTGGCCAGATTCAAGTTCTCGCGGGTGAGAATCTCGACCAGTCCCGATCCATCGCTCGCCACCCGGACAACGATCTCGTCGTCGCTGGTGTTCCCGTCTGCGCCGATTTCGTTCGTCTTGACGTCCAGGGCGCCGGTAAAGGTCGCCGTCGTGAAGTCGTAACTAACGACTACGCTCAACAAGGTGCGGTCTTCGAGCGTTTCGACGTGTGCGGGTGTCGCCTTCGCATGCCGTTTGCAGGCGAAAGCCCGCCTCATGCCATTTCTTGCCGACCGCCGAGAGTTGGCACGGCGCATCAGATTCAGCGTTCGTAGCCAGTCATTGAACAACATGGGTATAGCCTCCCAAGTCAAAGGAACTAGTACGGCATCCGCCTACGAGTGGACCGTCTGTCTGAACCGTAGTCATCAACAAGAATGGGTCCTCGTGTGGTGCCCGGTGTAGCTCTCCTAGTGCTGCTGGAATCAGTCCCTGAATAGACCAAGAATGGTTCCACAGGGCCAGATCGACAATAGCTCCCTGGAACCAAAATGGGCCTAGTGCGCGATCTACCCTCCGCCCTCAGGAACTAGAGAGGTGTAGCTCCTTGAGCCTAGATCGTTGGAGACAGCCCGTAAGACATAAGTACAAGTACGGACCACACTTGGACTCGACGGAGATCTAATCGGAGACCTAGATCACTGCAGGACTACTGTCACTGTGGCGAAAAAAACTTGAAATCGGCAGGATCGGAGCCGTTTCATTCGGCTCCGGCGGCCGCGCGACCCGTAGATCCTGGATCCACGCGGTCCGAGGGGCGCGCCGATCGACTCGACGACCGGATCGGGAGCTACTGAGATTCACTCGCGAACCAGACCGGTCCGGTGCGGCGCGAAGACGTCGGGGCGCAGGGGAAAACCCCCGCAGAGCAGAAGACGTTGATGCTTCCGAATGCTCTGCGGGGGCTGGGTTCGGCGGGACGCGACACCCCCAGTCGGCGCCGCCGTTCCCATCCACCGGCTCACACTCTGTCAATCCATTCGAAACCGACTACGCTGGCATTGAAGAGCTGTTCCAAGCCACCCGCCGGTATGTCACCGAGAACGCCGGGATCAACATTCAGCGTGTTCGTGCCGTCGCCGCCGTCGACGGAATCACTGTTGTCGGTGTCCGGCGGCTCAGCCCCGGAGTCCCCGTCAGCGATGGTGTCATCGCCGTCGTTCCCCAGCATGGTATCTGACTGGCCGAAGCCGCTTCCGCCGGCTGCGCTGCCAATCAGACTATCGCGGCCGACGCCACCCAGGAGCAGGTCGTTACCCGCACCTCCGATCAACGTGTCGTTGCCTTGGCGACCGGAGAGGCCGTCGTTGCCGTTGCCACCGATCAGACAATCGGATCCACCACCGCCGTTGAGAGTATCGGCATCGTCGCCGCCGTCCAGCGTGTCGGCGGCCCCGCCGCCGGAGAGGACGTCGCTGCCGGCGCCGCCCTCGAGCGTGTCTTTAGCTCGCCCGCCGAACAGCGTGTCGGCCCCGTTGTCAGTGCTGCCGCCGACGAGACTGTCTCGCTGGTTGCCGCCTTTGAGCAGGTCGTTCCCATTCCCGCCGTCGAGGGTGTCGCGGCTGTCGCCGCCGTTGAGAGTGTCGTGGCCGTCGCCGCCGAACAGCTCGTCCTGGCCAATGTCGCCGTATAGCTTGTCGTCGCCGTTGTCACCGAACAGGCAATCGTTGTTAAGCTCACCGTACAGCGTGTCATTGTGATTCCCGCCGCGAAGCGTGTCGCCGCCGGCGCTACCAAACAGCCGGTCTTTCCCGTCGTCGCCTAGGAGGCTGTCGCCGCCGAGGCCGCCGACGAGCGTGTCGTTGCCCGTGCCGCCGACGAGAGTGTCGGCATCGTCGCCGCCGTCCAAGCTGTCACGGCCGGCTTGGCCTCTCAGCGTGTCCTGACCATCATCGCCTTCCAGCGTGTCTTGTCCGTCGCCCCCTTCGAGGCTGTCGGCCCCGTTGCCGGCAATGAGAACGTCGTCGCCGCCGAGACCGAACAGATTGTCATTGCCGACGCCTCCGTCCAGGGTATCCCGGCCGGGGCCGCCGGTGATGTTATCGTTGCCGGCGCCGCCGTCCACGATCAAGACCACTTGTGCGTTGCCCATCGTGGACGCGTCGAACGTGTCGTTGTCCGTCCCCAGGTCGACGGTCATCAGTTGCAGCGACTGCACGGTGGTTAGCGGATTGATCGTCACGTTATCGGCCCCGTCGCCGGTGCGGATCACCAGTTGATCCGTGGAGACAGCCGAGGCGGTCGCCGCCCCGTGCGTGACGGTCAACTGTGTTCCAGAATCGTCGACGACAACGTTGTCCGCGTTCCCGGCTGGAAGCACGACTCGCAAGATATTGTAGCCGTCGCCGCCGTCGATCTGGTCATTCCCGTCGTTCGCGCCGGCCCAGAGAAAGAGGTCGGGGCCTGTGTGCAGAAGGGCGTTGAAGTCGTTGTCGTTTTGATCGACGTCGCCGAAAATCGTGTCGGCCTGCGCGTCACCGGCGCCGCCGTTGATTGTGTCGCGGCCGGCGCCGCCGACGATCAAATCGTTGCCGTCCCCGCCGTCGATACTGTCGTGGTCGTCGCTGCCCACGTCGGGATCGGCGACGTGACTGCCGTAGATCGTATCGGCATTGGGGCCGCCGAGGAGCGTGTCGCTGCCTCGGCCGCCGTAGATCAGGTCATTGCCGTCGATGGCGGTGCCGTCGTCGCCGTCGATCAAATCGTTGCCCAGTCCGCCGAACAGCGTATCGTCGCCCGATCCGCCGACCAGTGTGTCAGCACCGAACGTCAACGTGTCGACGTCTGTGGGATTGTTGACGCCGACGAGCGCCCCGGACCCATCGAGGATGTCGCCGGTGGTGGGATCACGGAGGAAGAAGAAGGGACCGACGTCGTCACCCAGCAGCAGGTCGTTGCCGGCGCCGCCGCCGAGTATGTCGCCCCTGGTGAACGCGGAGCCGAGCCGGGGATATCTGGGCAAAGCGACCACTCCGTTGGCGCCGCCGTAGAGGCGATCGTTATTGTCGCCCCCTCTCAGCGTGTCTTCGCCGCCGCCGCCCATCAGGGTATCGTTGCCGGCGTTGCCGAACATGGACTCGTCGCCGTTGGTGCCCACCAGCAGGTCGTTGCCGGCGCCGCCCATCATCGTGTCCCCCTGGTGGGTGATAAGGAACTGCGTGGTGCGCAACTGGAACGTGGGATTGAGCGATTCGTCCGTATCCACGTCCGGGTAGCCGTCGGCGTCGCTGTCGATCACGGGAAAGACGCTGTTGTCGACCCAGGCGACGTGCAGCCGACCGTCGTGGAACGCCAGCCCCATGTAGTCCTCAAACCCGGCCTGTCCGATCCGCGTGTCACGCACGACTGGCTCGCGCCAGGCGTTCGCTGGTGCTGGTACTGGCGTTGTTTCCAAATCGATGTTTGGCAAATAGGCCAATTGCCCTTCGGGCAGCACCTCGATGAGGAACCGCCGTGTGCTGCCGGTCGCAATGAGGCTTGTCACACTGATGTCCGCATCCGTCAACGGCCCCGGCGGCGATGTCAAGCTGCCACTGGCGTTAATCAGCGCGTTTTCGATGAACTGCGCATTAGAATTCCGGTTGATGGTGAAATTGAACGCGTCGCCGGCCTGGTTGTTCAACGTCATTCGCAACGTCACGTTGGCTGTCACGCTGTCCAGATCAAGCTCCCACGCGTCGGTGACGCCGCGGATGTGCGACGGATGCTCGTTGTCGTCCGAGTCGTCGATCGTGTTGTTGGTGTTCAGATCGCTGACGCGGAAATTGGCGATCGGCTTGGGATTGGTCGCGCCGGTGAAGATCAGCGTGCCCCAGACCTGGGCGTCGTCGTTGGCACGATTCGGTATCGTCGAAAAGGCCTGGTTGGTGTTGCCCGGCCGGGCAATGTTGCCCTCGTCGCGGCGGGTGTCGTACCAGGTGGCCGCCACCGCCCCGGTCGTCTGATCCAGGGCCAACTGCGGCAGAAATTGGCTGTTCAAGGGCAGCACTTGGTTGGGGTCGTTCCCGTCGTCGTTGAGCGTCGTTTTCACCCAAGTGGTTGCAGCCAGGCTGGGACTTGGGTTCGTACCGGGGTCGAACGCGGCCGCGGTCAGGTCGTCGGTTGCTTGCAGTATGATGTCGGTGTCGAAGGGTTCGGCCAGGTTGGGCGCATCGGTATACACCAGGTACGCGTGGCGGTTGAACGTTCCGCCGGAGCGGTCCCAAACGATGTGCGGCTGGGCGTTGACGCCCGCGGTCGTGGTGCCCGTGGTCGTGGGGCGCTGTGCCAAGTCCGTGGGTCCTGTCTGGTCTACGGGCACTTCGCCCTGGGCCGGTATGCGATGGTTCACGCCCACCTGCGTGCTGAAACTGACGGCGGCGCCGAAATCGGTGAAATCGTTCAGCCCCTGCGTGTTCACATGCACGTTGACATTGAACGGTGCTGCAGGCACCACGTAGGTCACTAAGGCCATGCCGGACGGACCGACGGCGATGTCGGGAAACTGCCCGCCGTTGCTGTTCGGAGAGTCTACTGGTACTGCCGCGGGGAAGGCGCCCAGTGTGTAAGAAATGGAGTCCGGATTGCCGAAAGTGTCGTCGCTTCGGGTCAGCGTCGCGGCCGTCACCATGATCCTGTTGGGCGGCGCCGTCTCCCGGTAGGCGACCCAGACGGCGATCGTGTCCGGCGAGAGGATGCCGCGCGAATCGAGCGATTCGCTGATCACCGCAGCATCAATGGCGGGCTGGTCGCCGGCTCCGATCTGGATCGGCGTCCCGAAATTCGCGCCTGCGTCGGTGCTGCGGGCCACTGTGATGTTGATGTTCCCCAGCAGGTCGCGGTCTTCGTAGGCGATCAACAGATTCGAACGCCATGCGACGTCACCCAGGGCGCTGCCCTGGTTGACCAACACCAGGTTTTCTGGGTTAGCGGGCGTCGGGCTCGTGTCAAATTGATTGGCCACAAAGGCATCCAGGTCGCCGTCGCCGTCCATGTCGCCTAACGCCACACCCGTGCTCCGCCTGTTGCCCAGCGACTGGCCGCTGTCGAAAAACGATCCCGGCGTTCCACCCTGAGAACCGCCCGCGTTGATCCAGACCCGGTTTACTGCACGAGAGTAGGAAGGCGAACCGGTATTGGTGCTGCGGTTGGCGACGAAGGCGTCCAGGTCGCCGTCGCCGTCCACGTCGCCTAACGCAACGCCCTCGCTGGAAGCGGTGCCCAGTGTCTGACCGCTATCGAGGAACGTCCCTTCCGTCCCAAATTGTATGCCGCCCTGGTTGAGATACACCCGGTTGTTGGTGTTGGTCGAATTGGCCACGAAGGCGTCCACGTCGCCGTCGCCGTCCAGGTCGCCTAATTTCACGCCCTGGCTGTTTCGGGCGCCCGGCAACGCGACGCTGGGGATGACGGTGAAATCGCCGCTGCCGTCATTCGTCCACACGCGGTTGGCTTGGTTGGAATTGGCGACAAAGGCGTCCAGGTCGCCGTCGCCGTCGAGGTCCGCTAGCGCCACGTCCTGGCTGTTGAATGTGCCCAGCGTCTGGCCACTGTCGGCAAACACGCCGGCGCCGTTATTCGTCCACACCCGGTTGGCTTGGCCCGTGTTGGCGACAAAGGCGTCCAGGTCGCCGTCGCCGTCGAGGTCCGCTAGCGCCACGTCCTGGCTGTTGAATGTGCCCAGCGTCTGGCCACTGTCGGCAAACACGCCGGCGCCGTTATTCGTCCACACCCGGTTGGCTTGGCCCGTGTTGGCGACAAAGGCGTCCAGATCGCCGTCGCCGTCGAAGTCGCCTAACGCCACGGCTTGGCTGGTGAAGGTGCCCAGCGTTTGGCCACTGTCGACGAACGTCCCTTCCGTCCCGTTTTGCGAGAAGCCCTGGTTGATCCACACCCGGTTGGCCTGGTTGTTGGCGTTGGCCACAAAGGCATCCAGGTCGCCGTCTCTGTCCAGGTCGCCTAACGCCACGCCCTGGCTCCAGAAGCTGCCCAGCCTCTGGGCAGGGTTGTCATTGAACGTACCGGGATTTCCGGGGGCATTCAGAGCGCCGCCGCTGGGGGCCCAGACCGCCGCCGGCCTGTTTTGGGGACGCAGCACCGATACGTCTGTCCAGTCACTTGGCGCCCAGGTCACCCCTTGATCGCTGCTGTGACGCAACAGGGCGCCCATGTCGGCGGCCACGTCGGCGATGGCGAATAGCTGATCTGGGTTGTCCGGATTGATGACGATCGACGGGTTGATGAGGCTCTCGTTGTCTGTCGGCGCAAAGGCAACAAGATTGCCGCGGGTGATCCGCGCGTCGTTCGGAACCGCCGGCGTGAAGGTGATCCGCGTGCCCCCGAATGCAGAAGCGGCAGTGTTGGTCACAAAATGCAGCAGGTTCGAACCCTCGACCAAGAACGGCGTCCCGATCGGAATATCGATCGCCGGGGTGATGTTCATCGCGGTTTGCCGGTTGAACACCTGGTCGAATCCGTTTCCATTGGGATCAACCGAGAAATCGAGGTTGTTGTTGGCAAAGTCGATCGTGTTGAGGACGCCGACGCCGATGTCCTGCGTGATTCTGCCACCTCCAGCGAGGTCCATCCGCCGCGGCAGCAACGGCTCGATCAGCTGAAACGTTCGAGTCACCTCTTCGATCGGCAGAGGACGCAGCTCCACGCCGTCTCTGTCCAGGTCGGCGACACCCAGGTTGCCCTCCACGCCGGAGGGAGTCTGGAATTGCGTGGCGGGCGTGAATTGCGTGACTTCCGGCGGGTCGACCAGCCCGTCGATCTTGATGCCGTTTCGCTGGCCGAGGGAAGTGTTGGGAGTGTTGTTGAGACTGGCGAACTGGACCTGTTCGGGAGGTACTATTATTGGGTCTGTCACGTCAGCAAGGTTTCGTTCCCCGGGGACGAAGAAGCTCACCCTGCCCCCTCCGGCCAGCGTCAGCGTCCTGGGATCGATTGAGACCCCATTCTGCATGAACTCGAGCTGGATGATGTCGTTGTCCTGGATTTGGCCGAAGGTCACCGCCGAGGGAGTGGGATCCGGGACATTATACGGCGCTGCTCGCTGGCCGAAGATCAGGGCGATCAGCTCTCTATTGTTACCACCAAGAAGGGCGTGGGTTTGCGCGAGGGTACGTTCGACCTGTCCGCCATTGGGGAGGGCGGTGCCGGCAACGCGGGGAGGATCCACCGCCGGATTGGCCGTTTCATCCCAAATGCCGCGAACAAAGAGCTGGGTCGCGGGATTTGGCTCGCCGAAAAAACCCAGCCAAGTGTTAAAATCATGGTTATTCGCATCCACTAAATTACCTGTGAAGTGCACCCCTTTGATCCGCAGATATTCCTGCTGGTTGGTGAAGTCATCGGGGCCTGGTGGATTGTCGTTGCGGTCGGGGTGGTCGTACATGGCCCGGGCTTCGAAGTAGAAGGTGTTCGCAGCCGGGTTGACGTCGATGTTGGGAATCACCACGGTGTTGTTGTAGTCGACCCGAGCTTCGCGCTCGCCGAGGGAGTTCAGAAAGAAGACCGGGTTGTTGTCGTCCACCTGTTGATTGTTCGTGAGCGCCGCTGAGAGCGGAGCCGCAAACTGGACGTTGACAGTTGTGCCGCCGGAGTTGGTCGTGCCTGTGATGGGATGCGGGATTCGCGCGAACTCGTCCTCGATGGGGAGCGTGTTGTTTGGTTGGACAAACGTGGAACCCTCCACCAGGAACTGCGTGCCCGGCTGGATGACGCCGGTGAACCCGTCGACGTTGAAGCTGGTATCGCCGGGAACCACCGCATCGGTCGGATCGTTGACGTGGGCGGTAATCACGGGGTCGACCCGGTTGACTTCGCCGGGATTCCCCTCAACGCGGACAACGACGTTGTCCTTGTCTTCGGGCGAGGAAGTGAACAGAAAATCGTTGCCGCCGCCGCCGTCGACACAGTCCTTTCCCCCGCCGCCGTTGAGCGTATCATTGCCGCCGCGACCTTCGAGTGTGTCGTCCCCGGGGCCGCCTAACAGGGAATCCGGGTGCGCGCCGCCGACCAGCGAATCTTGTCCCTCGCCGCCGGCCAGCGTGTCGCGGCCGGTTTGGCCTTCGAGAGTGTCGTTGCCGGCACCGCCGTCCAGGATGTCCCGGCCGCTTCCGCCGACCAAGGAGTCGGCGCCGTCCCCGCCGAAGACAGCGTCGTTGCCGTCACCGGCATCGACCGTGTCAGCACCCGCTCCACCGTCAATGTGATCGGCCATGTTGCCGCCGACCAGCGAGTCCGCCCCAGGGCCGCCAATCAGCGTGTCTTCGTCGTCGTTGCCGTTGAGCAGATCGTTGAAAGAACTGCCAATAATGTAGTCCGCTCCATCGAATCCGTTGACCGTGATGCGGTGCAGCGGCGGGGTCCCTGAGTTCCCAATTGAGGTCCAATCGGTCGGATTCACGTCGCTCAGATCGATCAGGTTCACTCCGTCGCTCGCAACGCCCGCACCTCTGGTGACCTGAATCTCAAACACCTGGGAAACCAACGCCGAAACAGAGAACGTGGGAAAAGAGAGGGTGTTGTTACCGCCGGGAGTAATTGTTGGATCGACGAGAATCGCAAACGCCAGGCCGGCGACGAAGTCTTGATAGTTGGGGTCGGCGGGATTGGTCGGATCCGTCGTCGCGGTCAGTGGCGTCACCAGGTTCCGTTGCTCGCGGGTCAGGATCTCCACGCGGGCCGAAGAGTCCCGCGCCTGCCGCACGACGATCTCGTCATCGACGTCCTCGGTGTTGGTCTCAATCGTCAGAATGCCGGTGAGGCCTGTGAAGTTGTAGGTGATGTCGATGCTCAACAGCGTGCGGTCTTCCAAGCATTCCGACTGGACGGCCATCAGGTCGGTGTGCCGTTGCCGAGCCAGATGCCGTCGAGTCGCCCTGCCGTAGTACCGCGGCCTGCGTGTCTTGAGAGTCGATTTGAGCGTCCGAAGCCATGGGGTGAGAAACACTGCACTTCTCCTCAACAATCGAGAAGGAACTAGTTCCGATCTAGACTTCGCAGCACGCTTCCGCCATGCATCTGAAGTAGACCGCCGGTGGTGGCTCAAGTAGTCAGCACCATAGATCGTGGGGTAGTCCAGCACTAGCTCTTGAGTAGATCCTAATTGATTCCTTTCGGGCCGGATCGACAATAGATCCCTGGAACTAAAAAGGTACCGTGCCGCGATCTACTCGCACGGCTCAATGATCTATCCACGCGTAGGGCGCTCGGCACTAGATCCCAGAACTAGATCCCTGCTGCAACCACTTCCGGTTACTTGTGTTATGTCTCGCGCCGGGAGCGCGAGATCGTAGTTCCTGCAGGAACTACGCCCGACGCCCTTCGAAAATTTCAGAAAAGTTCCTCCGCCGGCCGGCTGATTTTGCACCCGGCTTGCCGAGCCGGTAGTCCCTCCGGACTAGCGTGGGGATCAGGGGGCTACGGCGCAGGGAGCTACGGCAGATTCATCACACTTTGATGAATACGCCGCTCGATCTGGACACCAACCCCTCGATCAGATTCCCGCACCCTCTTCACGGACACGGGGACGGGGGCGATCACGGACAACGACACGGCTGACTTTGGCGACGCGCCGGATTCATACGGCACGACACTGGCGAGCGACAGCGCTCAGCACATTGCAACCGGGTCCACGCTGGGACCCAACCGTGACACCGAGAGCAACGGTTTCACCATTGGAGAGAAATGCTGTTCAACTTCGAAGTTCACCGACGACATCTCTGGTGAGCTTCATGCGAATCGCCGTCCGTTTGTGGCCAGGTCGCAAAATGGCCCACGAGGCGTTCGTTGTTCTATCGGGCGCTCATGCCGGGAAACGCGTAGCCACAGTCGCAGAGCTTCCTGCGGACGTGCATGCGTGCCTGGCACTTCGGACAGATTTTCTGCCAAGGTTTTGCGTCCGCGTCTTTGGTCATCTTCTTCTTGGGCGACTTCGAAGGTGGCTTGATCCGCTGCATGCGCTTCGCATCCGCTTGCTGCATGGCGCATTGCGGATGGATACCGGCCGCGGAATAGCTGACTTCCCCGCAGACAGGGCAATGCCTTCGAAACGGAGCCGCGTACAGAGGCAATGGCTTCCGAGTCATCATCGTCTCCACATCTCCCCTCGCCGTCATCACTGACCGCTGCCCGTGACACGCCGCCGCAGTCTCGGGCCGTCTTCCGTGTCCAAATGGTTCATGGCAGTTGCGCTCCCGCAATTCGGACCTCACGTGTTCCGACGCACACACTCTGCGCAGGCGAAAACACCTGGAGGGCTTTGGTGAGCAGCAAAGATGCTCATGACCCGTGACCGCAGCCGGAGCGCCCCACTCGTTTCGCTCAACAGTCGTTCACAGCATCGGGGTCATGCCCAGCGTTCCGAACGGAAATCGACGACCAACAAATTGGCTCGATTCTCTTCGCGGCACGAGCAAGACTAAAAAGTCGCGCTGGGAGAGAAGAGAGAGAAGTAACAGCAACGGAACCCTCCCTGGGAAGGCACCTCTGCGACAACCCTGGTACGATCAGCGATTGTTGACTCTTGCATTATACGGTACCGGCCGCAAAATGTCTACCGGGAAAGCGCGGACCGGAATTTTCGCCAGAGCAGCGGACCGGTTCGCGAAATGACCGTGTCCGCCTCCCCCGACCGAGTGCGAACCCGATGGAATTGCGCACGACCTGCGGTTTGTTGCAGGACCGATGTTCCCTGGCCGGCCGGGACGACCAGGAGGTCATCGGAACATTTCGCCGAGCGATCAGTCGCTTCGGCCGTATCCACCACCGTCGCGACGTTCTTCGCGTGGGCGGGCTTCGTTGACGGCGACGCGCCGGCCCTGGAGGTCGACGCAAGCCCTTATCCGACCAGTAGGGCCGGCAGGACTCGAACCTGCAACCAACAAATTATGAGTTTGCTGCTCTAACCGATTGAGCTACGGCCCCTCAAACACTTGTATTACAGCACACCATTCGGAAAATCAAGTTTCGTCATTCAGGTCGTTGACACCCGATTTGACACCGGGCAGGCTGTTTGGCATGCACCAAAGTGACACACGCGGCGACATCCCCGACAGCTTTCAGACACCGCCTTGGACCTTGAGAAGAGGGGTGTGATGCCATGTCGAATTCACCGGCGACCCGGCCGGCTTCGCCGTGCGTCGCATCGATTGCCTTTGGTTCTTTGTGGCGGTATTGGACCGAGGCAATGATGCGAACCGGCGTCTGCGACGACCTGGAAGATGGAAGATTTGTACGATAGGGTGATGGGGGCGGTAGAGATGGTTCGTCCAAAATAGGGACGCTTCTGTTTGGCGAGACCGTCGCAGACAGACACGACACTATCGAGGTGAAATGGCAACCGTTTCATTCGTCTTCTCGTGATGACACTCAGCGTGATCGGTTTCTTGCTTTCGTGATCTGTGACCGCTACCTTTGGGTCTGCCCTCTTTCGCTGGTACAGGTTTTTCACGTCGATCAATCAGGGTGATAACGACTTCGCTGCCGTTTTCTACGCGACAATCGATGGGCAAGAGATCGTTCGGCCGGCACGTCACAAATCAGTGGTCAGAGCGGACACTTGTCCCGGAGGAAAGCTGTGAGAGTCGAGAAACTGCTGCCGATCGCCGGATGCGCCCTGGGTTTGTTTTGGTCTCTCACCGCCGCCCATGCTGCTGCGGCCGAAGCCCAGAGCGAGCAGCCTTGGCGGAAACTATACACCGGCCAACAGGCCACCGGCGAGAACGTGATCGCCCTGTGGCAATTCCATCCGGGTCGGGAGGCCCAGGACAATTCGGGGCATGGCCACCTTCTGATGCTGCGCGGCCAGGCGCGCTGGGTCAAAGAGGGACTGTTCGGCTCGTGTCTGGAATCCTTTTCCGCCGACGGCGAGCACGACAAAGCCCAGGGGGCTTCGGCGAAGAACCACGAGAGCCTCTCTCCGCCGGGGGCGTTCACGCTCGAAGCGTGGTTCAAGCCCAAGCCGGAAATGGACAAGTTCACCACCGTCTTTCTGCTGGACAAGAAGTATTATCACTATGCCAAGGACCTTCCCCGGGCAAACTGGGATTATTGCCTGTACCTGCGCCGTGCGGGGGAAAACAAGCGCCAGATCGCGGCCCATCTCGGTTACGGAACGGATTCGGCCGCGTATACCTCGCGCGTGGTCGACGTGCCGTCGGGTCAGTGGGCCCACGTCGCTTTCACCTACGACGGCGCCGGCACCGGCCGCTTTTTCTTCAACGGCAAGTCGGTTGGTCGCATCGTGCATGAGGGCCGCGGACCGGTTACTGCAGGCAGCTATCCGCTCGTCATCGGCGATCGCTATGGCAGCGTTCACTGCGGCTTTCCCGGCTACATCGACCAGGTGCGCATTTCGAAGGGCATTGTTTCCTTTTTCACCGGGTCTCTCGAGCTGGACTTTTCCGGTGGACGCACGGCATTCCGGCGCATGGAAAAAGATGCCCGCGTTCCGGTCACCGTCGTCAATGACGTCGGCAAGCCGCTCACGGGCGGGACGGCCCGAGCGTTTCTCGGCGGCACGGAGAAGACATTTCCGCTCCCGGACCTCGCGCCGAAAGCGACATGCACCATCGACGTGCCCGTCGACACGACGCTTCGCCCGGACGGCTACACGCTGAAAGTCATGGCCGCAGCAACCGCAGACGGCAAGAAGTATGAAGCCGAAGAGAGTGCTTCCGTTGTCGTTGCGCCGCGGCCTCTTCCGCACCGGATGCCGGTGGTCATGTGGGGCGGAGGCGATTTCCAGCGCCTCAAAGAGATCGGCTTCACGCACCAGTTGATCAGTTTGGTCGACTACGGAAAAGTGTGGGCGGCCGGCAAACCCACTGCAGCCGCCACCAGCGCCCGCATCGCCGAATCGGCGCGATCGCTTGACGAGCACCTGGCCCAGGGCATGGGCGCGGTGGTCAACGTCTATCCCGGCCGTTGGGTGATCCACAACGAGCGACTCAAAGAGAAGTACCAACGGATCAGCCGGACCGGCAAGCCCTACAAACGGGAAAACGCGTGTGCAAGCTCACCGGAGCTTCAAACGTTTGCCTACAACGTCGGTGCTTCAGTGGCGAAGACCTTCGGAGATTTCCCCGCCTTCGAGGGCGCGCTGATTCATTCAGAGATCCGCGACGGCACGAACCTCTGTTTTCACCAGTATGACCGGGACGCCTTCCGCAAGTTTGCCGGCTACGACATTCCCGCTCGAGCCGCGAGCGTCGCCGGCGTGCGTTATTCCACGATCAAGGACTTCCCGGAGAAACGCATCGTCCCCGATGACGACCCCCTGCTCACCTTTTACCGCTGGTTCTGGAAGCAGGGCGACGGCTGGAACTCTCTGCACACCCAGGTTCACAAGGGGCTGAAATCCACGGGCCGCGACGACCTGTGGACGTTCTTCGACCCGGCCGTTCGCGTGCCGAGCGTCTGGGGCAGCGGCGGCGGAGTGGACGTCCTCTCGCAATGGACCTATTCCTATCCGGACCCCATCAAAATCGGACAGGCCACAGACGAACTCTTCGCCATGGCCGCTGGGGCGCCGCATGGACAGCAGGTGATGAAGATGACGCAGGTCATTTGGTATCGGTCCCAGACCGCGCCGAAACTGCCGAAAGAGGAATCCAAACGCGCCCCGTGGGAAAAGGAGATTCCCGATGCACGATTCATTACCATCGCCCCCGATCACCTGCGGGAAGCATTTTGGTCGAAGATGTCGCGACCCATTCGGGGCATCATGTACCACGGGTGGGGATCGTTGGTTAAAGCGCAGCACGGCAGCTACCGTTACACCAATCCGCGGACCCGCAAGGTCTTGGCGGAACTTGTCCGCGACGTCGTCGAGCCACTCGGTCCGACGCTGTTGCAAGTGCCCGACCGGACAAGCGACGTCGCCCTGCTCGAAAGCTTCGCCTCACAGGTCTTCGCCGGCCGTGGCACCCGCGGATGGAGCGGCACCTGGGAAGCCGACATGCACCTTATCCTGCAGTGGGCGCAGATTCAGCCGCGAATCGTCTACGACGAGACGATCCTGCGCGACGGGCTGGACGACGATCGCGTGCTGGTCATGCCGTATTGCGACGTTCTCACCGAGAGCGTCGCCCGCAAGGTCGCGGAGTTTCAGAAAAAAGGCGGCCTGATCGTCGCCGACGAGCAACTCACGCCCGCCTTCCGCCCCGACATCCTTGTGAAGAGTCGCCGGCGGACCGGCAAGGCTGACGCGGACAAAGCCGCGCTGCAGGCCAAGGCCGCCGATCTCCGCCGGGAGCTTGACGCGCGCTACAAACGCCATGCCGATTCGTCCAATCCGGACGTCGTCGTGCGGTGCCGACAGTACCGCGACACGGACTATCTGTTCGCCGTCAACGACAAGCGCACGTTCGGCAGCTATGTGGGACATCATGGTAAGGTCATGGAAAAAGGTCTGCCCAACGCCGCCACATTGTCGCTGAAGCGGAAGCAGGGGTACGTCTACGATCTCGTCGGGCACAAGCCCGTCTCGGCCGCCAGTGCGGGGTCGGAGCTGAAGTTCGACGCGAGTTTTGGGCCGGGGGACGGCCGCGTGTTCATGATTACGCCCCGCAAGATTGCCGACCTTCATGTCCGAGCGCCCGAACAGGCCCGGCTCGGCGAACAGGTGCGTTTGACCGTGGCCGTCGTCGACGGCAAGCAGAAGCCCCTCGAGGCCGTCATCCCGGTGCAGGTGGAGATTCTCGATCCCGAACGCCGGCCAGCGGAATCCAGCGGCTACTACGGTGCCAAGGACGGCCGGCTCGCGATCACCGTCGATCTGGCCAAGAATGACTTGGCCGGAAATTGGACGATTCACGTCAGCGAACTGGCCTCCGGCCTGAGCCGGCAACACAAGCTTACGGTGAAGGATGGAGAATGAGTTCTCAAGTGGAAACGATTCTTGGGGAGATCGACATGCGCCGTGTGGAGAAATTTGCTGTTCCCATCTTCTTGCTGACGCTCCTTGTTGGGTTTGTCTTTAGCGAACCCGCGTCGCGCCGCGACAATCCGCAGACCGCGGCGCAGGGGGAGACATCGCCGCTGGACTTCGGTGCGGTCGGCGACGGCAGGGCCGACGACACGGCCGCTTTGCAGAAGGCCGTCGATTCCGCCGGCGGACATGTTCGCTTGCCGAAAGGCGTCTATCGCATCACGAAGCCGATCGTGATCGACTTGGAGAAGCTCGGCTATACGTCGATCAGCGGTGACGGTGTTGCGTGCATTGTCATGGCCGGGCCGGGGCCGGCGCTGCGGTTCGTCGGCACGCATTTCAAGTCGGCCGATCCGGGGGGATTCGCTCAAAACGTGTGGGACCGTCAGCGCATGCCGCTGGTCGACGGCGTGGCGATCCTTGGCGATCACCCCGAGGCCGTCGGCATCGAGGCCGTCGGCACGATGCAACTGACCGTCACCCGTACGCACATCCGCGGCGCACTCGACGGCATTCATCTGGTCAAGAACAATCGCAACGTCCTCATCTCAGAGTGCCACATCTACGAGAACCGGGGCGTCGGCATTTACTACGACAACGTCAATCTGCACCAGTCGAACATCACCGGTTGTCACATCAGCTACAACGACGGCGGCGGCGTGGTGTCGCGGTCCGGCAACGTTCGCAACATCCACATTACCGGCTGCGATTTGGAGAGCAACATGAGTCCGGACGCACCGCCGACCGCCAACGTGTTGATCGACTGCACCGGCAGCCGGGCCGGGACCGGCGAGGTGGCCATCACCGGCTGCACGATCCAGCACAACAATCGCTCGCCCGACTCGGCCAACATTCGCATCATCGGCCGCAGCGAGCCGAGCCGGAACCGGGACCTGGTCCGCGAGGGACACGTCACCATCACCGGTAACGTCTTAAGCGACGTCAACGTGAACGTCCACCTCAAGGATTGCCGCGGCGTGACGATTACCGGGAACACGTTTTGGATGGGTTTCACACACAACTTGCTGGTCGAGGGCTGTTCGAGCATCATTGTCGGGCCTAACAACTTCGACCGCAACCCGCGTTACAGTCACTCAAACACGCTGGACGCCAACAACAGTCTGGTCTTCCGCAACAGCGAGGATTGCACGCTCTGCGGCCTGCACGTCACCAACGTCTGGCGGGACCCGGCCGGCTTGCTGATCGAAGGCTGCAAGAGGTTCAACATCACCGGCTGCAGCATCCTCGACTGCGACAACGTCGGCCTGTTGTTCAATAACGTCTCCAACAGCCGGGTCTCCGACTGCCTCATTCGCGACGACCGCCCGAATGCGAAGTCCGTTTCCCTGGAAGTCGCCGGCGGCAGCGGCAACATGATTGTAGATAACCTGCTCGGCACCGCTCCGCGAATTGCGAAGGACGCGGCCGTTGTAAAAGCCAACGTGTTTCCCTGACCGGACCAACCTGACTTGCAATCAGGCCGGTCTCGTTATAGATTTATGGCCTCAATTTGTCTGTCTTGGCGGGATGCAAGCTACTCAGGAGTCGAGTGAATGGGGCACTATACGGGACCAAAGGGCCGAATCAACCGCCGTTTGAAGGCGTTGGTTTTCGAGTCGGGAGGCGCAGTTCGCGCGCTGGAGAAGCGAGAGCATCCGCCCGGAATGTCTCAGCGACGCCGGAAGGTTTCCAACTACGGCCTGGCGCTGGCGGAGAAGCAGAAGATCAAATACTACTATGGCTTGCGCGAGAAGCAATTGCGGCGGTATTTCGACAAAGCCCGCCACATGCAGGGCAACACCGGCGAGCAGTTGTTGATTCTCTGCGAGCTGCGGCTGGACAACGTCATCCGCCGCGCCGGTTTCACCGTCACGAGGCCGCAAGCGCGTCAGGGAGCCGTCCATGCGCATTTTCAACTGAATAGGCGTACCGTCAATAAGCCTTCGATCATTGTTCGGCCGGGTGACGTCATTTCGGTTCGTCAGCGTCCGAATTTGCGGAACCTTTACAACGGAATCGTCGAGTCCGCGACGCCTCCGGAGTGCGAATGGATTTCGTTCAACCCGCAGACCCTTGAAGCCACGGTGACGACGGCCCCCACGTATGAAGACGTGAGTCTGCCCGTCGACGTGGGTCAGGTGGTCGTCTTCCTGTCGCGTTGATCTACCGATGTCGAACCAACGCTACCGATCGGTACTGCTCTTCGGCGCTCCGGGCGTCGGCAAGGGAACGCAGGGGAAGATGATCGGGCAGATCCCCGGTTTTTTCCACATGGCGTCCGGGGACGCGTTTCGCTCGCTCGACAACGAGTCGCCCGAAGGGAAGGAAGCGGCCCAATACAGCTCGCGCGGCGAGCTTGTCCCCGATGACCTGACGATCAGAATTTGGAAAAAAGGCGTCGACAAACTGATCGCCGCCTCCCGTTACCGGCCGGAAAAGGACCTGCTGATTCTGGACGGCATTCCCCGCACAGTCCGGCAGGCGGAGATCTTGGATGAACACGTCGACGTCTTGCGAATCGTCTACCTAACCTGCTTCGATGAGGGCCAGATGGTCGCCCGCATCAAAGACCGGGCCGACGAAGAGGGCCGCGCTGACGACGCCAACGAGGAGGTCATCCGCCGCCGTTTCGAGGTCTATCGGGAGGAATCTCAGCCGGTCTTGAATCACTACAGCGACGAGATCATTTTCCGCGTCGACGCCACGCCGTCACCAGCGGAAGTGGCGCGCGATGTTCTCGATTGTCTGATCTCCCTTCAGTGATCTCGTGGTGGACAACGCCCATCCGCCCAAAAGCGATTTGGACCGGCAGGAACGGACCGGCCGATGATCTTCCTCATTCCCATCAGAACCGACGCCCCCATCTACCACTGGCCCTGGGCCACGCTTTTGCTGATTGTCGTCAATGTCGGCACGTTTTTCCTCACCGGTTACGGTGATCCCGACAACTTCGTGGACTGGCAGCACTGGGTGTTGGAGTTCGGCAACGGACTGAACCCGCTCGAATGGATCACCTGTCATTTTCTACATTTCGGCATCTTGCACCTGCTGGCGAACATAATTTTCTTGTGGGGTTTCGGCCTGGTGGTGGAAGGAAAAATCGGTTGGTGGCGGTACCTGCTGGTCTATTTCGGCATCGGCATTCTCGGCGCCTTTCTGATCCAACTGGCCATGCTCGGCTACCGCGGCGATGCTCCGGGCGCCGGCGGGGCCTCGCTGATTATTTTCGGACTCCTAGCCATGTCGACGGTTTGGGCGCCGAAGAACGAAGTCACCTGTTTGTTCTTTTTCATCTATCGCGGGTTCTTTTTCGACGTCACCATCCTCGCCTTTTCCATTTACTATCTGGCCGTCCAGATCATCTTTGCGGCCTTTCAAATGTTTGCCATCAGCGGCCAGGTAGCGCATCTGGTCGGTGCTGCACTGGGTTTTGCCGTCGGGGTGGTCATGCTCAAGCGGAACTGGGTCGATTGCGAGAACTGGGACCTGTTTGCCGTTATGAACGGAACGTACGGAAGTACGCAGCACAGGGATGCTCTCGGATTGGGAACAGCCGGTGGTCCGATTGCCACAGCAGCCGGGACCGGCGCAGCATCACAAAGCACCGGGACGGAAGTGCCGGGCGACGACGAGCCGCTCGACTTCGAAGAAAACATCCGCAGACAGACCACTCACCAATCAAAAACGCGTCGCAAGATGCGCGAGCTGTTACAGGCCGGGAAACCACGCGCCGCGCTCTCCGAGTACCAGAAGCTCAAGCATCTGCTCACAAGCTGGCAGTTGGAGGAGCGCGAGCTGCAGGCGTTGGCCGACGGGCTCTACAAAGTGAAAGCTTTCGCGGAAGCTGTGCCGTTGATGGAAGAGTTTATCCTGCGATTCCCGGCCCAAGCGACGCGCACACGGCTCAAGCTGGCCGGCGTCGCCATCGAGGTGCAGCAGCGCCCCCGCTACGCATTACGGCTACTCGACGAGGTCCCCCCGGAGACATTGACCAAGAAGCTTGCCGGGCACGTCCGCAAAATGCAACGCGTGGCCCAGCAGATGATCGAAGAAGGCGTGATCGAGCTCGACGGCCAGGCCTTTCGGTAGGGTGCGTAAAACGCACCACACGGCGGGGTGGCGGGGCCTTAGAGAGCGAAGCGAACGTGGCCCCGGAGCATGCGC
>CAZGYE010000070.1:0-20653 GCA_964530165.1 uncultured Planctomycetaceae bacterium
AGCTTTCATAGAAGGGCAGGCTCCCGCCTGCCGCATTTTAGATTGACTCAACGTAAGAGAAGAGGACGGCAGGCGGGAGCCTGCCCTACGTCGTGTGTGCTCCGGCGTCACTCGTCTTCTTCGCGCAGCTTTGCCAGGACCGAGTAGTCTTCGAGCGTGGTGGTGTCGCCCACTTTTTCGCGGCCGGCGGCGATGTCTCGCAGCAAACGCCGCATGATCTTGCCGCTGCGGGTTTTCGGCACGGAGGCGGCGAAGCGAATGATGTCGGGAGTGGCCACCGCGCCGATTTGCTTGCGGACGTGGGCTTTCAACTCCTGCTTGAGCGTCTCATCGCCGTCGGTGGTCCTCAGTGTGACGAAGCAGCAGATGCCCTCCCCCTTGAGATCGTGCGGATAGCCGACGACGGCCGCCTCGGCGACTTTCTGGTGTGAGACCAGGGCGCTTTCGATTTCCATCGTGCTCAACCGGTGCCCGGCGACGTTCATCACGTCGTCGACCCGGCCCATGATCCAGAAGCAGCCGTCTTCGTCGCAGCGGGCGCCGTCGCCGGTGGAATAGCAGCCTTCGATTTCGTTGAAGTACGTCTCGACATACCGGTCGTGATCGCCGTAAAGCGTTCGCAGCATCGCCGGCCACGGTTGCCGCATGACCAGCAATCCGCCCGCGTTGGCCGGCAGGCTGCTGCCGTCTTTGCTGACAATATCCGGCACCGTGCCGGGCAGCGGTCGTGTGCAGCTGCCCGGTTTGGCGGCCGTCACGCCGGGCAGCGGGCTGATCAGGATGGTTCCCGTTTCGGTCTGCCACCAGGTGTCGACAATCGGGCAGCGCTCCTGTCCGATCACGCGGTGGTACCACATCCAGGCTTCGGGGTTGATCGGTTCACCCACGGTGCCCAGCAGCCGCAAACTGGAGAGATCGCATTTGTTGGGCCACTGGTCGCCCCACTTGATGAACGCGCGGATGGCCGTCGGGGCGGTGTAGAAAACGTTAACCTGATACTTTTCGATAATCTCCCAGAAACGGCCTTCATCGGGCCAGTTGGGGGCCCCCTCGTACATCAGCGTGGTGGCCCCGTTCGACAAGATCCCGTAGATGATGTAACTGTGCCCGGTGACCCAGCCGATGTCGGCCGTGCACCAGTAGGTGTCGTCTTCCTTCAGATCGAACACCCAGCGTGAGGTCATCATGGTACCCAGCATGTAGCCGCCGGTGGTGTGTAAAACGCCTTTCGGTTTGCCGGTGCTGCCGGACGTGTACAGGATATAGAGTGGGTGTTCGGCATCGAGTTGGACCGGATCGCAGTCGGAGGAGGCGTTTTGCATCAGTTCGTGCCACCAGTAGTCGCGGTCGGGAACCATCTCGACCTCAGCCCCGGTGCGGCGGACCACGATCACCTTTTCGACCGACGGAGACTTATCGAGGCTCTCGTCGACCGCCGCTTTCAGCGGAACTTCTTTTCCTCGCCGCCAGCCGGCGTCGGCAGTCACCACCAACTTGGCCTCGGCGTCGTTGTTCCGCTCGGCGACTGCTTCGGCGCTGAATCCGCCGAAGATGATCGAATGCGGTGCACCGATCCGTGCGCAGGCCAGCATGGCGATCGCCAGTTCGGGGATCATCGGCATGTAGAGCGTCACGCGGTCGCCGGTCTGGACGCCCAACTGTTTCAGCACGTTGGCAAACTTGCAGACCTCACGGTACAGGTCCTGATAGCGCAAGACGCGGGTGTCGCCGGGCTCGCCTTCCCAGATGATGGCCGCCTTGTTCTTCCGCCAGCTCTCCAGATGCCGATCCAAGCAGTTGTACGAGGCGTTCAACTTCCCGCCGACAAACCATTTGGTATCGGGCATTTCGCCGTCGATCACCTTGTCCCATTTCTGGAACCAGTCGAGGTTCTCGGCCATCTCGCCCCAGAACGCAGCCGGGTCATCCTTGGCCCGCTGCCACATCTGCTGGTATTCCTCTTCGCTCTTGATGTTGGCCTGGGCGGTAAACTCAGCCGCGGGCGGAAAGGTGCGACCTTCCTGCAGGACGTTTTCAATGCTCTCGTCGGAACCCATACTCATCGCCGCCTTCTCCTCTGACTCCCCGGCATAGAACCACGGCGGCATATGCCAACCGCGGCGTCATCAGTTCGGAAACACACTCTGATTGGGATCGCTGCGACAAAAGAAACCGAACAGCGATCTTAGCGCGATTCCTATGAAGTGTCAACAAGCAGAGTGTCTGCCGAATCCAGGTCAACTGGCTCGCGGGCGCTGAATTTTCTGGCACACGATCTGAATCCTCTTGCATTGTCTCGCAACCGATTTAGAATAAATGCTGAGGAGGAACTCTCTTTTGCGTAAGGACGTTCTGTAGAACGGCTTGTGAAATGAGCTGACCCGAAGCGCAACACGATGGCCAAAAGCAAGAAGAAGTACCTCAGCCTGGAAGAAGCAGCCAATTATCTGGGCATCCGTCCGGATCAGTTGGTCCGTCTGCGCGAGAAAGGTGAGATTCGCGGTTTCGCGGATCGGGCCACGTGGAAGTTTCGGGTCGAGGACGTCGAGGAGTACAGCCGAGCCCGGCAGGCCGATTCGGATCCGGAAGTCCCCATGCTCCGTCAGCCGAAACCCGACGGGGACACGACCGAGTTCGACGCTGACATCGACTTGAATTTGGCTTTGGGCGAGAAGAGTGCTGAGGCTGCCGATTCCAGCCTCGTGCTCGGGGGCGAAGAAGATGCCGTCAGCGAGCAGCCGACCGTCATCCGCCGCAAACCGGCCGACCAGGATGAAGGTGGCTTGGCGGGGGGCTCTGACAGCGACGTTCGTTTGGTCCTCGATGAAAGTCTCACCAGCGACGCCCCCGACAGCGAACCGGAACTTCCGATCGGGGCGCCGACCGACCTCGACAGCGACGTTCGGCTGGTGGATGAACCCGGACCGATCATCGACACCGGCAGCGATAGCGACGTCAAACTCGTCGCATCTGATTCTGACAGCGACGTGAGCCTCGTCCAGGCGGCGCAGCCCGCCGAAGGCAAAGACAGCGACAGCGACGTGAAGCTCGTCGCGCCCGGTTCCGACAGCGACGTCCGCCTCGTCAAAGATGCACAGCCTGCCGATGACAAGGACAGCGACAGCGATGTGAAGCTCGTCGCGCCCGGTTCCGACAGCGACGTCAGCCTCGTCAAAGATGCACAGCCTGCCGATGACAAGGACAGCGACAGTGACGTCAGGCTCGTCGCGTCCGATTCCGACAGCGACGTCCGCCTCGTCAAAGATGCGCAGCCTGCCGATGCCGATGACAAGGACAGCGACAGCGACGTGAAGCTTGTTGCGTCCGATTCCGACAGCGACAGCGACGTTCAGCTCGATGATGGTCCTGAATCCGAAAGCGATGTCAGCCTGGTTTCGGAGTCTGAACCCGTCAAGGACACGGACAGTGACAGCGACGTCCAGTTGGTCGGGCAGGCGGCGGCCGGCGAGGCCGGCAGCGACAGCGACGTCGAGGTGGTCGACGACGACGGCCCGGCGAGCGATAGCGACGTGCAACTGGTGTTCGGGGACGTTGCCGACGAACCGGGCAGCGACAGCGACGTCCAGTTGATCTTCGAGGACGACGACGGCGAGCCGGTCTCTGACAGCGACGTCCAGTTGACCCTTGAGGCCCAGGGCGATGAGCCGGGCAGCGACAGTGACGTCCAACTGATTTTTGACGACGGAGACGTCGCAGTCGGCAGTGACAGCGACGTCAAGCTGGTCGTCGAGCCAGACGATGCGGGCAGCGACAGTGATGTTGCGCTGATTCACTCCGATGACAGCGAGGTTCCCGTCAAACTGGACGAGGACTCGGGTTTTGAGGGGTCCGTCCTCTTGGACGACAGCGGGATCACTTTGGAGAACGAGGCCGACATGACCGTTGCCGCTGGCAGCGGCATTCTGATGGAGAGTCCCGCTGACAGCGGCATCTTGTTGGAAAGCAGTGACAGCGGCATTTCGTTGGAAAGCAGTGACAGCGGCATCTCCCTGGATGATTCCGACAGCGGGCTCTCGCTGGGGCATGTCGAGGAGAGTGGCGTCACGTTGGAGGGCGGCGAGAGCAGCATCGTCTTGGGGGAAAAAGATAGCAGCATCGTCTTGGGCGAGGAGGACAGCAGCATCGTCTTGGGGGAGGAAGACAGCGGCATCTCGCTGGATGTCGGTGACAGCGGCATCGCCTTGGAAAGCGTGGACAGCGGCATCTCGCTGGATGACAGCGACAGTGGCATCGCCTTGGAAAGCGTGGACAGCGGCATCTCGCTGGATGACAGCGACAGCGGCATCGCACTGGAAACTAGCGACAGCGGCATCTCGTTGGAGGACAGCGACAGCGACGTTGCGTTGGCGAGCGCCGATAGCGGCATCGCACTGGGCGCCGATGACGAGTCACTCGCGTTGACCGACGACAGCGGTATCTCCGTCGGGGCTCCCGCGGATAGCGGCATCGCGCTCGAAAGCGCCGAGCCTGCCGATAACATGGGTGGCACGATTCCGATGCTCGATGCGGCGGACGAGGACGACAGGCTTGACGAAACACAGCTGGAAGTACCGACACTCGACGACGAAGACAGCGACTTCGAGATCGCCGGACTCGACGACGGCGACGAAGAGTTGTCGGAGGACGTTGAAGACACCAGTGTCATTCTCTTCGACGACGAGGAAGACGTCGACGACTATTCTCCCACGGTCGTCAAGAAGTCCGGTGACGAAGAGGCCGAAACCTTCGATCTTGAGGGAACCGGCGAGGAGTTCGATGAGTTCGACGAGTTTGATGAAGACGTCGCCGGCGAGGACGACGAGCTGGAAGAACTGGATGACGTGTTCGACGCCGACGATGAGGATTTCGACGACAGCTTCCAGTCCGGCGAAAGTCACGCCGAGTTTGTTGCGCCGGTGGCTCCCGCCGGTGCGGTCACCGCAGCAGTTGAAGCGGAGTGGGGTGCAGCAACTTTTGTCGGTCTGTTGTTTTCCACCGCGTTCATGGCTGTGTGCACCATGCTGGTGTTCGATCTCGTCCGCAGCATGTGGGGCTGGCGAGAGCCGATGGCGTTCAACAGTGCTCTGTTAGACATCGCCAAGGATCTCTTCTAAGCCCTTTTAGCAGCTCGGCTTGGGGATGGCACGCCGGGGTGGAATTCCGGCCTTTTTGGGAGAAACATGGCGTACTGCCGGCCCAGTCCCTGGGCATCGATCTGCATCTCGAAAGTTTTCTCGAATTTCTCGAATTTCGACTAGGCGCGATTTTGACAGATCGCTATAAGGCTCGACAACATTAGTCCGGACTCGTACGACTCTCGCGGGAACTTGAGTCGCCTGAGTTTCGGATTCCACTTCTCCGTCGATTTTCCAAAGCATTTTCTTCAACTGGGTTGGCAGCATTCTGCTGAGAATGGTGCTCTTGCGTGAGTACGCCCGATGGTGTCTCCTTTTGAGGCGGGCTGACGCGGAGCGTGTTCGTCGTGAGGGTTCGGAAAGGAGTCTCTCCATGCCGGTTCCGGCGCGTCTATCACTGTGTTGTTTGTTGGGGTTGCTCGCCTGGTCTCAAACGGGGTGCAACATGGTGCCGCGGCAGACGCTGCGACTCAGTCAACTGCGTGCAAGACAGTTGTACACTCAGAACAAATCGTTGACGGTGGAATCCGGCAAATTGCAGTCTGAGCTGAACATCGCGAATCAGCGGATTGCCAACCTCAACCGAGAACGCCAGCACTACATCAGCCTGCGCGATCAACTTCACCAGCAAGGGAGTCCTTTGTCGAACGGCCTCACGCAACGTTTTCAGGCGTTGGCGGACAGGTATCCCGACTTTGAATTCGATCCACAAACCGGCGTCAGTAAGTTTCATTCCGACATTCTGTTCAGTTCCGGAAGCGACCAGATCAAGACGTCCGCACAACCGATCCTGCAAGAGTTTGCCGAAATCATGAACGACGGCGACGCGCGACGACTGAAGGTTCTGGTCGTCGGTCACACCGACGATCGGCGGATTGCCAAACGTTCGACAAAAACGAAGCATCCCACCAACTGGCATCTTTCGACCAACCGGGCCAACGCGGTCGCCCTTTCGCTTGCAAAATTCGGCATCCAGCAAGATCGGATGGGTGTCGCCGGTTACAGCATGTACCAACCGCTGGTGCCGAACAAAGACGAAAAATCCCGACAGCGAAACCGCCGCGTCGAGATCTTCGTCCTCGCCCCCGACGCAGTCGTTGCCGGCTGGGACCCGGGCGGGCTTCGAGAATAGGCGCCGGTTCGGTCAAGACGACCGTGAGCACTCAGAAGCCCGGCTTTCTCCTCCAAGCCCGGCTTCCTGCTTTCCACGACTCGCGGACTATTTCTCAGACTCTGCCTGCAGACAGGCGGCAAGACGTTTCTCGAGGTCGCCGGGTTTCACGCCGGTTATCAAGAACGTCTTCCGACTCGACGTCGGGCCGCTCCGTAGCGTGAGTTGAGAACGCTTCAGCCCCAGCGCACCGGCGAGCAATTTCACCAGCGCGCGATTGGCCTTACCCTTTTCGGGCGATTGAGTCACCGCCACCTTCAACCGGCCCGCGTGGACGCCCACAATTGCGTTCTTGCGAGCGCCCGGTTGTGCACGCACCGGCAGTAAAACGCCATCATCGACTTGTTCCAGATCGAGCATTTTGGGAAAGTCGGAGTTCGCAGCCTGTTGAAAACCCTGATACGAGCCGCGAGCGTGAGCGAGACACTCCTCGAATCGGCATATCAAGAAACAATCGCCGCCCATGAGTCGCGGAATCTGTTGGCGCTGGCGACGTACCACATTGTTCTGCGGATCGCCTGGATTTTCAAGACCGAGAGCGTGATCATGCCCGCCTTCCTCGACACGATCGCCGGGGCGGGCTGGTTGCGCGGATGTTTGCCGGTGCTCAATCGCGTGGGACAGAGTGTTCCGCCGCTGTTCTACGCCGACCGCCTGCGGCAGACCGCTCGCAAGAAATGGGCGCTTGGGAGTACCACGCTGCTGATGGCTGCGCCGTTTCTCGGACTCTCTGCGATCTGGTTCGCACTGGCACAGAAACGGCCGTGGTGGCTGCCGGCGGTTTTTCTATTGCTGTACGTCTTGTTCTTCTGTGCGGTCGGGCTGAGTCAACTCTGTTTCGGTACGATTCAGGGCAAGTTGATCCGTGCTGATCGCCGCGGCCGGTTGCTCGGTCTCTCGGGAACGCTCGGGGCGGTCGCTTCGATTTTCTGCGCGTGGATGTTGCTCACGCATTGGCTTGTCCGCAGCGACGGCGGTTTCGGGCACATCTTCGGTTTTACCGGGATCGTCATTGCCGCGGCCGCCCTGCTTTCGACGGTGGTGTTCGAGCCGCCGGATCAACCGGCCGAGAAACGCCGCGCCTCACGGAACCATTTTCACGGCGCGTGGACGATCGTTCGGCGTGACCGCGATTTCCGGCGATTGGCGATCGTGGCCGCGCTGTTTGTGACGCTGCAGTTGTTGTTTCCTCACTACCAGGCGCTGGGCCGAGATCGACTGCCGTTCCAACGCCGAGACTTAATGGTGTGGGTCATCGCCCAGAATGTGGGGATCGGCATCTTCAGCCTGCTGGCCGGCGTGATCGCCGATCGGTTCGGGAACCGGCTGACGCTGCGGCTCTCCATCTCCGCGGCCGCCTTCTCGCCCCTGCTGGCAATTTGGCTGACCAGCGGCCGTGTGGCCGGCGCCGAGCACGTGTTCTGGTTGACATTTCTGCTGTTGGGTCTCACCCCCGTCACGTTCCGCACCTTTGTGAACTACACGCTGGAGATCTCCGATCAGACGCAGCATCCGCAGTACCTCAGCACGCTGAAACTCTGCATGGCGATTCCGTTCTGCCTCTCCCCGCTGGTCGGCTGGCTCGTCGACCTGATCGGCTTTGACGCCGTTTTCATTTCGATCGCCTGCCTCATCGCCCTGGGCGGCCTGTTGACGTTTCGTCTCGCCGAACCGCGGCATCAGCCGCTTTGAGCACCGCGGCACAAAACAAAAGCGAAAGAGAGAGACGAACGTGCTGAAGCTCACAGAGCATCCTACCGGGCTGCGAGATTCGCGGCGGCTATTGCCTTCCGGAAATGCGCCGGCCGATAGGAACTCGTTACGAAGGACTGTCGGTCAAATCCCTGGGATTTCCAAAATCCTAGGGATTTGCGTCTTGCCGAATGACTCTCGACTCTCGACCTTCAAATAGCTTCTGCGCGTCTCCGCGAGCTCCGTGTCTCCGTGGTAAATAATCCGGCGTGACAGCGTCGGGCGGCGCTACTTGGAAATGCGAGCTTGTGGCAGAGACCGTTTGAGCTCCTCGACGCCAGCGATGGTCACCTTCGTGTGGGGCAGGCTTTCCTGCCTGCCACGGCCAATTGAGATCGCCGGACAATTTCCACGACGTCAACCGCCAACGCTGAAACCTCTGTCAGCTTTGTCGGGTAAGAGAATGTAGATTTCCGGCGATTTGCGGCTCTTTGCAGCCAATAAACGCCCGACAGTTCCGAATAAGGCCTGAGCACTCACCGGGATTATTCATAGAGACCCAAACCGACGACTTGTCGTCGCTGGGTGGGCCATCCAAGCAGTGGATTGCGACAACAAGTTGTCGGTTTGGGTACCACAAGGACAGCCTATGAATAATCTGCACTCACCGTCACAGGCTGACCTGGGATGAGGGACGATTCGTGGACTTAGCGATCCGTACCGAGCAGTTGACGAAGGTCTACGCAGGCCGGGTCATTGCCGTCAACGACATGAGCCTGGATGTGCCGTGCGGATCGGTTTATGGACTCTTGGGGCCTAACGGAGCGGGCAAGACGACGACGTTGCGGCTGCTATTGGGTCTGCAGCGGCCGACGGCGGGTCGAGCGGAAGTGTTTGGCCACCGTTGCGGAGTCAACGCCACTGCGGTCCGTGGGATGATTGGTTATTTGCCCACCCATCCGATGCTGCCCGGTCATCTCCGGCCATTTGAATACCTGGACTTACTCGGTGCGCTCTGCCGGATCCCCAGCGATGCGCGCAAACCGCGTCTGACGTCATTGCTGCGGGCCGTCGGGCTGTTGGGGTCCACTGATCAGCGAATCCACACGTTCTCCACCGGCATGCGAACTCGTTTGGGCATCGCGGCCTCGCTGCTGGCCGATCCGCCCTTGTTACTGTGGGACGAGCCGACGGCCGGTCTGGATCCTGCAGCGCGACGGTTCACGTTGGACCTGATCCGCGAGTTGGGAAAGACACGCACCGTGGTCATCGCGACGCACATTCTCAGTGACATCGACCAGATTTGCGATCATGTCGGCGTCATGCACGAAGGTCGTATGATCTTCAGCGGCCTGATGCGCGACATGAAGCGGCGACTGCAGCGCGACGACTTCAGCATGGAGCTGGACGGGTCCGATGAGGAAATCAGTCGTCTGGCTCAGCAAGCCAACACGATCGAAGGGGTCGCGGCGCGGGTCCACGAGACGCACACGTTGGCCGTCGAGGTGGCCGATGGCCGCAGCCGCGCCGGCGCGATTGCCGAAGTGCTGAAGTTGGTCGACTCGGCCAAACTCGCGCTGCAATCGATCCAGTCGGGGTTGAACGAGACCGAGCACGCGTACTTGCAACTGCTTCAAGAGGACAGCGCTCATGGATTCCAGCGGTTTGATCTCCAGGCTCGGCACGCAGACGATGCCGTTCCTGGCGGTCCTACGGTATGAATTGCGGGGCCTATTGACAAGCTGGCTCGTCCGGTTGTGGCTGACCGGTGCCGCACTGTTGACATTACTGATGCTCGCGGCGAGCTGGGGCAACAGCAATATGCAGGCCGCACCGTTCGTCGCTTCGTTATTGTTTCCCTATTTGGTTTTCCCTTGGTCCCTGGTGGTGATGGTTCTGGGCATCAGTCCCGTGACCGGATCGCGGCTCGACGCGCTGGCCGACGGGATCCTCAGCCGCCCGGTGACGCGCTACGAATATCTGCTCGCCTCGTGGGTGGCGCGGGTGGCGATTGTACTGGGGGTTTTCCTACTGGTCACTGTGCCAACCGTTTCTCTCTTGTCGGTTGCCCAGCGGTCGGCGGCCGAAGACACGCTGACGCTGTACGGGATCACGTCTTCCCTGAGCGTGGTTGGATTGGTCTTGACTTTCTTGGTGTCGTTGGCGTTCTTTGTGGGAACCTTGCTCCGCCGGCCCCTGTTGGCGGCCGTGGTTCTCATCTTCTTCTGGTTTCCGGTCAACGGGATCCTGAACACATTCTCGTTGGAGGAGTTCTCGCCGATTAGCCTGAACCAAGCGCTGCCGACACTGCTACGAACACCCTGGCGCGCCACCAAAGCGGAGCCGGACAGGGCGGCGAGCGAACAGGACTTGGAGGCCTTGGGTCAGCAGGCGGCTACGTTTCTGAGCGTGTTGTCGGGCCAGTCCGCCCCGGCAGTCAAGCCACAGCCGAAGGGATTCTTCCAGCGCGATGATGACTACAAAGACTTCTCCCTGCTCAGCGTCCTCTTGGGGTATGGTCTTCCGACGTTGGCAACCGTCAGTCTGGCAACTCTGTGCTTTTGTCGGCGTGACTTGTGAGAGCTTCCGCCGACGCATCTGTTTTTGACATTAAACAACGGAGACAAACCGATGTTTCGCAAAACAACCATTCTCTTAGCCCCAGTGCTGACCGTGTTACTGGCACAGATCGCTGTGGCCGCGGACCGGCCGGCTCCGGCCGCTGCATGGATCTCTCAAGATGCCGTCCTCGTGCTGGAAGTGCCCCGGCCGAAGGTGTTGCTCGACCGTGTTTTCAGCGACCGAGTTGTTCAGGCGGTCACTTCTCTGCCGGTCTACAAGGAGCAGGCGGCCAAGCCAGATTTTCAGCAGGGCTTGAACCTCATCAGCCACTTCGAGGGCAGGTACGACATGAAGTTGCCGGCGCTGCTGGGCAAGCTGCTTGGCGGCGGGATCACGTGGGCGCTCGGTCCCCACAACGCGAGTCTGCTGATCGTCGACGCCGAAGACGCCAAGATGCTCGACGAGATCCACGAATTCTTCCTGCTGATCGCGCGAAACGAAGCCCAGAAGCAGGATAAGCCGGGCCGGGTCACATCGGCCGAATACCGCGGCGTCACTGGCTGGAGTTTTGGCCCCAACGAAACGCACGCGATCATCGGCAACCGGCTGCTGATCAGCAACAAACCGGAAGCCCTGAAAACCGCTTTGGACCTCCGCGCCCAGCCGGGCGGTAAAAGCCTTGCCAACCTGGCCGGCTATCAAGCCGCCAAGAAAGCCGCCGGCGCTGATTCCACGGCCACGGTGTTCGCAAACATGAGCGTGCTGAAACAGATTCCCGGACTCAACAAGGCGTTGACGCAAAACGAAAACCCGCTGGCCACGTTGCTGTTCGCTCCTCTGTTGGGCAGCCTTCGCGAGTCGACGTGGTTGGGCGTCGGCGTCGACGTCGACGTTGACAACCTCAATCTCGAAGTCGTGACAGACGGTGGTGCGACCGACTCGTCCGCTCCGGAAGGCTTCGGCCGGCCTGAGCAGCCCGCCGGCGGCGCACTACCCAACCTTGTCGTGCCGCGCCAGATCGCCGGTGTCAGCTTCTACCGCGATCTGCACCGGTTCTATGCCGCCAAGGACAAGTTGTTCCCAGAGCGGACGTCCGGGCTGATCTTCTTCGAGAACATGATGGGAATCTTCTTCACCGGCCGTGATTTGACCGAAGAGGTGCTGGCACAAACCGCACCCGAGGTCCGGCTGGTGGTGGCCGAGCAGAAGTACGACCCGAAAATCGGTACGCCCAAACTCCAGATACCCGCCTTTGCAGCCGTCCTCCGGATGCGGGATCCGAAAAAATTCGCCCCGGTGGTTGAAGAAGCGTGGCAGAAGGCCTTGGGGTTGATCAACTTCACCCGTGGACAACAGGCCGAACCGGGATTGGTGATCGATCGGCCGACCCACGCGGGGATAAAATATACGATGGCCTCCTTCTTGTCTACGGACGAAGGAGACAAAACGGTGGTCGACACGCGGTACAACTTTCAGCCGTCCTTGGCTATGCCCGGCGAGTACCTGGTCCTAAGCTCCAGCGACGCGCTGACCCGGGACCTGATCGACGCCTTGAAGAAGGAAACCGCCGCTGGCGTCAAGCCGCTGGCCGGTACGCATAGCTTGGCAGAGATCGACGGTGTTCAGTTGGCATCCATCCTGAAGGCGAACCTCGAGGGATTGATCCGCAATAACATGGTCAAGGAGGGCAACACCCGCGAACAGGCCGAAACCGAGTTGAATGTCCTCATGAGCATCCTGAAATACCTTCGTCGAGCCAAGCTGAACGCCACCAGCGGCGACCGTCAATCCAAGTTGACCTTCAAGCTGGACTTTGACTTGCCGTGATGCACGGCCCGTTTTGAAGTGTCAACAGGTCAAACATTCGAAGAGTGAAGATCATGTTCCTTGATCGTCAGACTCAGAAAGCCGCGGGCCGACCCGATGGCTCCGCGGCCTCGCCGGATGGAGCAGACGTCGATCCGCGCTGGGCTTGGACGCCGTACAAGCCGAACGCGCAGCAGCCCTGGAACCTCCGCGGAGCGGGGCATCTGTATCGCCGGGCGGCGTTTGGGGCCAGTTGGAAACAACTCCGGCAGGCGCTGGACGATGGCCCGCAGCGCTCGGTCGACAAACTCATGCGGCCCAAAGACGACGTGGCCACTACCAGCGGCCGCATTGCGGCGTTCAACCAGTCTCTGGACGAGTACGAAAACGCGGCCGGCGGATCGGGCGGGACGGAAACGTTGCGGGCGTGGTGGTTGCGAAGGATGATTCAGACTCCGCATCCGCTGCTGGAAAAGATGACTTTGTTCTGGCACAGTCATTTCGGAATCAGCAACGCCCGGGTGAATAACGCCGCGTTGATGGCACGGCACGTGCAGATGCTCCGCAGCCACGCGTTGGGGCTTTACCGGCCTCTGCTGGAAGCTGTTTCCAGCGACCCGGCTGTTTTTCTTGGACTGGGAGCGGAAACCAATCGTAAGGCCGTTCCCAGCGCGAACTTCGCCCGGCAACTGATGGAGAGTTTCAGCCTGGGGCCGGGACACTATGGTGAGGAGGACGTGCGCGAAGCGTCGCGGGCCTTTACCGGTTGGTTCGTCTTGCGCGGTCGTCTGCGCTTCTTTCCCGCCGAACACGACTCCGGCGTCAAGAAGGTCCTGGGCCGAGAGGGGGCGTGGAACGTCGAAGACGTCGTGCGGATTGTCCTCGATCAGCCGGCCGTGCCGAAGCTGTTGGTGCGGAAGCTCTACCGCTGGCTGATCTCCGAGGTCAGCCAGCCGAGCGACGCGCTGCTGGCGCCGTTGACTCGAGCGCTGGCCAAAGACTACAACGTGGGTCGTGTGGTCGAAACCATGCTCCGCTCGAACCTGTTCTTTTCCCGGGTGGCTTACCGCCGGCGGATCAAAAGCCCGGTCGAGTTTGCCGTGGGGATCATCAGGAGTCTGGAAGGCATGGTTTCCACAGTACGACTGGGCACGGATTTGGCGGAGCTGGGCCAAAACCTTTACCAACCGCCCACAGCCAGCGGATGGCAAGGCGGGCGTTCTTGGATCAACGCCGCTATGCTCGTAGGCCGCAGCAACCTCGCCCGCGACCTGCTCGCGAGTCAGGGACCCTATGGCGGTAAGCTCGATCCTATGGCGATCGCCAAGAAGTATGACCGCTCCACGCTTGAAGCGTCAGCCAAGTTACTGATCGACCTGTTCCTGCAGGACGACATTTCGGAAGAGACTCGTCGAAGTTTGTCCAAGGCTCTCGCATCGGCGCAGGGCGGTGCGTTGTCGCAGCAACTGCGCGAGTTCGCCCATCGTGTCGTCACGCTGCCGGAATTCCATCTGTGTTGAATCTAGGAGATTACCATGTCATCCTCACGTCGCGACTTTCTGAAATCGGTCGTGGGCGCCTCGACCGTGGTGTCGCTCGCACCGACGGTGCCGGCCTTCCTGAACCGAACGGCATTGGCCGCCCGATCAACGCGCGACACCGCAGACACGGTGTTGATCGTTGTTCAACTCTCCGGCGGCAATGACGGACTGAACACGGTCGTTCCGTATGCCGACGACGCGTATGGCCGCAGCCGCCGCACTCTGAGGCTCACCGGCAGCCAAGTGCACAAAATTGACTCGTTGCTGGGCTTTCACCCCCAGATGCAGGGCTTCGCAAGACTGTTCCAAGAGGGTCAACTGAGCGTCGTCCAGGGCGTGGGATATCCGAAGTCGAACCGGTCGCACCCTGGCGCCATGCGCGACTGGCACACGGCCCGGCCCGGAGAGGCCACTTGCCAGACCGGCTGGCTCGGACGAGCCATCGACCTGGTCGACCGTCCCGACGAAGCCGATGTGCCCGGTGTTTTCGTGGCTCGGATACCCAAGCCGTTTGCCCTGAACGCGAAGCGGGCCATCGTTCCTAGAATTCGAACGGCCCAACAGTGGACGCTCTCTACCACGCCCGGGACGGGCAATGGCCGGGACCTGCCCAAGTCGGTCGCATCCTCACGCGACGATGAGGACAATCCGCTGCTGGACTTCGTGCGGCGCGGCACGCTGACGGCGAGAGCCGGAAGCCGGAAAGTCGAGGCGGTGCTCCGGGACGCGAAGCGGGCTGGTGAATACCCAACATTTCAATTCGCCAAACATTTGAAAACCATTGCCGAACTGATTCGAGCGGACCTCGGCATTCGAATCTTCTTCACGGAACCTAGTGGCGGCGGCATCGGCGGCTTCGACAACCACGCGAACCAGCGCGACAATCACGCGGCGGTGCTGCGGCAGTTGTCCGTAGCGATCGCGGCGCTGGTGGACGACTTGAAGCGAGACGGGCTCCTCGATCGCGTCGTGCTGATGACCTTCTCGGAATTCGGCCGCACACTCACGGAGAACGGACGGCGCGGTACCGGCCACGGCGCCGCGGCTCCGATCTTCCTGGCTGGGGGCAAGCTGAAAGGTGGACTCGTCGGTCGGCATCCCAGCCTCACCGACCTCGTCGGCGACGCCCCCAAGTTCCACACCGATTTCCGCCGCGTCTACGCCACGATGCTCGAGAGCTGGCTCGGCTTCGACAGCCGTGCCGTGCTCGGACAACAGTTTCAACCACTGGATGTGTTCAGCTAACGCGTTTCACAATCGCACCGTCCGCCCGGTGCCAGGGCTGGTCAGTATTTCAAACTAGGTTGCGTGGCTGGGGACGACCAACGGGAGCCCCCAGAACCTAACCACGTCTGGGGGCTCGCCTTCGGCTCGACCCCAGCCACCCCCCCCCTGAAGCGGCCGTTTCTCATCCCATTGTGAAAAGCTGAACGGCCCTTCTCCCGGTGCCATTCTCAGTCCCTTTCTCCAACGCCGCCTGCTAAACTCACAGTACTCCAGCGGTCAGACTACATTTCCGCAAACAACCGATGTCCAAACTCGACGACCAGATACTCGCCTGCTTACATAAGCCCGGCTATAAGCCCGTCAAAGCCAACGCGTTGGCCAAGAAGCTCGGCGTTTCCAAGAGCCGGCTGCCGGAGTTCTGGGCCGCGCTCCAGCGCGTCATCGAAACAGGACAGATCCATGAGAACCGAAAGGGACTGTTGCGGCCGCGTACCGCGCCGGGCCTTGTGACCGGCATCATCAAGCGAATCACCAGCGGGGCAGGGTACCTGATTCCCCACGATCCGCAGCCCGGCAAGCATCCCGCCGACATTTACATCTCTCCCGAGCACATGCGAGATGCGCACACCGGCGACGAGGCGTTGGCGCGCTTGCTCTCGCGGCGACGTCGCGGCGGCCAGCGGTGCGGCGTCATCACGGAGATTCTCCAGCGGGCGACGAGCACCTTTGTGGGCGCCTACTTCGAGGTGGACGGGCAGGGTTACGTGCAGGTAGACGGCACGACGTTCGGCGAACCGGTCGCCGTCAGCGACCCCGGCGCGAAGGGGGTCCACCCCGATGACAAGGTCGTCATCGAAATGCTGCGGTTTCCCACGTACACCCAGTCGGCCGAAGCGGTGCTGGTGAACGTACTGGGACCGCGCGGCGAGCCGGGCGTCGATGAGCTGTCGATCATTCACGAATTCGGACTGCCCGACGAGTTTCCCGAAAAGGTCCTCGACGAAGCCCGGCTGCAGGCGGAACAGTTCGACGAGGACGAGCTGGACGAACGGCTCGATTTGACGAAAGAGACCCTCGTCACCATCGACCCTGCCGATGCGCGGGATTTTGACGATGCGATCTCGCTGAGCCGTTCCGGCGACGGTCATTGGCATTTGGGCGTGCACATTGCCGACGTCTCGCACTTCGTCCCGCCGGGCAGCCGGTTGGATGCCGAGGCACAACTGCGGGGCACCAGCGTCTATCTGCCCGGACGGGTCCTGCCGATGCTGCCGGAGATCATTTCCAACGGGCTGGCCAGCCTGCAAAAAGGGAAGCTGCGGTACGCCAAGTCAGTTTTTATCGAATTCACGCCCGAGGGCATCCCCATTCATACGGAGTTTGCGAGCTCGGCCGTCAAAGTCACGCGGCGGTTTGCGTACGAAGCGGTATTGCCGATCGTCCAGGACCCGGACCGGTATCGCTCGCGGGTCAGCGGCAAGGTCCGTGCGTTGTTGGTGCGGATGCACGAGCTGGCCATGATTCTGCGGGCTCGGCGATTCGCCGCCGGCGCTCTGGGGATGGACCTGCCGGAAGTCAAGCTCGACTTCGACAAGAACGGCCGGCTGTGCGGCGCCCGCGAAGCCGAACACGACGAGAGTCACCAGATGATCGAGGAGTTCATGCTGGCCGCCAACATTGCCGTAGCGACGAAGCTCAGCGATCGCGGCATCGACTTTTTGCGCCGGGTGCACGGAGACCCCGATTTCACCAAACTGCGCGCGTTTGCCCAGTTCGTGACGGCTTTGGGTTATTCGCTCAAGCGTTGCCAAAGCCGGCCCGATCTCCAAGCCCTGCTGATCCAGGCCAAGGGGCAGCCGACCGAACATGCCGTCAACTATGCCCTGCTGCGGAGCATGAAGCAGGCGGAGTACACGGGACTCGATCTGGGCCACTACGCCCTCGCCGTCGACGATTACTGCCACTTCACCAGCCCCATTCGCCGGTATCCCGACTTGACGGTGCATCGGCTCATCGATCAGCTCATCCGCAAACGTCGCCGGCTGCGGGCGCCCAACGAGCTGGAGCTGACGCGGCTCGGCAAACAGTGCTCGGCCACCGAACGCCGCGCGGAACAGGCCGAGCGAGAGCTGATCAAGATCCGTCTGCTGCGCTACATGGTCGACCGCGTCGGGGAGAAAATGGACGCGGTGATCACCGGCGTCGAGAGATTTGGCTTCTTCTGTCAGGGTGCGGAGATTCCGGTCGAAGGGCTGGTCCACGTCAGTTGGCTCTCGGCCGACGACCATTACGACTACGATCCGGGAACGTTCAGCCTGATCGGCCGGCATCACGGCCGTCAATACCGGCTCGGCGACCCGGTCCGCGTCGAGGTGGTGCACGTCGACGTCGATCGCCGGCAGCTGGACTTCCGCGTGGTGAAGGAAACCCGCCGCGGCAGAAAATCGAGCGCCACCGGCAAACGATCGAACACCACATCCTCACCGCGCCGCCGTCGCGAAACCCGCACGGGCAGCCAAAAACCGGGCCGGAAGACAAACCGGCCGACGAAGAGAAAATGCCGCTGAGCAATCCGCTTCAGAAAGTAGGGTGTGTGAAACACACTGGCCCATCCGTGTCCGCCTTTGGGAGAAAGAGGATTTGTACGATAAGATGATGCAGTGCTGAAAGCTTCTTCTGCACGTGCAGACAGAACAAGACTGTTCGATTGCGAAACGCACATTTCGCCGATGTCTTCTGAGGCGTGCGGCGCGGGGGCGACCATGCCAAGGGTGGGACAAGGTCAGTAAAGATGGGTCGCTCAAAACAGAGAAGCTTTCATCTGACGAGGACTTCACAACACAAGAGCTTCCACCTGACAAGGTCTTCACACACAGACGCGGACGTGTCGAGGCCGCGTCGCAGCCGTCTTGGTCGTCTTTTTGTCACGGTACTGAGCGTAATGGGCCTGCTACTGTGCTGGTCGGTAACTGCCGGCTTCGCGTATATGCTCTTCCGCTGGTGGATGTTTTTCGATTCCATTGACAAGGGCCAAAACGACTTCGCTACAATAGTCTATGTCGTGATCGGATTGGCTCTGTTTTTTGCCACAGCGGTTGGCCTGGGGGCGAGCGCCCAAATCGCCGTGCCGACTTTTCGCAGAATCTTCGGGTCTGCCAGAGACTAACTGGACCAATCATGCACGCAACAAACGACCGATTCGAACATCTTCAATGCGCAATTCGCACTCCACAATGGAACCCATCGCGGCGGACGCTGCTGCAGGCAGGCCTCGCTGGTGTCTACGGTTGGCTGTTTACAGGCCCGGGCTCCGTTGCTCTCAGGGCCGGCTGCAAAAAGGACCGGTATGCCGGGCTGAACTCGGGCAAGTATCTCGGCCGGGTCCGTGTCGAGACCAAGATCGTCGACCAGAAGGTGTTCACCGAAGGACCGGCCGTCGACCGCGACGGTTTCGTTTACTTCACCAACGTCCCGGCTGAGAAGATTCTGAAGTGGGACCCGCGGAAGAAAAAGCTGACCGTCTTCCGCGAGAAGAGCCACAAGGCCAACGGGCTGCTGTTCGATCCGGACGGCAACCTGCTGGCCTGTGAAGGGGGCGCCGGCCGTGTCACGCGAACCGATATGAACACCGGCCAAGTCACGGTCCTGGCCGGGAAGTACAACGGCTTTCCACTGGCCGCGCCCAACGACCTGGCATTGGACTCGGCTGGCCGCGTCTATTTCACATCCCGGCCCGGCGTCGACGACCCGAAGACAGGAAACGTCAACTCGGTCTACCGCATCGATCCGGACGGAACGCTCACACAGCTTCTCGCATGGCCGGTTGTCCACATGCCCAACGGCATCGTCACCTCGCCGGACGACAAAATTCTCTACGTGATCGAAACTCACCCCGCTGCCGATCGCCACCGCAACATCCTGGCCTTCGACCTGAAGCGGGACGGCAGCCTGGCGAACCGGCGGACGCACATCGACTTCTATCCCGGACGCAGCGGCGACGGGATGTGTGTCGACGCCCAGGGCAACCTGTACATCGCCGCCGGCCTGCACAAACGCCGGGGGACCAGCGAAACGCTCGACACCCGGCCGGGCATCCACGTCGTCTCACCCGAGGGCAAGCTAGTCGCATACGTCGAGACCCCGGAGGACACCATCACCAACTGCACCTTCGGCGGAGAAGACCTGAAGACGCTCTACGTCACCTGCGGAACGCTGCTGCTGAGCATCCGCACGAACAGACCAGGCAAAGCGGCGTATCAGCCGAAAGTGTCAGCAAGAACGTGGCCCAAATTGACCAATCTACCACCCCGTTGATACCGTGACAACTGAGCTCGCACAGGGAGTTTTTTCAGAGGGGTACGTGATGTGTAAGAACAAGGATCAAGAAATGGGGCGGTTCTCAGTCGAGATCATCATTGCCAACAATCGAGAAGTCCTGTCGGCTGAACCAGAGGCCTCCCTCCCGGAAAGCGTGCGTCACGTCCGATTGCAAGGCGTCGTGGACACAGGCGCTGCGCGCCTGGTTCTGCCGGAAAGCACCGCGGCTGAACTCGACCTCGTACCCGCCGGTGAGAGTCGCGTACGGTATGCAGACCAGCGGACGGGTACCCGTCGAATGGTCAGCAACGTCTGGCTCAGGTTGCTGGGGCGGGACGGGGTCTTCTCCGCAATTCTGGCGCCCGACCGCACAACCGCCCTCATCGGAGCCATTGTGCTGGATGAGCTGGACCTTGTGGTTGACTGTGTGAGGAACACCCTGCATCCTCGTGACCCGGACTGGATTGTCTCGGAGATTGAGTAAACAGGTACTGTTTTCGGTGGTACAATCAAGAATATGTCAAACAGCAAGTTAGGCGAAGTCTCTTGGGAAAGGATGATTCGTGCCGTGGAAAGAGTCCGCGAGCGCCTGACGCGCGCCACCTCGACCTTGGAGAAGGCTGGCGTTCCGTACGCGGTCGCGGGCGGAAACGCGGTGGCCGCTTGGGTTTCGCGAGTTGACGAGGCCGCCGTGCGCAACACGCAGGATGTCGATTTGCTGCTGCGCCGCTGCGACCTGGAGGCAGCGACAAGCGCTCTGGCCGAAGTCGGATTCGTGCGCCGGCACGTCGCAGGCATCGAGATGTTCCTCGACGGGCCCGAGGCCAAAGCACGCGATGCGGTCCACATCGTGTTTGCCGGTGAGAAAGTCCGTCTGGAATACACCCTGGAAGCTCCCGATATCGACGAATCGGAGAAGACGGAATCGTTCCGTCTGCTGAATCTCGATGCGCTGGTGCGAATGAAACTCACGTCGTATCGCGACAAGGACCGCACCCATCTGCGCGATTTTCTGGACGTCGGCTTGATCGACGCCTCGTGGTGCAGCCGCCTGCCGGCGGAGTTGGCTTCGAGGCTTCAGCAATTGCTCCGCGATCCGCATGGGTGAATCGGCAGGCTGGAAAGCCCGCCCCACAACGAATCGGCAGGCTAGCCCAAGTTGATCAGTTGCAGGGCAGAATTATTTTTTTGGAAGTTTTTTT
>CAZGYE010000071.1:0-13925 GCA_964530165.1 uncultured Planctomycetaceae bacterium
GCGAATCCGCCAAACCGCGACCTGAACAACACCGCAAACACTGACGCCCACCCGACTGGATTTGTGGTACAATGGCGTTACCGGTTGCTCGCAGATTCGGGCATCCAGGAATGGTGCAGAGATCGCTCGGGGAGGTGCTTCCATGGAGATCGTTACGATAGGCAAAGTAGTCGTCCCCGCCTGCATCGAAAACTTGCCAGATCTCATCAAGGTCGAAGAGGGCAGCTTGGCTCCCGCAGAAGTGAGGCAAGTTGACGTCACCGACGCCCTGGTGGACACCGGGGCGACCATGCTTTCGCTGCCTCGGCGGTTGGTGAAGCAGTTGGGGCTCAAACGACATCGGACCCGCATTGCACGAACCAGCGCCGGAACGGTTTCGTTCGGTGTCTACGGCGCAGTCAGGTTGACGGTCCAGGAACGGGACTGTGTGATCGAGATCGCGGAAGTTCCCGACGAATGTCCGGTGTTGATTGGTCAGGTGCCGCTGGAAATGCTCGACTTCATCGTGGACCCGGTGGGGCAGCAATTGATCGGCAATCCTGAGCACGGTGGCGAGCAGATGATCGACATGTTCTAATGTCCGATCCACCGGCAGCGAAGGAATTCAACCGTCTTGTTCGCCCTGAATCGTTTCTGCCTATTGACCGTCGACACGGTTTCCAGCGATGCGGGTCCGAGCCTTGTCCGCGTGCTGTTCGGCCTGGATGCTGCAGCGGGCACGTTGTGGAACGTGGTGCTTGTGCTGTTGGCCATGCTGTTGATCACCAAAGGCGGCGATGTCTTCACCGACAGCGCAGTCGCTATTGCCCGGGCGACACGGGTCCCGACGGTCATCATCGGGGCGACGATCGTCAGCGTGGCCACGACGTTCCCGGAGTTCATGGTTTCGTTGACCGGCACCCTCACCGGAGTTCCCGCCTTTGCTGTCGGAAACGCGCTCGGTTCCTGCTGCTGTAACATCGGTCTGATTGTCGGTACGTCCGCGCTGTTGAAAGGAATTCTGGCGAAGAAGCGGGGCGAAGCACCCGGCATCCCCGTCAGCCGCCTGACGTTGTTGGGACCCGGCGGGTTCATGCTGGCCGCCGGGTTAGCTGTTTGGGTCTTGAGTGTCTTCGGCAACCCGTTTCCCCCGGACGAAGCCAACTACGCAATCGCCCGCTGGCAGGGGGGCGTTCTGGCCGGTTTGTTGGTGGTCTATCTTGTCTATTCTTTCCGTTCGGCCCGGAAAGCACGCTTCGAAGTGGAATGGACGGCCGAGGAAGAACAAGAGGAAAAGGGGCTTCGCGAACACATCCTGAAGCCAATCGTCCGTTTCGTCATTGGGGCCTGCCTGGTTAGCCTCGGCAGCAAACTGATGGTCTCCAATGCCGAGGTGCTGGCGCTGGCGATGGGCGTGCCGAAACTGGTTGTCGGCCTCACCGTGCTGGCCGTCGGCACTTCGCTTCCCGAATACACTATTTCGTTGTTGGCCGTCATCAAGGGGCACGGCGCCCTGGGCGTCGGCAACATCATTGGGGCCAACGTGCTGAACATTACGTGGGTGATCGCCACGTGCGCGTTGATTTCTCCTTTGCCGATCGAGCGGCAGACGGTGATCCTCGACACACCGCTGATGCTGCTGCTGATGAGCTTGATGCTGACGCCGGCGTGGAGAAAGGAACGCATCTCCGCGTGGATGGGTGCGGTGCTGTTGGGTGTTTACTGCGGCTATCTGACGTTGATGTTCACGGTTTTCTAGCCCCAATACCGTTTAACGAAGCATAACTCCAATCCACTGGTTGCATGGTACACCCAGCGACGACAAGTCGTCGGTTTGGGTTTCTATCAATAATCCGGGCTCGTGGTTTCTCAGCTTGCGTGGGGGTGTTGTCGGTCCGTGCTCTGCAAAAAGTCCTTGCCAAATCAGGCTTTGCGCGTATGATATCGGCTGGTTTGCGCTCGAGAGACCGCATGTGGATATGAGGCATCGAGGAGTCAGTCGCCGCCGATTATGGTCAACATTGGGATCATCGGTCTGGGACCGGCGTGGGAAACGCGATACCGCCGGGCGCTTGCGAAGTTCCGGCAGCGGGTGTGCGTTTGCGCCGTCTACGATGTGGTCGCCAGCCGGGCCGAGCAGGTCGCAGCCGAGTATCGTGCCGCCGCGGTCAAAGGACTCGTGGCGCTGCTGGAGCGAACGAATATTCAGGCGATCCTGCTTTTGGACACCGACTGGCAGGGCCAGGTTCCGCTGAGCTTTGTCTCGGCGCGGCGGAAGCCCGTTTTCGTCGCCGGCAATTTGGGCGAGGACCTGCACACCCTGGAGACCCTTCACCAAACGGCGCTGGCCGAAGGCTTGACGGTGATGCCCGAATTCACCCGGCGCTACATGCCCGCTAGTGGACGACTTCAAGAGCTGATCGCCACACGCATCGGTCGACCGGAGCGAATTCTGATCGACACCACCGTCGACAGCCCGAACAGCTTCACAACACCGTCGAGCAACGGCGCCCATCCTGATTTCTTGATCGGCATGCTCGACTGGTGCCGGTACATTGTGCAAACGGCCCCGGCCAGTTTGCAGTCCCAACGCCTCCATGCCGCCGAAAACGATGACCGCCAAGACCACTCGATCACCATCGACTTCCACCGGCCCCGTTCCGGCGGCAATTGTCCCGTAGCCGAGCTGAGGATTCACGAGGTGAAATCGAACCAGGAAGCGAGCGCATCCACCGCGGAGACTCCCACGCAGCGTTTTGAAGTCTTCTGTGAGCGGGGTCGAGCGATTCTGGAGGCGCCGGATCGGATTTCGTGGACGACCGATGCCGGGTCCACCACGGAGTCACTGACCACCGAACGCTCCGCCGTGGAAGTGATGCTGGACCACTTCCTGAGGCGGGTTGTCGGCGGGCTGATTCCTGTGGCTGACGTCTCCGACGTCTGCCGCGGCATCCAGTTGGCCCAGGCTGCCCAGCGGAGCCTTCGAACCAGCCGTCGAATCCAATTGAACGGGCAATCGGATCATTCGTGAGGATACTGAACCGCCGAGCCGGAGAGTGAGGATCTCCTTTGCCATGCGTCTAATCCTCGTGGCAGCACGGGCGGAAACCACAACGTCGAGATGGCTTCCGAGTTTGACTGTAGATGATGCAATTGATTTACTTACAAAGACTTACATATTTATACTAGTTTTGTGTTCACTCACCTGTCCGCACGTGGGCCATCGAATCGGTTCGATGGGGCGTGGATTTCGTAACTTCAGGCAAGTTTTCGACTTTTGTGATCGCGTCGACGATTCTCGTGAGTTACGCTGAGTAGGGATGTGAACGGTATTGCTGAGTTTTCCGGTCTCGCAAACGAGGGTGAACAGCGAAAAATGTCTGACGAAACAAGTACACAAGAGTCCATTGCGAAACTCAATAAGGCGTACTATGAGATCCGCGAGCAGATGGGCAAAGTGATCGTGGGTCAGGACGAGGTGATCGAGCACTTGCTCATTGCGTTGTTCAGCCGGGGGCACTGTCTGCTGGAAGGGGTGCCGGGGCTGGCAAAAACGCTGATGATCAGTACGCTGTCGCGTTGCCTCTCGATGAATTTCAGCCGGATTCAGTTCACGCCCGACCTGATGCCGGCCGACATCACCGGCACCGACGTTTTGCAGCAGAATCGGGAGACCGGCGAGCGGGAGTTTCGCTTCATCAACGGGCCGTTGTTCCACAACGTCATCTTGGCCGACGAAATCAATCGGACCCCGCCGAAGACGCAAGCGGCCCTGCTGGAAGCCATGCAGGAGCGGCAAGTCACGGTCGGCATCGTCCGGCACGCGTTGAGCGATCCGTTTTTCGTGCTGGCCACACAGAACCCGATCGAGCAGGAGGGGACCTATCCGCTGCCGGAAGCCCAGCAGGACCGGTTCATGTTCAAGGTGTTCGTCGACTATCCGAACTTTCAGGAAGAGAAACGGATCGCCAAAGAGACGACGACCGTGCAGGAAGACGACGTCGAGCCGGTGTTGACCGGGGATGAGATTCTGAGTCTGCAAAGGATCGTCCGCCAGGTCCCGGTGACCGATCACGTGGTCGAGTATGCGTTGCTGTTGGTCCGCCAGACGCGGGTCAACCAGCCGGGCGCGCCGGAGTTCATCAACGAATGGCTCAGTTGGGGGGCCGGTCCGCGGGCGGTGCAGTTTCTGCTGTTGGGCGGCAAGGCCCGGGCGCTGTTGAACGGCCGCTCTCACGTCTCGACCGAGGACATCCAGGCACTGACCGCTCCGGTGTTGCGGCACCGGCTGGTCACGAACTTCTCGGCGGAGAGCGAAGGCGTGACGGCCGATCGTGTCATCGAGAAACTGGTGGAAGAAACCCCGTCCAAAGAAGGCGAGCTGACGAGTGACCCAAGACTACAAAAGATTTTTGCTGCCTGAGGAACTTTCCCGCATCTCCCGCTTGGAAGTGCGGGCCAGGCACATTGTTGAAGGATTCCTGTCCGGCTTGCACCGTAGCCCGTACTTCGGCCAGTCGGTGGAGTTCGTCCAGCACCGGGAGTACGCCCCCGGCGACGACACCCGCCGCATCGATTGGAAGGTCTGGTCGAAAACGGACAAATACTACATCAAGCAGTACGAAGAATACACCAATTTGCGGACGACGCTGCTGGTCGATCTGAGCGAGTCGATGCTGTTCGGGACCGGGCCGATGAGCAAGTACGAGTACGGTTGCACGGTCGCGGCAGCGCTGACGTTCCTGCTGCTCAGACAGCAGGACTCGGTCGGTCTGGTCGCCTTTGATCAGGAGATTCGTTCGCGGGTGCCGCCGCGCAGCAAGCAGAATCATCTGCACGCGATTCTCGCCGCGCTTTCGTCCGAGGAGCCGGCAAAGAAAACAGACATGTACAGCGTGCTGCGTCAGGTGGCCGACAAGAAATCGCAAAAGGGGATGGTCGTCGTCATCTCGGACCTGTTCGTCGAGCGGGAGGGCTTGTTCCGCGGTCTCAGATTGCTGCGCCACCGCGGCCACGACGTACTGATCCTTCACGTGATGGACGATGAAGAGCTCGATTTCTCCTATGCCGGAACGACCAAGTTCGTGGGCATGGAAGAGATGGGCGATTTGGTCTGCGACCCTCGCGCGCTGCGCGACGGCTACCTGCGGGCGGTCCATGTTTTTCTGGAAGATCTCCGCCGGCACTGTGCACGCAACGTCATCGATTTTCAAACCATCCGCACCAGCGAACACCTGGACGCGGCGCTGGCCTATTACCTCAACCACCGCATCGGCATGAGGCGGACGGTTCGGAATTGAAAAAGCGGTCAGCCATCCGCTTTCCGCATTCAGCTTTTTTCTCGATGGAATGCTGAAAGCTGATCGCTGAAAGCTGATTGCTGATCGCTGAAAGCTGCTCTGAATGAATCCCTGGTTGCTCCAACACTTTTTCAATCCCAGTTTTGTGCTCCCTTGGGGCGCGGCCTTGATCGCGTCGCCGATTGTCATTCACCTGATCAACCGCATGCGGTTTCGTCGGGTGCGATTCGCGGCCATGGAGTTCCTGCTGCAGAGCCAGAAGCGAAACCGGCGGCGGTTGCTGCTCGAACAACTGCTGCTGTTACTGCTGCGGATTCTGGTGGTGGTGGGTCTGTTGCTATTGATCGCCCGGCTGATTCTGGACCCCAGTCAGATGTCGATCTTCCGCGGCGCGACGGCCCATCATCTGGTACTGCTCGACGACAGCGGCTCGATGCGCAATCGATGGGGTGAAACGACGGCCTTCCAGGAAGCACTCGACGTGGTGCGAAAACTGGTTGCCGAAGGCCAGCGCCGTCCGAACACGCAGAAATTCACGCTGCTGGCGCTCTCGGACCCGGAACAGCCGTTGTTCACCGAACGGGACGTGAACGAAGCGTTTGTCAAAGAGCTGGACGTTAAGCTGGAGAACCTGCGGTGCTCTCATCGCACGTTCGATATGGGTGCCGGCATCGATGCCGCCCGCAAGCTGTTCTCGGAAGAGAAAACGGCGATCAAACATCTGCACGTCGTCTCTGATTTCCGCCGCGGCGACTGGGCCAACCAAGAGTCGCTCGCCCGGGCGGTTCGGGCCGCTGATGAGGCCGGCATCGCCGTCAATCTGGTCAAAACGGTGCCTGAGCGAAACGCGAACCTGGCCGTCACCGAGCTCTCGGGAGACGTGCAGATCGCTGCCGCAGGCGTCCCGCTAAGATTGAAGGTTGCGGTGAAGAACTTCAGCGATGGCATAGCCGAGAACGTGCCACTCTCGATCCTGCTCGACGACCGCAAGCTGCCCGAAACGATTGTGTTCGACAAGATCGAAGCCGGAACCGAGGTCACTCGCGAGTTCGATGTGGACGTCTCTACGCCGCAGAAGCACACGATTCAGGTCGTTTTGCCGGGTGACGCGCTCTCGGCCGACAATTTCCGCTATCTGGCCGTCGATGTGCCGGCGATCAATAAGGTGCTGATCATCGACGGCGATCCGGCCGGTGAAAGCGGACTGGATCTCCTCGACGCGTTGGCGCCGCTGCCTGGTCTGACCGGTTTTGCGCCGCTGGTGGAAAACGTCGATTATTTGCGGAGACATCCGCTCGACGATTTCCGATGTGTTTACCTGCTGAATGTTGCTGAGCTTCCGCCCGACGCCGTCGAGCCGCTGGAGAACTATGTCGCCGAGGGCGGCGGTCTGGCCTGGTTCCTGGGAGATGCGGTCAAGCCGGCCTTCTACAACGACAAGCTGTACTCCGACGGAAAGGGCTTGTTTCCGGTCCCGCTGGCGGCGGCTCGCCGTGATTTGCCCAGAGCGGACGACACCAATCCCGGCCCCGATCTCCAATTATCGACCGCCGTTGGCGGATCGACCGCCGTTGGCGGATCGACCGCCGTTGGGGGGCGGCTGCATCCGATCCTGGCCAAGACGTTCCAAGGGCGGGAGAATCCCGACATCGAGCGCGTCAACATTTACTCGTACATCCCGGTCGCCGACGACTGGATTCGCGACGACAACAAACGCAAGGACAGGGTCTCGACGATCGTTTTCTTGCGGAACAAGCAGCCGTTGATGTTCGAGCACCAGTACGGCAAGGGACGCGTCATCACCTGTCTCTCGGCGATATCCGGGACCTGGAACGATTGGGCCAAGAATTGGAGCTTTGTGACAGTCCAGCTCGAGTTGGTCAAATACATCGTTCCCGGCGACCGGACGTTGGAGCGGCGCATCGTCGGGGAGCCGATTTATCTGAGGCTCGATGCGGCCAAATACACGGAAAACGTGGTGATTTCGGCCCCCGCATCCACCGGCGAGCGGGACACCCCGCTGAAGGCCTCTCCCCTCTCCGAAGATCCATCCAAGCAGGGGGCGGGCAACCGGGGCGGTGCCGATCGTTCCGGCGCCTCCGGCATCCAACTGGTGGCCGCTTACCGAGACACCGACGCCCCCGGCATCTACAAAACCAAATTGCTCGATCAGAATCAGATGCCGGAAGAACGGTGGATTTCCTATAATGTCCCGATTGAAGAAAGCGACCTGGAGCTGGCAACCAACGAGCTGATCCAAAAACGGATCGGCGAAGACGTCCGCGTCCAAATTCAGGAGCCGGGGATCGTCGATTGGATCCGCGCAGGCGACGCCTCTCAGGATGTTCGCCGGGGGTTGCTGATTTTGCTCGTGGCCGTTTTGCTGACCGAGCAACTACTTGCCTATCGCCTGAGCTATCACCCGAGGAAAGCACTCAGCTCTCAGCCGTTCGCAGTCAGCGGTCAGCCACCACGGTTCCGCTTCTTCTCCGGTCCATACTGACAGCTGATCGCTGAGAGCTGAAAGCTATTTCGAATGAGTTTTCTGCCGTTGAAATTCCATTGGGTCTTTCTGCTCGCCGCCGAGGAGTCCAGCGCGCGAAAGGCGCTGGAGTTCGATCTGCCCGAAGAACCGTGGGAGTGGGCCGTTTATGGGGGCGGGTTTGCGCTCGTGTTCCTGTTGGCGATTTCGGTTTACATCCGCGATACGGCGACGCTTTCGGGGTTCTGGAAGGTCTGGCTGACGACGCTGCGGCTGGCGGCTCTGGCGGCTTTGGTCGTGATTGCCGTCAATCCGCAGGAGCGAACCGAGAAGATGTCGCAGCGTCCCTCGCGGGTGGTCATCGCGGTGGATACGTCGCTGTCCATGCGCTATCCTGAGACACTGTCCACCCGCCAACGGCGGTCGATGTCCGGAACTCAACAGAAGGGCAGTTCCAACCCCCAACGGGGGTCGATCCCCCAACGGGGGTCGATATCGAAAAACCGCTCACGAGCCGACGCAGTCAAGGCGCTTCTGGCCGGTTCGCCACTGATCGAGAAGCTGCGCGAGCGACACGAAGTCAGCCTCTATACCTTCGATTCCGCACTCAGCCGTCCGCACAGCGTGTTTCACACCAAAACGGATCGGCCGGTGTGGGGCAGGCTTTCCAGCCTGCCATTGCGGAGCGGCAGGCTGGAAAGCCTGCCCCACAGGGAGCGGCTCGATTGGGACGAGGTTCTGCGTCCCCGCGGGCTGGAAACGCGGATGGGTGAATCGCTGCTCTCACTGATGCGGCAAGTCGGCGGAAGCACGTTGGCGGGAATCGTCGTGATTTCTGACGGCGGCTCCAACGCGGGCATCCAACCGTCGACCGTCAACGACGTTGCCAAGGCGTCCAAGCCTCGGGTCCGCCTGATCACCGTTGGCGTGGGCAGCACCGAGGCGCCGGTAAATCTGCGAGTGGCCAACATTCAGGCCCCCACCGACGTTCATCTCGGCGACGCGTACGAGATCTCGGCATTCATCCAGGGTCAGGGACTCTCCGGACGCACAGTCGAAGTCGAATTGCTGATGCGGGCCGAAGGTGATGACAACGTCGAGTCGTCAACGACGGTCGAGCCTTCCGTCGTCGATTCCCGCGAGGTCACGTTACACGAAGCGGGCATTCCGCTGGAGGTGAAGTTTCAGCGCACGCCGTCGGTAGCCGGCAGCTTCGAGTTCTTCGTCCGCGCGAGAACAACCGCCAGTGGCGGCCCCGCTCGGGGCAACGTCCGTGAACTGAGCGACGAAGACAACATCCGTCGCAAGACCATCAACATCGTCGACCGCAAGACGCGGGTGCTGTTGATGGCCGGCGGACCGATGCGGGATTACCGGTTTGTCCGCAACATGCTGTTCCGGCACCCGGGGGTCACGTTGGACGTGTGGCTGCAAACGGTCGACCCGGCCACCATCGGGAAGGTCAGCCAGGAATCGGACAACCTGCTCATTGGGTTCCCCCAATCCGCGCCCGAAATGGTCGAGTACGACGTCGTCATCGCCTTCGACCCCGACTGGACGAGGATATCGCCGGAAGGAATCCAGCTTCTAGCTCGTTGGGTCAGTCAACATGCCGGCGGTCTAATTTTGGTGGCCGGCGACGTCCACACACCCGATCTGGCCAGCGCCGCAACCGAGGATCTGGCGCCGGTGCAGGAATTGTATCCGGTCTTTTTGAATTCCTATTTGCTCAGTTACCAGTTCGAACACCAGGCCGATCAGGCTTGGCCGATCGATTTCACCCGCGAGGGCCGCGACGCCGGCTTCCTGCAGTTGACCGACGACCCGGCCCGGTCGGCCGACGTCTGGAAAGAATTCGAAGGCGTGTACCGCTGCTATCCGACCGCCGGCTCGAAAGCGGGCGCCACCATCTATGCCCGTTTCTCCGATCCCAAAGCGCAAACCGAACACGGACAACCCATTCTGCTGGCCTCGCAATTCTACGGAGCCGGGCGGACCCTCTACCTGGGCAGCGCCGAGATGTGGCGGCTGCGGTCTCTCTCCGACGAATACTACGACCGTTTCTGGACCAAAGCCATTCGTGAAGTCGCGCAGGGACGGCTCAAACGAGGAACCAGCCGGGGCATGCTGCTTTTGGAACGCAATCAGTATGTCCTGGGACAGACAGTTCGCGTCCGGGCGCACCTGTACGATCCGCAGATGAAACAATTGGACGTCGAGAAAGTCGTCGTCGAAGTTTACGACCCGAACGGCAAACCGCTCATCTCGGGGCGCGAATTGCACCGAGACCGGAACCGTCCCGGTCAGTACGTGGGCGATTTTCGGGCCAGTTTGCCGGGGACTTATCGCCTGGAGCTGCCGATTCCCGAATCCCGCGAGCAGTTGACCGCCAAGATCGACGTCGTCCTGCCCAACCTCGAATCGGACAACCCCCAGCAGAACGCGAAGCTGCTGACCGATCTGGCACGGGACACCGGGGGCAAGTATCTCCGTCTGGAAGAAGCCGAAAAGGAACTGGCGACGCTCTTGCCGAACCGCAGCGAAGAATTCCTAGTCGAGGAACGGCTGCGGACCCTTTGGGACCGCGATTGGGTGTTGTACTTGCTGGTCGGACTGTTGTCGTTGGAATGGTTGACACGAAAACTCTTGAAACTGGCTTAATGATGTCGGCACAACTCGTCACGCAAATCCGTCCTGAGATTCGTGCCGTGCTCGGCCGGCTGCGGCGGCGGATTCGGCGGTATGTGCTTCTGGAAGGGACGGCCCTGGTGCTGGTGGTGCTGGCCCTGTTGTTCTGGGCGAGTCTCGGCATCGATTGGGCCTATTTCCAGCTTCGCACGCTGGAATTGCCCATCTGGTTCCGCAAGACGTTCACAGTGGCCGCCCTGTGCCTGTTCGTGTTCAGCTTCTCGACGTGGGTGATCTTCAGGATCTCCAGAAGTGTGCGGATGAAAGCCTTGGCGCTGCTGTTGGAGCGCCGGTTCCCTGAATTGGACGACCGTTTGATTACCGCCGTCGAACTGGAGGAATCCACGTCCGGGAAGGAAACGCCGCTGACTGCCGCCATGCTCAACCGAACGGTGGACGACGTCACCGAGGCTGCGCGAAGCCTGGAGATTGAGGCCGTGTTCGACAAGGCCCCGCTCCGACGGGCGATCACGGTGGCGGCCGTGCTCATCGCTTCGATCGGCGGTTTTGCCTGGGCCAACGAGCAGGCCGTCCAACGCTGGGCGCGCGCCTACATCCACTGGGACGACGAGTACTGGACCCGCAACACAACGCTGCTCGCCAAGGTTGTCGCGCAGCCCGGCGATCGCATCAAGCAGTTCAAGGACTTCGAGTACAGGCATCCGCGCGGCGGCGATTTGACCCTGCTCATCGAGGTCCCGAAGCACAAGCCGGACGGCAGCCCGTGGAAGGTTCCCCAGCGCGTGGTGCTGTATTACAAGCTCGACCAAGGACGCGGTTCCGGACGCGTCACGTGCACACAGGTTGCCGATCGGCAACTGCTCCGGCAGGAAAACGCCGCGGCGATCTTCAGGTACTCGGTTGGCGGGCTGTTGGACGGCCTGGAGTTTTGGGTGAAGGGGGGCGACTTCACCAACCGCCTGCCGTACAAAATTGTCGTCGTCGATCCGCCGCGAATCGACCAGATTACGCTCGAGTGCGATTACCCCGACTACACCGGCTTGAACGGCCAGTTCGCCCAACAACACAAGAAAGTGCAGGGAACGCAGATCTCGCTGCCCATGGAAACCAGGTTCCTCATGCACGCCGCCGTCAACAAAGAGCTGGTCAGCGTTCGCGTGCAGTTCGGCCGCTATGAACTGGCGTTTGGCTACGGTCTCTCGCAAACGGATGCAGAAGCGACGCGCACGGATCAACCACGAGCAACGCTGACCCAATCCTCCGAAGAGGGCATCGCGGAAGAGACCGTTGCGCTGCCGGACGACGTCGTGGAAAGGTTCTTCGCGTCAGACCGCCGTAGTTTCACGCTGCCCTTTGCGCTCTCGACCGGTGAGAGCGAGGCGGACCGCCGGCGGACCGCCGAAGACATGGATGACTTCGGCAAACCGTTCGTCATCCCTCCCGACTCGCTGATGCGAATCTATCTGGAAGACATCGACGACATCACCAGCAGCGATCCGGCGCGGTTGACCCTCACCGGCATCATCGACAACCCGCCGGTCATCGAAACGGAACTGCGCGGCATCAGCGCTTCCATCACCCGCAAGGCCACTGTTCCGGTGGCAGGGCTGATCTCCGACGATTATGGCATCCAGAAGGCCCGGTTCGATTTCCGGATCGATGACGCGCAAGAGTGGCGGGCCCGCCCTTTCCGCATTCCGCCCGATGAGAACGACAAGGACTTCAAACTGCGGCGGTCCGCAGAGCAGCCGTTCGAACAGTTCGAAGTGCTGCCCCTTGATCTGACCCTCGGTCAGAAATTGACGTTGACCGTCTTCGCCCAAGATGCCGATAATCTGAACGGTCCAAACGTCAGCCGCGGCGAGCGGTACGTCTTTCAGATCGTCAGCACCGAGGAGATCCTGGCGATTCTGTACGGGAAAGAATTGAATCTGCGCCGGCGGTTCGAGCAGATCATCAGCGAGGTAGAGGGCGCCCAAAAAGATCTCATCACGCACAAAAGCCGCGTGCAGGAGGCCGCCCAGTTGCGGGACAAAACGCCCGAACCGGGCGGGAAGCAAGAGCACGACGAGAAGATTCGAGAGATCGACATGGCTGTTGCCGCCTGCGCCGAGCGCAGCCTGCACCAGATCCGCAAGAATGCCAGCGAAACCAGGGCGATTGAGGAGAGTTTCAAAGAAATTCTGGAAGAATTGGTGAACAATGCGGTCCACACGCGTCAAATGGTAGAGCGGATTGACGATCTGATCGTCAAGCCCCTCGGCCGCATCAACGAAGTCGACTTCGAGCGCGTCGACAAGTCCATCGGCCGCTTTCGCTTGGCCAACGAAAAAGGAAACAACCCGACACCGCAAATCGACGAGAGTCTGGAAGACATCGGCACAATGCTCGAGCACATGCGAAAGGTGCTCGCGGAAATCAGAGACCTGGCTGAATTTCACGAAGCTCTGAAGGACCTGAAACTGATTATCGACCAGCAGGAGCGTTTGACGGAAGAGACGGAGAACCGTCGCAAGAAAAGCATCATCGACAAGCTCAAAGAGACTCTCCCTGATCATGACGACAAGTAGCACAAATGACCGAAAAAGATTTAGCCGCCCCGCTTGCGGGGCGCGGCGGGCAAGCCCGCCGACTCAATGGCTCCAATGGAGGTCAATCCATGCATCTCCGCAGATTGATGGTGACGACTGTCGCAGCCGCTTGTGTCTCTCTCCTGGCGGTTTCGCTGCCCGGACAAACTGAGAATGCGAAGCCCTCCGCTGCCGAGAAGCCGGCAGCGACGGCCGCCCAATCGAAACAACCGTCGCTTACCGGAAAGCAGGAAGCGATCAAACTCCGGTACGAGCGGTTCGAAAACATGCTCGTGCAGATGGCTCAGTACATGCGAAAGACCGACCCGGAACGGGCCGATCTCCTGTTTCGGGCCATCAAACAGAGTAAGGGAGGACAAGTCTCCCAGGTGATGAAGCAGATCATCGCATTGCTCGAAAAAAACAGCCTCGGCGATGCGGTCGGGAGGCAGGCCGAGCTCGTCGAGCAGTTGAAGGCCCTGCTGAAACTCCTGCAGAGTGAAGACCGCATGAGCGAGCTTGAGAAAGAGAAGCTGCGGATTAAGGACCTCTTAAAAGACCTGTGGCACGTCCTCGGCCAGCAGAAGGACGTCCGAGCCGGGACCGAACGGGGCGAGAACGCCGATCGACTCGCGGGCCGGCAGACAAAAGTCGCGGGGGACACAAAGAAACTCGTCGACAAGATCGACAGCCAAGACGCCAAACGAAACGCCGGCGGTGAAGGAAAATCGGGTGAAGGAAAATCGGGTGAAGGAAAATCGGGTGAAGGAAAATCAGGCGAAGGGAAATCGGGCGAAGGGAAATCGGGTGAAGGAAAATCGGGCGAAGGAAAATCAGGCGAAGGAAAATCGGGTGAAGGAAAATCAGGTGAAGGAAAATCAGGTGAAGGAAAATCGGGCGAAGGGAAATCGGGTGAAGGAAAATCGGGCGAAGGAAAATCAGGCG
>CAZGYE010000071.1:14025-20525 GCA_964530165.1 uncultured Planctomycetaceae bacterium
AAGGAAAATCGGGTGAAGGAAAATCAGGTGAAGGAAAATCAGGTGAAGGAAAATCAGGTGAAGGAAAATCGGGCGAAGGAAAATCGGGCGAAGGAAAATCAGGCGAAGGAAAATCAGGCGAGTCCAGTGACAGTCCGAGTCGCACTCCGGGGCGTGACGAAATCGAGCAGGCCCGCAAAGAGATGGAGAAAGCGATCGAGGAGCTGAAGCGGCAGAAACACGACGAGGCGTCGGGGCATCAGGACGAGGCCATCGCCAAGCTCGAAAAGGCGAAGGAAAAGCTCGAAGAGATTCTCCGCCAGTTGCGCGAAGAGGAGCGAGAATTGCTGCTGGCGGCGTTGGAAGCCCGCTTCCAAAAGATGCTGGCTTTGCAGTTGGCCGTCTACAATGGCACTGTCAGTCTCTCGAAGACTCCGAACAAGGAGTGGACGGCCCGTCACCGCGGCCGGTCGCACGATCTCTCTCTTCAAGAAGAGGAAATTGTGCTGGAGGCCAACAAGGCGCTGACGCTGTTGAAGGAAGAAGGATCCTCGGTGGCGTTTCCGGAGGCGGTCGAGCAGCTCCGCGAGGACATGCAAATCGTTGCCCGGCGGCTGGACCGGGGCCAGGTCGCCGAACTGACCCAGTCGATCGAGCGGGACATCATCGAGGCGCTGGCCGAAATCATCGAAGCCCTGCAGAAGGAGATGGAAAAGAAGGACGACCAGCCGCCGCCCGAGGACCAGCCGCCCATGCAGCCGCAGGATCCCACGCTGGTCGACAAGCTGGCTGAGTTAAAGATGCTGCGGTCGTTGCAGATGCGGATCAATCGTCGGACTAAACGGCTCGGGAACCTGATTGACGGCGATCAGGCGCAGAAGCCCGATATTATTGAGCAATTGCAAAACCTTGCCAACCGCCAGAAGCGCGTTCAGGAAGCGACTTACAACCTGGTAACCGGCAAGAATCGGTAAGAGACGCGAGCGAACCGTGACCCTGAACCAATCAGGAGCGTTCAGATGTTAAGAAGCACACGACGTTTTGTGAGTGTCTACGGACTTTGTTTCGTGCTGGTCGGCACAGCCGGCGGCTCCGATGCCGTCGACAAGCTCTACGCGCCGCCCGCGGCCGACGAGGTGCGGTCGCAGACTTTAGAATGGGTTGCCGCCCAGCAAGTCAAGGACGAGCGGGTTCGCGAGAACATCGGCAAAGTCTGGGCGATCGGGGAGGAATCTCTGCCGGCCCGCGATTTGTTCGAGAAGGTCATCGAGACCTTCTGCCTCGCCGACCCGGCGACGAAGAAACTGGTCGACGCTTGCAGGCTACAGGATGCACCGCCGCTGGCGCCGAAGTCGACCGCCTGGGGCGGACTATCCGCGTTGCTCTCGCGAAAGGAAGCCGGCGAGTTCTACCAGGCGAACATGCGTCTGTTCTACGGCCGCTATCTCGCGCAGCGGAGAATGTACGACGAGGCCCTGGACGCACTCGGCGAGCTCGATCCCAGGCAGGTCGTCGATCCGGCAACATGTCTCTTTTTCCGGGCGGTTTGCCAACACCAGTTGCTGATGAAACAGGACGGGCTGGCGACGATCAAGCAGTTGCTCAAAGATACCCAGAACGTCCCGGTCAGCTACTCGACCGTCGCCACGCTGATGCAGTACGATCTCCAAGCCCTGCGGGAGATGACGCTCGATGAGGCGACGCGGAAGATGAAAGATTCCGGGCGGCGGCTCGATCTGGGACGGGGCGGACAAAAGGTTCAAAAGGTCCAGGACGAAATCGTCACCATCCTCGACGAGATCATCGAGAAGCTGGAGCAGCAGAGCGGCGGAGGGGGCGGCGGCGGGAGTTCGCAAAACCGGTCGAACCAGTCTTCTAGCCCCGCCCAAGACAGCGTGGTCAAAGGGGCGACTGCTGCCGGCAACGTGGACCGCAAACACGCCCGCAACAAGGCTGGCTGGGGGGCCCTGCCCCCCAAAGAGGAAGCCCGCGCCAAGAACCTGCTGAACCGCAATTTCCCCGCCCATTACCGGAAGGCGGTGGAAGAGTACTTCAAGAAGCTGGCGAAACGACGCGCCAAAACACGAAGACAACCATGAATCTATTCGTATCAACCGCGCTGCTGGCCGCTTTCGCCGGGACACCGCAGGTCGCCGGTGCACCGCAGGTCGTGGTTTCCACCCTGAAAGGCGACCAGCACGCCGGAAAGCTCCAGCAACTTTCCTCGACCACCCTGACATTGACCAAAGATGGGAACGCACTCAAGCTTCCCGTTTCAGAAATACTCGACGTCAGTCTGGCAGGAAAGGAAGGCCCAAAACCGGCCGACGCCAACGCGGTGCATGTCGTCCTGGCTGACGGCTCGCGGTTTCCCTGCACCAAATTCACTTCAGCCGGGCGCACCGCTTCGATAGAGTCTGGGCTGCTGGGTGCGTTCGCCGTTCCGTCGTCATCGATCAGCAACATTCGTTTTCAGCCGTCCGACGGGGAAATCGACCAGCCCTGGAATGAGCTGTGCGGCCGGGAGCTGAAACGAGATCTGCTTGTCGTCCGCAAGAATAACGGCGTGCTCGACCATCTGGACGGTGTGATCGACGGCGTCGACGAGAAATTCGTCAAGTTCCTGCTCGAAGGCGATGCGATTCCCATCAAGCGGGAGAAAGTGTTCGGCCTCATCTACGCCCGCCCCGCCGAGCCGACGACGAAGCCGCTGTGCGAAGTCTCGTTCGTCGGTTCCGAGAACGTCTGGCTCAGCCGGGTCTCCTGGGATGGGAGCCAGTTCCAGGCAGCCTTGCTGAGCGGGGCGGAGGTCCGGCTGCCGCTGGAGGGACTCCGCAGGCTCGATTTCAGCTTGGGCAAGGTTCGTTACCTTTCCGCCATCGAACCGCGGGAAGTGACGCTGACGCCGTACTTTGACGACGAAGCCGAACGCAGCCTGTTTCGCTATCGCCGCGATCGGAACTATGTCGGCCGGCCGTTAAGACTGGGGAACAAGACCTATGCACACGGGCTGTGGATTCATTCGAAGACGCGGCTGCTGTATCGCATCGGCGCCGAGTATCGCCGCTTCCAGGCCGTCATGGGAATCGACTACGAAGTGGCGCAGAAAGGACTGGGCGACGTACACGTTGTCATCACCGCCATCAACGGTGACGTAATCCGCGGTGAAAGACGGATCCTGTTGGAGGCCGACGTTCGGGGACCGGATGAGCCACGGGTGATCGATCTCGACATCTCCGGCGCCGTCTATTTGGAGATTCTCGTCGACTACGGCGGCAACATCCACATCGGCGACCATCTCGATCTGGCCGATGCCAAGGTGATTAAGTAACTCACAGTGGGAACGGGGAGTGCATCATGCTACAGATTCGCCTCTGTCGGACGGCCGTTGTTCCACTCTGCCTGCTGTGCGGATGGTCCGCCCCAGGCGGTTGTGCGTCCACGGCCGGGGCGGCGGATCCGGCGGTCATCCAGGCCGAAGCGCGCCGCGTCGAGGTCGTCAAGAAGGTCGCGGCGACCGTAGTGGCCATTTTTGCACACGGCGGGCGAGGCGGGGGTTCCGGCGTCGTCATCAGCTCCGACGGCTACGCGCTGACCAATTTCCACGTGACCCGCGCGGCCGGCGACTTCATGAAGTGCGGGCTCAACGACGGGCGGTTGTACGACGCCGTTATCGTCGGCGTCGATCCCACCGGCGACGTGGCGCTGATCAAGCTGCTCGGCCGAAGGGACTTCCCCTTCGCCAAACTCGGAGACAGCGACAAGCTGAAGGTCGGCGACTGGGCTTACGCCATGGGAAACCCGTTTTTGCTGGCGACCGATTTCCAGCCGACCGTCACCTACGGCATCATCAGCGGCGTGCATCGGTATCAGTATCCGGCCGGCACCTTCTTGGAGTACGCCGATTGCATTCAGGTTGACGCCTCGATCAACCCCGGAAACTCCGGCGGCCCGTTGTTCAACGACGACGGCGAATTGGTGGGCATTAACGGTCGCGGCTCGTTCGACAAGCGCGGCCGGGTCAATTCCGGAGCCGGGTATGCCGTCTCGATCAATCAAATCAAGAATTTCATGGACCACCTGAAAAGCGGGCGAATCGTCGACCACGCCACGCTGGGGGCGACGGTCGCTACGGAGGCTGACGGATCGGTCGCGATCTCCGGAATTCTGGAGCAGTCGGAAGCCTATCGCCGGGGAATTCGCATCGACGATGAAATCGTTTCGCTTGCCGGCCGGCCAATGCGGAGCGTCAACCAGTTCAAGAACATCCTGGGCATCTATCCCAAGGGATGGAAGCTGCCTCTGGTCTATCGTCGCAAGGACCGCAAGCACGAAGTCTCTGTGCGGCTGCGCGGCCTGCATCGCCAGTCGGAGATGACGCCCAAACAACGTCGACCGCGGCGACGGCCCGGTCCCAAAAAACCGAAGCCGGGCGAGAAGAAGCCCTCTCAGCCGCCCGGCGACAAGAAGCCGAAGCCGGTCCCTCGGCCCGTCCATCCGCCGACAAAACCGCCCGATCAGTACAAGCACTTCTTCGTCCGCAAGAAGGGCTTTGCCAACTTTTACTTCAACAAGCTCGAACAGAAGCGGACGCTGGCGGGCTTGCACGATCTCGGCGACTTCGCGCAGGTCGCCGGTGTCTGGAGCCTCGCGGGGACGACTCTCTCCGGCAAAGCCTTCGAGGTCACCCTCTCCGAGAAGGGATTGGGACTGGAATTGGGCCGCCTGGCCTTCTTCCAGCCTTTGGACGGAAGTGCGTTGGAGGATGAACCGCCGGGCACAGGGGGGTTGCTGGTTGCGCTCGATCATCTGCGGCTGATGCTCACGAAGGGTGCCGATGGGTTCTCCGAATTCTATTACCTCGGCAGCGAGCCTCTGGACGGCCGTGGCGAGAGCGTCGACGTGATCGCGACCGAACTCACCGGGGTGGAGTCGCATTGGTATTTCAGCAAGAACGACGGCCGGTTCGTGGGATTCAACACCCAGTTGGCCGAAGACGCCGACGAGTGCGAGATACGTGTCACTGAGTTTCGCGAGTTCGACGGGCGGAGACTGCCCGGTCGATTTCTGGTCCGGCGGGCCGGCGAGGAATTCGAGACGTTTCAGGTGGAGCGCGCCCATCTGTTCGCAAGCTCCACGGCGAAGAAAGTGAGCGAAAAGAAAGACGAAAAGAAATAGACGTCGATTGACACTCAGATTCAGAATGTCGTTACGCTGTGGGGCAGGCTTTCCAGCCTGCCGTGAGTGATCGGCAGACATTCCATCTTGCCGTTACCCTTCGGCAGGCTGGAAAGCCTGCCCCACACTCAACCGCACCTGTCATTGCTCGACTGAGAGGCTGTGAGCCGTTCCTTCGGCGACTGGTAGTGACGACGAGAGTCGTGGAGATTGCGATGACTCAGCACATGGGAAGGTGTCTGCCGGCGATCATCATGGTGGTTTGCGTCAGTCGGCAGCTTCCGGCGCAGTCGACGGCCGAGACGATCGCACACGTGCAGCCGCGCATCGTGAAGATCTTCGGGGCCGGCGGCATTCGGCGCCTTTACGCGTATGGGACTGGTTTTTTGGTCTCGGCGGACGGTCACATCGCGACTGTCTGGAGTCACGTGCTCGACGCGGATGAGGTGACCGTTGTGCTGGGCGACGGCCGGCGGTTCGGTGCGAAAGTCCTCGGCGCCGAGCCGGAACTCGATTTGGCCGTGCTCAAGATCCAGGAAGAAGAGCTGGACCTGCCGTATTTCGATCTGGAAAAGTCGGAAACCGCATCGGCGGGCACACGGGTTCTTGGTTTCAGCAACATGTTCAAGGTGGCCACCGGCGACGAGCCGGTGTCGGTGCTGCACGGCGTGATTGCCGCCCGCACCAAGCTGACCGCCCGCCGCGGCGCGTTCGAGATCCCCTACACCGGCGACGTCTACGTTGTCGACGCCGTCACCAACAACCCGGGCGCCGGCGGCGGAGTGCTGACCTCCCGCGACGGAAAATTACTGGGGATGATCGGCAAGGAACTCCGCAACGTCGACAGCAACACGTGGATCAACTACGCCGTCCCGATCGCCGAACTGCGCGAGGTGACCAAACAAATTATCTCCGGGCGATTTATGTCGCGGAAGAAGGAACCGGAACCTGAGAACAATCCCAATCGCTACCAGCCGATCGACTTCGGCCTGGTGATGGTGCCCGACGTGCTGTACCGCACTCCGGCGTACGTCGTCTCCGTCACGGACGGCTCGCCTGCCGCCAAGGCGGGACTTCGCCCGGACGATTTGATCCTCTTCGTCAACGACGAACTGATCCAATCCTGCAGAATGTTGAGGTGGGCGTTGGGACGTCTGGAAGCCAGCGACACGTTACGGCTGACGATTCGCCGGCGGGACAAACTGATCTCGGCGGATCTACCCGTCCGGAAGAAAGCCGAGACAAAGAAAGAGTCTGGAAAGTGAAGAGTGTGGGGCAGGCTTTCCAGCCTGCCATTGCCGTTGGAAAGCCTGCCATTGCGGAGCGGCAGGCTGGAAAGCCTG
>CAZGYE010000072.1:0-1807 GCA_964530165.1 uncultured Planctomycetaceae bacterium
TCCAGCCGGTCCATGCGTCCGGCCCGACAGCGGTGATATCTGCCGCGGTCAGCACGTACAACATCCGCAGCGTTTCCGGGCTGCCGACTTGGTGGCTAAACGACAGCAAGAGCTGCGGATCGGTCGTGTCGCGGCGGAACGCCGTGTGAGCCATCAGCAGATGCTTGTGCACCAGAAAGACCAGCAGGTCGCGTTGATGTTCCGACAACCCGAGCCGGTCCGCCGTCCGCTCTGCAATCTGCCGGCCGACGTCGCTGTGATCCGCGTCAAATCCTTTGCCGAGATCGTGCAGCAGCAGGGCTAAATGCAGCATCTCCCTGTGATGCATTTCGTGATGAGCAGCGCCGAGGGGACCGTCGTCGTGCTCGAATTCCTCGGCCGCCTCGATGGCCCGCAGCGTATGCTCGTCGACGGTGTAGCTGTGGTAGAGATCGAACTGCAGCAGGCAGCGGGCATGTGACGTGTCGGGAACCAGCAATTCCAGCAGCCCGACGTCGAACATGCTGCGCAACACGGCGCCCAGATGTCCGCTGCGACTGAGAATCCGCAAGAATAATTGTGCGCTCTCCTCCGAGAGGTTCCCGTCCAGTTTGGGCACTGATCCCTTGAGGCGTTCGACCAGCGCCGGTGCTGGGCTAACCTCGTAGGACGCAGCCAGGTAATAGAGCTTCAGAACCTGTTCCAGGCTGCCCATGACGAAGTCCCGGTGCTGCGGAACGACGTCGATGCGCTCCGGTCCGACTCTGAAGATCTTGTCGGCCTGACGTGTCATCACGAAGTGAATCAAACGCGATGCGACGGTTCGCGGCTGGTGTAACGAGACGAAACGGCCGGCGAGGTTCGCAATCGCCGTGCTGTGCCGAAAGTACGTCTGCATGAAGCGTTCCACCGGGAGTTGCCCAACGGCGCCTTCGATCCTCCGCTCTTTGGTGATTCGCAATTGTTCCTCACGGGTCAACACGTCCTGCGCGCGTTCGGCGGCAAAGTGCAAGTCGATCCGCAGTCGCAGCAGGAAGTCCTGCGCCTCTAAGAGCACGCGGGCATCCTCTTTGCTGAGCGCGTCATGCAGCCGCAGCAAATGGATGTCGGCCGTTCCGTAGTGCGCGAAACCAATCCAACGAATCAGATGCACGTCGCGCAGTCCCCCCAAAGACCGCTTGACGTCCGGCTCCAGACGGTTGACCGTGGCCCCGTAGCGGGTCTGCTCTTCCCGCCGGCCCGCAACGGCTTCGTTGATGAACGCTCGCCGCCGGCCGTGGATCACCTTGCGAAAAACGTCCCGCTTGAACTCCGCGAACAGATCGTCGCTCCCCCAAAGCAGACGAGCCTCGACCAGTGCCGTCGCGGCATGCGGGTCCTGACGGCCCATGTTGATCGAATCGTTGATCGTGCGCAGGCTGTGCCCGAGACGGATCCCCGCATCCCAACAGTCGCGAACGACACGCTCCGCGCACTCGGTGAATGGTTCCACGGCCGGCTGCCGATACAGAAACAACAAATCGGCATCGGAAAAAGGCGCCAGCTCGCCACGCCCCGAACCGCCGACCGCGATCACCGCCCCGTGCCGCTCCACCAGCGATTGCTGCTGCCGAGTCAACCCGGAAGAAGCTTCTCGCAACACATCGGCCAGAAAGACGTCGGTTGCTTCAGACAACGCGGTTGCCACCTGCAGCCCAGAGGCCCCGCCGTCAAACAATCGGCGAGCCTGTTGTTGTATTTCCGTAGTCCGAGCCCGGTATACCGCCAGACGCCCAGCCGAAAATTCCGCCATCTTCATTTTCGATTTTGGATTGAGGATTTTCGATTT
>CAZGYE010000072.1:1907-20523 GCA_964530165.1 uncultured Planctomycetaceae bacterium
TGGATTGAGGATTTTGGATTGAGGATTTTGGATTGAGGATTTTGGATTGAGGATTTTGGATTGAGGATTCAACAGACCCCGATCTGCAATCGAAAACCGAAAATTCAGTAACACTTTAGCCGTCTGGAGCAACTTCCTCACGACAGTGCATTTCGTGGTAAACGGAGAATGATTAGGAAACCAGGAAAGCAGGAATGTCGGGAATCGTCTTTCTCCTGTCTTCCTGGATTCCTAATTTCCTCATTGCTACATTCGGCTAAACAGTTACAAAATTCAAAATCCTCAATCCTCAGAGGGCGCCTTCTCCAGTCTCCCCGGTCCGAATTCGAATCATCTCGTTCAGATCAATCACGAAGATCTTCCCGTCGCCGATGTTCCCGGTCCGTGCGGTTTCCAGAATGGTGTCGATGACCGCCTGGGCCTGCTCGTCGGAAACGATCACCTCCATTTTGGCTTTTGGCAAGAAGTCGACGGTGTATTCCGCACCGCGATACTGCTCTTTGTGTCCCTTTTGCCGGCCGAATCCGCGCACTTCCGAAACCGTCATTCCCTGAACGCCGGCCGCGGTCAATGCATCCTTGACTTCCTCCAACTTGAAATGACGGACGATCGCTTCAATTTTCTTCATCAAAATGCTCCTGATTCAGGGGCTAAAGGCCAGGGATCGAGTTCACATCGACAGAACGGCATTATAGACGCAAAAAGCTTTGCATTTCGACCCCGCCTTCACTTCGTCTCTGGCATGCCCAGACAAGGTCAGGTACGCTTGACGTCCGAATCAGGCCGATTGAACGCAACTTGCATGCCCGCCAATGAGGTTTTTCTTCACGCATTTATCGCCCGAGTGGTCGGCTGGACTCGCTTTCTTTCTGGGCGCGTGCGTCGGCGCCGTGCTGGTGAAATGCATCGTCCGCCTTGCTCAGGGCGCTCGCCTGCGCCCACCGCTGGGTTGTCCCACGTGTGGCGAGCCGTTTCGCCGCTGGCAGCGTTTTCCGATTGTCGGCTTCTTGCTGACACGCGGCCGTTGCCGGAACTGCGGCAACCCGATCGGCGGATGGAGGCTCGTCGTTGAACTGGGAACCGGGCTGCTGTTTGCAGCCTTCGTCACCGCTATGGTTCGTTTCGAATGTCAGACGACGACCGAAGTCACCCCCGACGAAATCTGGTGGTACGGACGCATCGTCTACCACCTGATACTGATCAGTCTGCTGATTGCCGCCACCGGAACCGATCTGTGGGACTACGTCATCCCCGATCGAATCACCCTCACGGGCGTGTTGGTGGGACTCATTGGAGCGGCAGTCGTGGGCGACCTGCAAATCATTCACCTGTGGGTCGATTGGAACCAGCAAATTCCGGGGTTGCGCGGGCCTTACATTCCGGCATGGTTCGATCAACACCGCCACTGGCACGGGCTGGCCTGGAGTATGGCCGGGCTGCTGGCCGGCGGCGGCATCACGTGGCTCGTGCGGGCGCTGTCGTCGCTGCTTTTGGGCCGAGAAGCGCTCGGTTTCGGCGACGTGACGTTGATGGCGATGATCGGGAGTTTTGTCGGTTGGCAACCGGTGATATTTGTGTTTCTGTTGGCGCCGCTGTGCGGGCTGATCGTCGGTTTGACGGTCCGAGTGATCACAGGGCGAACGTTTGTTTCCTTCGGCCCCTATTTGAGCGCAGCGGCCGTCGTCGTTTTATTCAGTTGGAAATGGCTCTGGTGGCCGGCGCGTCACGTATTCGGACACTGGCCCAGTCTGGTTGCCCTGGCAGCCGTTGCGCTGGCGGCGTTTGTGCTCTTGCTCGGACTGCTGCGTTTGTACCGTGCCATTCCCATCGCACGCCGAAGACCATCCGAACGATCCGCGAATGAGCCAACGTCACCGTCTGTTCCGGAACCACCGGCCGCAGAAACCGGCCCTGAGAATATGCAGAAAGACGAACAATAGACGGAAGGTCTCGCCCAGGAGCAGGCTTTCCATCGTGGGGCAGGCTTTCCATCGTGGGGCAGGCTTTCCAGCCTGCCGCATGCAAACAGCAGGCTGGAAAACCTGCTCCACAAAGACCGGCTACGCTTGTAGTTTGCCGCGGTAATAATTTTCGCCCTCGGTCAGCGCGTCGGCGAGTTTTTCGGTGTTTTTTCCGCCGGCTTCCGCCATATCGGGGCGTCCGCCGCCTCCGCCGCCGGCGACCTTGGCCGCTGCCTTGACGCACTCCGCGGCGCTCAGACCTCGGCCGATCAGATCCTTACTGAGAGCGGCCGTCAACGCCACTTTCCTGTCGAAGACCGAACCAAGCAGAATGGCGACCGGGGAAGCTTTGCCGCGGATCTGGTCGATGAAGTCGCGGTGCGTCTCGCGGCCGGCGTCTTGGGCGTCGTGAACGACGATTTTGACGCCGTCGATCACTTCGGCGGTATGAATCAAGTCATCCACCGTGCCGGCGACCGATCGGCTCGTCTGTTTCGCCAATTCGCGTCTTACTGCGTGGAGCTCCTCTTGCAGCGTCGCGACACGCCTGGGCAAGTCTTCCGGCTGCGGCGTTTTCAGCAGCGCGACCATTTCTTTGAGGAGGTCCTCGGTTTCACGAATCCGCTCGAGCGCCTTCGGGCCGGTCAGTGCCGTGATCCGCCGCACGCCGCTGGCAATCAGCTCATCCTTGAGCAGCTTACAGATCCCGACCTGGCCGGTATTCTCCAAATGGGTTCCGCCACAAAGCTCCGTGCTGAAGTCACCCATGCGAACGACGCGGACCCGGTCCGGGTATTTCTCGCCGAACAGAGCCATGGCGCCACACTCTCTGGCCTCTTGAATATTCATCAGGGACGTTGTCACGGGGGCGCCGGTTGCAATGCGGGCATTGATTTCGTCTTCGACTTGCAGCAGCTCCTCGGACGTCAGCGCTTTGCGGTGCGCGAAGTCGAAACGGAGCGCGTCCTGTTCGACTTTCGATCCGCGTTGGGTCGCGTCCTCACCCAGCGTCTTGCGAAGCGCATGATGCAGAAGGTGCGTGGCGGAGTGGGCCCGGCGTATGCCCGCGCGACGACTCGCCTCAACTTGCGCGGCGAGCTTCCCGCCGACTTCCAGCCGGCCGCTCTGCAAATGCCCGACGTGCAGCAACAACTCACCGTCCCGCAGGGTGTCGAGGACACGGAACCGGCAGTCGTCGCCCACAAGCGCGCCCGTGTCGCCAACCTGTCCGCCGGCTTCACCATAGAAGGGGGTTCGATCCAGGACGACGGCCACCGGGGAGGCCTGCCCCACCTCGGTCAATTGATCCACGAGCTGTTTCTCGGCAATAATGCCCACAATTTCTGTGTCGGCCTCGGTCGTTTCGTACCCCAGAAACTCGGTGCCTCCGGAAGTTTTTCGCAAGGCGTCGAGCGGGCCTTCCGACATGACGGCATCGCTGAACGCTTCCGCCCCGCTTTGCGTCTGGTGTTTTCGCATCCGAAGGTCGAAGCGCCGGCGATCGACGGTCAGGTTCTGTCTGGCCGCCAGCGCCTCGGTCATTTCGATGAGGAAGCCGTCCGTCTGGTGCAGCTCGAAGGCGTCGTCTCCTGAGACGACGGAGCTGCCGCTGGCCCGCGCCTGCTCGATCAGGCGGTCAAACTTGCCGAGGCCCTTCTCGATCGTCCCCAGAAACAGGTTTTCTTCCTCCCGGATCACGTCCGTGACGGTCTGAGCGGTTTCGGCCAGTTCGGGGTAAGGTGTTCGCATCGCTTCCACAACGGCCGGCACAAGCCAGTGTAGAAACGGCTCGTGTCTTCCGAGCAGGTAACCTTCCAGAAGTGCTCGGCGGAGCAGCTGCTTGATGACGTAGCCCTCTTCCTTGTTGCCGGGTTGAACGCCTTCGTGAATGGCAAAGACAACGGCGCGGACGTGATCGGCAATCCGCCGCAAGGGCCGGCCCTGCGAGCTGTCGAAATCATACTCCACACCGGCCGCCTCGCCGGCCGCCGCACACAGCGGCTTGAGAATGTCAATCTCGAAGTTGCTCCCGACCCCCTGCAAGACCGCCGCGGTCCTCTCCAGGCCCATGCCCGTGTCGATGTTCCTTTTCGGCAGCGGCCGGAGGTTGCCCGGCGGATGGCCCACGCGGTTGAACTGCGTGAAGACCAGGTTCCAGATTTCGACTTCCTGATGACCGCCGGGCGGGTGATAGAAGATCTCGCTGCACGGGCCGCACACGCCGTCGGGACCTCGACTTGGCGCGCCGGCCGGCCAGAAGTTTTCGTCTTCGTTGTCGCGGCGAATGCGCTCGGCCGGGAGTTTGATCTGGTTGTGCCAGACGTCGTAGGCTTCGTCGTCGTCGACATAGACCGTCGCGGTCAGGCGGTCGGCGTCCAGCCCCAGCCATTTCTTGTCGGTCAGGAACTCCCACGCCCAGCGAATGGCTTCCTGCTTGAAATAGTCGCCGAACGAAAAGTTCCCCAGCATCTCGAAGAACGTGTGGTGATAAGCGGTCATGCCCACGTTGGCGATGTCTCCGGTGCGCAGACATTTCTGACACGTGGCGGCACGGGTGAAATCGAGCTTGCCGATGCCGAGAAACTGATTCTTGAACTGGTTCATGCCGGCCGGAGTGAACAACACGGTCGGATCGTCCCGGGGGACGAGCACGTCGCTGGGCCGGCGGACGCAGTCCTTCGTCTCAAAGAAGGACAGGAAACATTCGCGGAGTTCGTCTGTTTTCATTTTCGGGAAAGTGGGAAAGTGGAAGAGTGGAAGAGTGGAAAAGTGGAAGAGTGGAAAAGTCGTGTGTCAAACCCTCGTCGAAGGCTGCTGCACTTTTTCACCTTTGAACTCCTACACTTTTTCACTTTGAAACCTTTTGGCTCTCTTATTCTTGGATCTTGACAACCCGGCCGTCAACCAGTCGGAGCTCGACAACCTGGCCCTCCAGCCCCTGGACTGCCTTGTGAAACTCGGCGGGCGTCGCGACAGGTTTGCGGTTGACTCGACCGATGAAATCGCCGACCTGCAGTTCACCAGACAGTGCAGCATTGCTGGAGGGTGCGATTTTGGTCACAAGGACGGCCCGGTGGTAGCGATCCCGTTCAAAGAATTTGTAGCGAGCGGTGGGGAAATCGACCTCGATCCCGCGCCACTGCGGGTAGCGCGGCTGGGTGGCGATAATTCCCTCATCCTCGTACACGGGCCATTTGCCCAGTTCGACGACCAGATTCAACTCTCGGTTCTGCTGCTCCCGCCAGACCCGCAAGCGGGCCACACAATCCGGTCCTAACAGTCCGACCTCGCGCACCAGATCGCGCTGGTCGTGGATCGCCCGTTCATTCACCGCCAGTATCACGTCGCCGGCTTGCAGGCCGCCGGTGTCTGCCGGCGAGTTCGGGAAGACCGTCTTGATTTCGACTAGCTTCTGCCGCTTGAAACGATGGGACAAGCTCCGCAGTATGTCGGGGGAAGGGTGTTTCATTTCAACGCCCAGAAATCCATACTCCACCTCATGTCCGTTTGTCAGCGAGTCGATGATGCGTCGGGTTGCCTTGTCGAGGGGGATCGCGTAGCCAACGGACTTCTCGTATCCGCGCAGTGCAGCCAGCGCGGTGGTGATGCCGATCAATTCGCCCCGCAGATTGAGCAGCGCTCCGCCGCTGGTGCCCAGATTCAAGCGGGCGTCGACTTGCAAGAGCGTGCCGAAATGGTGGATGGTTTCCTTCTTGACGGTTTCCGGGTCGTCGGGCGGTCCAGGTGGTGCGGGGCGGCGAGAGATGTTACTAATCATCCCCCAACTGGCACTGGCTGATCCATCGCGGCCGATGGCATACGGGTTTCCCAGGACGAGCACCAATTTGCCTTTTCTGATGTTTTCGGCGTCGCCCATCCGAATCGGTTTGAGATCGGTCGGCTTGATTTTCGCGGAGACCACATCGGGGACAAGGACCGCCAGATCGCTACGAGGATCGGCGGCGAAAATGCTGGCGTAACAGCCTCGCCGATCGTGAAAGCGGACGTACAGCCGATACTCCGCTTCGTTCGGCGGCTGTCCCGCGGGCGGCCCCCCTTTCACGACGTGATAGTTGGTGAGGATCAACGCTTGGGTCTTGCCGGCCTTCCCCGAAATGATGATGCCGGTCCCGAACTCGTTGGGGATAAAATCGGGATGGCTCGGATCGCCGAGGCCGCGCTGGAAACTGCGTCGACGCGGCGGGAGCGGGAAGGGATCGAGTCGAAGGTTCTCGAGCGGCGTCCTGGGCGCGAGCTTGATGCGTGCAATACTGACCAGAGAGACCTCCGCCCGCTCGATGGCGGTTTCGAGGGCGTGCTCCAAAACCAGAGCCGCCTGCAGCGCGTCGTCCTCCTGGGCGTTCGCCCGCGGCGCGAAGACTGCCAGTCTCGCAATCAGTCCGCAGGTGAGCAAAGCCACACCGAGACCTCGCGGACTACAAACAAATCCCGTCATGTGCTGTCTCTCCAATCGGAGCACTTGGTCTTGCGAGAAGGTCACATTCTCTCACGTATGGTATCGGGAGAATGTCACCGCCCCAAGCCCAAGAAAGCAACAGGACGAAACAGCCCGCCGGCAAGACACGTTGCGTGGGGCAGGCTTTCCAGCCGGTATTGCGTGAATTTCACTTGAAATGAAACACGGCAGCCAGCCCTATTGCGTGGGGCAGGCTTTCCAGCCGGTATTGCGTGGGGCAGGCTTTCCAGCCGGTATTGCGTGGGGCAGGCTTTCCAGCCGGTATTGCGTGGGGCAGGCTTTCCAGCCTGCCGGGAAGCGACAGCGGCCTGGAAACCTGTCCGGAACGGGTGGCAGGCTAGAAAGCCTGCCCCACACTCAGTGACGACCGCGTGGCCCAAGGCTGACGGACCAGCCGAGCCAATCGTCCAGCATCATTCGTCCGGGGTCGGCTGTCCGTTTGAGTCAACAGCCGGCAGTGGGGCGACGCCCCGCTTGGTCAGGACTTTGGTTTTCAGTTCTTCGAGCAGATCGGGGTTCTCTTCGAGGAGGCTCCTTGCCTTTTCGCGTCCCTGCCCGAGCCGTAGGTCCCCGTAGCTGAACCAACTGCCGCTTCTGTCCACGATGCGATCTTCGACGGCCAGATCGAGCACGTCCCCTTCCAAACTGATGCCGCAGCGACCGAGCATGTCGAACTCGGCGACGCGGAAGGGTGGCGCGACCTTGTTCTTGACAACCTTGGCCTTCATGCGGATCCCGATCGTGTTGTCACCCTCTTTGAGGGTGCTCAACCGGCGGACGTCGACGCGGCAGGAGCTGTAGAATTTCAGCGCCCGTCCGCCCGGAGTCGTCTCGGGACTGCCGAACATCACCCCGATCTTCATGCGAATTTGGTTGATGAAGATGACCGTCGTCTTCGATCTTGCAATGCAACCGGTGAGCTTGCGCATCGCCTGACTCATCATCCGCGCCTGCAGCCCCACGTGTGTGTCGCCGATCTCACCGTCCAATTCCGTCTTGGGAATCAGCGCAGCAACCGAGTCGATGACGATGATGTCGACCGCATTCGATTTGATGAGCATTTCGGCGATTTGCAGCGCTTCCTCTCCGTAGGACGGCTGACTGACGAGCAGCTCTTCCAGATCGACCCCCAGCCGCTTGGCCCACGACGGCTCCAGCGCGTGCTCGGCATCGATAAACGCGGCGACGCCTCCAGACTTTTGGGCGCTCGCGACGGTATGCAGGGCCAAGGTCGTCTTGCCGCTCGATTCCGGCCCGAACAATTCGATGACGCGGCCGCGGGGGAATCCCCGGCCTCCGAGGGCCAAATCGAGCGAAAGCGCCCCGGTGGAAATGCCCGGCACAGACGAGCCGGTCGGGTCGGAAAGTTTCATGATCGAGCCCTTGCCGAACGTCTTTTCAATTTGGCCGAGTGCGTTTGCCAGCATTGCCTGGTGGTCGGGGCCGGACGGAGCCGGGCTGACCCGCTGTCTGGTCCTGTTCTTTGTTGCCATCGCGTTGTTCCTGGTCTTGGTGGCCATCGGTGGTTCTCCGTACGGTTGGCTGGCGGAATCCGTTGTTGCGAGCAGCCCGCCAGGGTGCTGTGAGGCGGAACACTGTGAACAAACAGTACTATAATCTCTTTTTCGATCACCGCAAGGGAAGAATTGGACAAATTTCCACAATTCCGAAACCCCGTGGACCGCCTCATTCGCTGTCCCGCTGCAGTAACAAACACAGATACGATTTACGCACTGAGTTGTCCAGCCCCAGGCGATCGGCCAGCCGCAAAATGGAATCACGGGCCGCATCCCGCTGTGCTTCGTCGGCTAGGATTTCCATTTCCAGAAACGTTCCCAGACCGTCTACGTCATCGAGGGCCAATTCCCATTGTCGGCCTTCCCACTCAAGATGAAAGGGGACGCGAGTCTTCACGACAACCGTTTCGACCTCCCGGAAGCCGAGCAGTCGCAGCAGCTCGCGAAACTTGGCGGCGGCGGCTTGCCCCTCGGCGAAGGGGATTTCGATTTCGCGGCGGGTTTTGGTTTGCGAGTCGAGGATCGGCCCCTTGTAAGTGATGCAGTTTCGCCGGCCGGCCGAACGCAGCCGCAGCGCTTCGTCGGTCTGGGCAAAGTTGCGCTGGGGGTGCGCGAAATACAAGTCACGCTGTTTGACGGGCGTTCCGCGTTCCGCGTGCAACTGCTGAAGCTGCGAGATGACTTGCGCGGAATCGTCGAGCGGAAACTTCAGTTCCACTTCGTAGGTCATGGCGATTTTTGATTCTTGATCGAGAGCTGGTTTCAAAACCGGGAGGGCGAGGCTCCCGCCGAGCCGACAAAGCCCGCCGGTGGCAACCGGCGGGACCCACGGGATGCGACCCGTGGGCTTTCACTAATCCAATCCCTCATGTTTGACTTTTTCCCAGTATTCGTCGAACTGGAAGTTGGGGCTGTTGTCCAGATCATGGCAGCGGTTGCACAGCGATTTCTTGGCAGTTTCCAGGGTCACTTCCATCAGTTTGTGGTCCTCGTCCAGTTCGTCGCTTTCGGCCAGCTCGACGTGCCGGCTGCCGGGACCGTGACAGTTCTCGCACTGGCTTCCCTGCAAGAGTTGACTTCTTTCTCTCTCGGCTTCGTTTCGAGCGAACTCTTCGTTGAGGAAACCGGACGTGTAACGGAGCGCCTGCTTCGGCTCCCAACCGACCACGTGGCACGCGAGACACTCGGCATCGTAAATCCGCGTGATCCCGTAGTCCTTCTGGCCTTCGCGGGCGTGTTTCAGGCTTTCGAAGGCGCGAGCATGGGGCGTCTTTTCCCAAATCTCGTAGGCCTCGGTGTGGCATTCGCCGCACTGTTCCGCGCCGACGAAAGTCGAGCCGCTCGGATGTTCGATGGGGGGTTCCTCGACGACCAGCCGCTCATCCCTCAGGCGACTCTGATAGAACCGCATGTGCTCGACCATCTTCTGTGTGTCGTGGAACCGCCGCTGATCGAGCTCGACCAACTCGAACCGCAGCCGCTGCGTTTCATCCTCCGGGAAGAATCCGACCACGCCGACGGACTTCCCCTTGTGGCCCACGCTCAGCAGCATCGTGCTGCCGATGATCTCGGGCTTGCCGTCGGGGTCCTCGACGCCGCCGGCGCTCAGCACCAGATCGAATTCGGGAAACTTCTTCGCGAGGTTGCGGGACTCGTCGCGCGTCGCGTGGGACAGCAGGAGCAGCAGATCTGGGTTCTGCTGCTGTAATTTTTTCACGATGCCGGGGAGCACCGTCTCGGGATCATTGACGGTGATGTTCCGGTCATTCTGCGTGAGCAGCGCCACGTCGCCGATTCGCTGCCCCAAAATGGCGGTCACGCCGATCTTCTTCTCGCCGACGGAAACCAGTTTCCACCGGGCCGGCGTTCCCAAGTCGGGCGTGTCGAACAAGACCACGTTGGCCGCCAGAAACGCCAGCGACGCCTGCAGATTGTCGGGATCGACAACGTGCTGTGACAGCAGGTAATCGGCGCCCAGCCGCAATTCCGCCTCGCCCAACGCCAAAGCCTGGTAGCGCAAGTCTTTCAGAGCTGCCAGGATCGTCTCGAATTTGATTTGACTCTGCCGGCGGCTGCGTTTGACGGCGCCTCCCAGATCGAAGGCGGTCACCGGCCAGCCCTTCTCACTGATCCGGCGGAACAGGTCGGCCCGGCGCGACATTCCGCCAGACTGGTTTTCCGTACAGCCACACGGTTCAAAATAGCCGCGCTGCTCGCCGGAGAGGACGATGACCAACGCCGGATCGGGCCAGCCTTTGAAGAGCGGTTTCGGTTCAAAAGGCGATGGGCCGTCCTTGTGGACTTTGTTCGTCTGAACGGTTTCGGCGCCATCGCTGTGTCCTGTCGTGTTGTTGACACCCGAATCGACTGCCGCGCCGGACGGAACAGCCGGCGTCGACGCGGAATTGCAGCCGCCGAAGTAGACGAACGCCACACAGACCAGACAGCCACACAGCCCCATCGCGAGAAATCCGCGAGTCGACATGGAACACAGTCCCTCACTCGGACCGAAGGGAGACAAACCGTACGAAAAACTCGAGCGTGTCCACTTCAGGATGATTGGTTTTCACCGTGACTTTGGCGGAAGAGCCACGAACCCAACTGCCCGGAGGACTACCTGGCGGGACTTCGAACGTCAGGCGATAGCGTTTCTTGGTCGCCGCTCTGAGATTCAGGTCGGGTGTGAGAGTGACCTTCAGGAATTTCGGATTGGTCTGGACGTCGACGAATTCCAGCTCCTTCTCGCCCAGTCCGCTGACATACAGCAAGAGCTCCGCTTTGCGGCCCTCGCGGGAGTTGAGTTGTCCCAATTCCAGGATGTGCGCCGCGCCGTGCCATATCACGCCGGCCATCGGCAAAATGCTGATCGGTCCGGGTCGATTGCCAGTCAAATAGACGACGAAATTGGTCTTGTCGCGAACGTCGGTCCGAATGGTCAATTGCAGGCGAAACCCTCCCGCTTCGATGCCCGGAGCTAACGTCGCACGGATTGAATAACCCGACTTGGCGTTCAGATTCTTAAGTTCCTCTTCGCGCAGCGGAGTCGCCTCGGCGGTCAATAGTTTGTGGGAGCTCTCGATGCCGAGCACCTTGAACTCATCCAGAATGGCCGAATACAAAACTCCGGTCCGTTCGGTTGGCGTCTTGTCGGAGATGTCGCGGACGTTCCAGCCGTTGGCAGGACTCATGACGACCACGTCCTGCACGCGGCCCCGCACGGTGAAGTTGATCTCTCGGTTCTTGGGATCATTGGTGTGGATGGTTGCCCGTTGTTGGAACGTCTCGCTGAGAGCGATCGGCTTCCACTTGAGCTCCACCTCGACGGAGCCGCCCACGGGAACATGATCCTCCGGGAGGTCGCTGACGGTGCATTTGCACGTTGTCTTTCCCTTTTTCAGTATGAGGGGCGCATCGCCTTCGTTGCGAATGACAAACGTGTGCGCCCTCTCTTCTGCGACTTCCATCACGCCGAAGTCGTACTCCAATTCTGGGACGTCGACTTTCGGGTAGGGGCCTGTCGGTGAAAGCTTGAGCATAAGATCGGGGCTAACTGGGGGCGGGTTGACGGCTTCATCAACCGGCAGGGCGGAGACCCGGCCGAACCAGACGATGCCGCCCAAAACAAACAGACCAAAAAAAATCGCCAACGGGATGGTCCCAGACCTCATAACGACAGCCTCCCCTCGCTGCAAGTGATTGCGACAAACTGCAAAGCAAACTCATTCTTTATTTTAGACAACCCTGAGCAACGTTCAATTCCGATTTGGCCGCGGCGCCGGATTGGCCGCGTCTCTCACGATCCGGTTGAGCAGATCCACCACCCGCGGCGGCAGATACTTGTCCCGGTGCCCTTCCCGACGGTTGATCTGGTCCAACTCACGCGATCGGTTTGCCTCCCGGCGCGCCTGCTGCTTGAGCCCGGCCTTGTCAAGCGCATCGGCCAGTTCTGCACGAAGAGCAGCGTGATGTGGATACCGCTCGGCAGCCTGCGTGAGATACTCCACGGCGGCCGCAGCGTCGTCCGGATTCGCTCTCCGGTGGAATTTCTCGAGATACCGCTGTCCTAACGTCCAATAACCGTTTGCCGAAGCTGGATTTTTCTCGATGGCGATCTGCGAGAGGTCCACCACATGCTGAAAATCAGCTTCCGACGCTGTTGTCGATGTCTGCCAACGGCGAAAGGCCAATTCCGCCAGCCGCGCGGCCGGCTCAGGGGAAAAGGGATCGTGCTCGGCCGCTCTCTGGTAGAGCGTCACCGCCCGATGTTGATCTCCTTGCTCCATCCAGGCAAAATCACCCGCTGCGACCAACGCCCGCCGGTTCAACACCGGTCCTGTTGCCGTCAGCAAACATTCGACGAACAGAACCGCCATCAAGGCAAAAGACAAAAGGGAAACGGCAAAAGTAGTTCTCTTGTCTCCTTTTTTCTCTTCACTTTTTCCTTTTTCCTTTTTCCTTTCTCCTTGTGTCGCCGCCGGCTGGACCAGCACGCTTGCCAGCGCCAAGAGCAACAGCAGCGTTTGTGCGATCGCCGGCATCTCCATACCGCCGGCACCCAACAGATGAACCAGCAACGCCACCGCTGCGGCTGCGAGACAGTCTGCCGAGACATCCTTTGCCCGGAATGCTCGGCCGAGACACATCACGAGAACCACCCAACCCGCAAACAGCGCTAACAGACGGTAGTCTGTTCCGTCTCCTAGAAACATGCCGAAGCCAAAGACCAGCCAGAAGCTCAAGCCGGCTCCCAGCAGCACGGGCTCGGCCCGCAAGGAAAAAGGAAAAAGGAAAAAGGAAACAGTGCTCGTCTTGCTCCCCTTCCTTTGTGCCTTTGCCATTCGAGCAGCGCCGTCATCATCCAGTTCCCCGCTGCCGGAGACTGCTCGACTGCGGCAGAACAACCGCACCGCCATGGCGAGCATTGCCGCCAGCCCGATCACCGCCGCCAGCCCGCCGTTGGCCCACAGGTCGAGCACGAGATTGTGCGGATCGGCAATTTCTTCGCTCGACTCGGGCAACTTATGCGTCAGGTAGTGCTGCCGAAAATTGCCAGGGCCGACTCCGAACCACGGACTCTCGCGGATCACGTCGACCGTGGCCGTCCAGTACTGCAGCCGATAGCGAAAAGACTTCGGCGCCTCGGAGAGGACCTCCAGGTCCACCCCGCCGCTGAACCTCGCCAGGAACAAGGAAACAGTCAGCAGTAATAAGGACACAGTGACGAACGATACGCGAGAAGTGCGTTTCTTGCTCTCCTCTTCCTCTTCGTCATGTCTTCCTTTTTCCTTTTTCCTTTTTCCTTCCGTCACGGACAGCCAGGCCCATGTGGACAACCCCGCGCACAAACCGACCCATGCGGTGCGGCTCTTGGTCAGCAGCAGGCAAAATGCCAGAAGGAAGGCACAGAGGGGCAGAGGCACAAAGGCACAAAAGTGTGTGACTCCGTTCTTTTGCCCTGCCCCTCTACCCCTCTGCCCCTCTGCCCCTTTGCCCCTCTGCCCCTCTGCCCCTTTGTTCCTCTGCCCCTCTGCCCCTCTGCCCCTTTGCCCCTTTATCATCGCCAGCGCCACGATCAGCCACACCACCAGCAAACCGGCAAACGAATTCGCCAATGCGAACAGCCCGAACGGTTCGGTGCTGGATCGGAGCCGTTGCTCCCACAGCGATCGTCCCGGACCCGCCAACGGGATTTCCTGCCGGGCAAACTCGCGTCGTAGCTCGCGGATCCTGTTGAGCCGTTGGCTCTCTTGCAGGATGTTATTGCCGGGCGAAGACAACGTGAGACGGTCGAGCTCGTTACGCTGTTCTTGGTAGTGCCGGGCCGCTTGCGGGTAGAAAACGTAATGCTGCCAAAGCCCCAACCCCGACAGGGAAACCGCCGTTGCGACCATCACCAGCAGCACACGCTGTGCGCCGGCTCGCGTCCGCACGGTCTGACGAATGAGGAAAAAGGCGACCCCTAAACCGATCCACTCCCACAGCATGTTGATCGCCGCCCGTTTCTGCCCCTCGGTCATAATGATCCGCAGAGCCGAAACCACGTGACCGCCGACGACCACCCACAACGCCAGATCGCAGACGTCTAGACGGATGCGGAAGTCCCGTTCTCGAACGCAATTCCACGACCACAACAGACCGGCCGCCAACCAAAGCTGCGCCAACCACAGCGTCGCACCTTGGGCCGCCGATTCCGTCGGAACCAACAACCGCCCCACGAGCAGCGCCGCGACGGCAGCCGTCAACAGACGGAACCGCAAGCTGCTGGATTCCGCGGATGGCAACCGCTGTTGCGAGGCTGGTTTTTGTTTCCGTTTTGTCTTGCTCATGGCCCGTCCGCTTCAAAGCGACTGAAATTCGCTAGAAGCAGTTTCAAAACCCAATCCGGGTGGCTGTGGTGGAGCAGCGCGACCCCACAGATGCTGCAAATCCTGGGGACTCACGATGTTCGACCTCAGCCACCCGTGCCAGTAACCCAGTTTTGAAACTGCTTCTACGAATTCCGATTGTTCTTGCGGCCGACGGTTTCCAGAATGGCCACGATTGCCAGCACGCACGCGATCAATGCGACGACCAGCAGAGCGCCCGACCAGTCGGGGATGCGGTACAACAACAGCGCCCCCAGCCCAGTGGTCAGCGTGGCCAGATGAATCGTCAAGACGGCGTCGCGCGGTTTCAGACCGAGCTCGACCAGCCGATGCGAAAAGTGACTTTTGTCGGGATGAAAAGGGCTGCGTCTCTCTGAGAGCCGAATCAGCATCACCGAGCAGAAGTCGTACAACGGCACTGCCAAGATGCACAAAGGCGCCAGCATGACGTGCCGGTTCACGTCCATCTCTGCCGCGTAAAACGTGCCCCGAATCGTTAGACAAGCCAGTATCAGCCCGATGAAATAGCTGCCCGAATCGCCCATGAAAATTCGTGCCGGCGGCCAGTTGTGGACGAGAAAGCCAGCCAGCGAGCCGGCCAGAATCAACAGCGCCCCGCCGACCAGCCAGCGCGGCTCGCCCGGCGGCGTCAGCATGACGACCGCGAACAGCAACGCAGCAATCAGCGCAATCCCCGACGACAGACCATCCATGTTGTCGAGAAAATTGAACGCGTTGACCAATACCAGAATCCACAGCACCGTCAACACTTTGCCGATCCACGGCACGGGAACGAAAACGGTTGCCTCGACACCTGCAAACGTCAACCCCACGGCCACGCCCAACTGGACCAGCAAGCGAGGCAGCCACGGCAGATTTTTCACGTCGTCGATCAGCCCCATCAGCGCAAGCAAGGTCCCGCCGCAAAGGATGGCCAGCAGTGGCTTCACGCGGGCCAGCACGCCGTCCAGATGCGGCGCGATTTCGGCGGGAACCCAATCCGGAAGCTGTTCGACGCGGGTGAGCGATCTGGCAATAATCACGGCGGCTGCCAGCGGCAGCACGACGCCCAGCCAAATCCCGATGCCTCCACCCAGTGGCGTCGGCGCGGTATGCACCTTACGAGCGGCCGGCTGGTCGATCAGCCCCCATTTCGGGGCCAGCCTGCGCATCAGCGCCGTGGCCGCACACGAGACGAAAAACGCCGACACCAGACAGGCACAGACGAAGAACAACATTCACTCAAACCCGTTCGAGAACCTTTCGTGCGGCCGCTTCAGACTGCGGCACGGTACGGCAAAGACACCAGATGCGTCAATGACGAATTTCAGTAGTTCCACGTTCCTCATTCGCGCGGCCGACATCAAGCATCTCGCCGTTGCTTATGTCAGGGCGTGTTACCCGGGCGTTCCTGTTTGGGCAACGTCAGGATTATCCTGTCAAATTGAGAAGGATGGCAGTTCTACGATGATATTTTGGCAGGTGAAATGTCAATCTGACATTGTCGGCAACTGCTTCAACCGTGGACCGTTTCCAGAACGTCAAACACGCCAAGTGGATACAAAGATTCTGGTCGATCGCTCCATTTTTCGGCACGCCCTTTGCGTATAATCCACTGGTGGAGAGTACAACCTCACCCAAAACGAGGTCACCCTGACCTCGTCGAGCACGAAAGCACTGGAGCCATGCAGAACGACACCGCACAAAAAACCTTTCGGCGGCTCGTTGCTGCCGAAGGATATCTGGAGCTGGGACTCCCCCACTACGCGCTGGAAGAACTCGACGCGATTCAAGACGCCGGTCCGCTCGCGCCGCCGATGCACTACATGCGAGGCGAAGCGCTGCGCGCCCAACAGCGTTACGAAGACGCCATCCAACCGCTGCAGAGGGCCGCGCAACTCATCCCGGCGCCGCACAACAAGCAGGCTTGGCTGGCGCTGAGCGATTGTCTGCGTCATCGCGGCCAGGAAACGCTGGCCGAAGTGGTCGAGTCGTTGGCCAACACGCCGCCGCAAACCAGGCCGGTGTTGAACATCAACATCACGATCCAGAAGCAATCCCACGCAGTAAACGAAGACGACCTCGGAGACGAAACCGATTTGCTGAACTAGTCCGTCCGATCCCTCTTTCCCCGCAAAAGCCCGGGTCAATTTGTCCCGGGCTTTTGTCGTTCTTATCAGGTTTCGGCGAGCGGGGGGTGGCGGGGCCTGAGCGACCAACGGGAGCGTGGCCCCGTGTTTGCATGTTGGCAAGAAGCTCTGATCCGGGCACAACGGGCCAACAGGGCGCATGCCCCGGGGCCACGTTCGCTTCGCTCTCTAAGGCCCCGCCACCCCGTCGCCCCCGCTCGCCATGCCGGGACGTGGGATTGTGAAACGCCCCGACACCTCGCGCGTTTCCCGATGTCAGTCGGGCACCTGACTCGCCTCTTCGGCGCGGCGATTGTCGAGCCTCTTCAGAGTGCTTTGCACTCCAGAGTCGACTGGGACTTTGTCGGGCTCCGCAGCCCAGCGCCATTTCAGTTCGACCTGGCCTTCTTGGAGGCCCTTGCCGCCGATGACGATCCGCAACGGGATGCCGATCAGATCGGCGTCTTTGAACTTGAAGCCGGGGCGGGCTTTGCGGTCGTCCATGAGGACCTCGACGCCGGCTTCTTCCAGTTCGGCATAGTAACGTTCGGCGACCTGCATCACCTCTGTGTTGGTGACGTTGAGCGGAATGACAAGCACCTCGTAGGGGGCGATTGCCAGCGGCCAGATCAGGCCGTTTTCATCGTGCGACGTCTCGGCCAACGCGGCAACGATGCGGTTGATGCCGATGCCGTAGCAGCCCATAACAATCGGGTGCCGTTGCTCCTTTTCGTCCAGGTATTCGGCCCCCAGGGCCGTGCTGTACTTGGTCCCCAGCTTGAACACGTGGCCGATCTCGATGCCGCGCACCAGCTCGAACGTCCCGTCGCCGTTGCAGCGGGGACAAGGATCGCCCTGGAGGGCCATGCGGAGGTCGTGGGTGGTTTCGAGCTGGTAATCACGGCCGACGTTGACGCCGGTGTAGTGAGCGTCGGCGACGTTTGCGCCGGTGACGGCATCGGCGATCGTGGGGATGTCGTGGTCGGCGAAGAGATCACAGCGGATGCCGACCGGGCCGGCAAAACCGACCGGTGCGCCGGTGACCTGCCGGATCGTCTCTTCGTCGGCCAATTCGACCGATTCGGCGCTGATCGCCCGGCGGATTTTGGCTTCGTTGGCTTCGTGGTCGCCGCGGATCAGAACCGCCACCGGGCGGTCGTCGGCTTGGTAGACGAGCGTCTTGATCATCTGCGCCGGCTCGCAGCCGAGCAGACTGCTCACCTGCTCGATGGTGGTTGCGCCCGGTGTATCCACCTTTTCGAGCTTGGCCATTTCGGCGGGCGCCGCGATATTCGGCGTCGGCCGGCCGGTTTCGGCCCGTTCGAGATTAGCGCCATAGCCGCAGGCGGAGCAACGGACGATGCTGTCTTCGCCGTTCTCAGCCGGCGCCATGAACTCATGCGAGGCGTCGCCGCCGATCGGACCGCTCTCGGCTTCGACGGCCAAATACTCCAGCCCGCAGCGAGAGAAGATACGGCAATAGGCGTCGTACATTTGCTGGTACGACTGATTGAGCTGCTCCAGATTGGTGTCGAAGCTGTAGGCGTCTTTCATCAGAAACTCGCTGGTTCGCAGCACGCCGAACCGCGGACGCTCCTCGTTGCGGAATTTGGTTTGAATCTGATACAGCGTCAGTGGCAACTGCCGATAGCTGCTCACATGATGGGCGACCAGGTCGGTGACGACCTCTTCGTGCGTCGGGCCGAGTGCAAGCGGAATTTTGCGGTTCCCGCGGCTGACCTCGAAGTGGATGAGCACCGAGCCGAACGCCTCTTTGCGGCCGGTCCGCTCGAAGAGTTCGGTCGGCTGCAGGGCGGGCATGAAGATTTCGACGGCGCCGGCGGCATCCATTTCTTCGCGGACGATTTGTTCGGCCTTGCGAAGGGCCCGGTAGCCGAGCGGGAGATACGTGTAGGCTCCGGCCATGAGTTGCCGAATCAGCCCGGCCCGCAGCATCAACTGATGGCTGGGAATCTCCGCATCGGCGGGCACCTCCTTCATGGTGGGAATGAACGTTTTGGTCCAGCGCACGAATGGAATCCTTCCGGAACAAGGCATCGAAACGGCGGCATTCTAGCAGAATCGCCACGGGGTCAAAAGGTTCAGCGCCGGAGCACGGAAAAGGGGACAGGTCCAATTTGTGCGAAGCACCCTTCGGGCCGTTCCG
>CAZGYE010000073.1:0-20236 GCA_964530165.1 uncultured Planctomycetaceae bacterium
GGAAAGCCTGCCCCACGACACCTGTCCAATTGGCTTTGACAGACCACTCGCAGGAGTCGAGAGTTGAGAGCGGAAAGTCGCACGCACGTGACAGACAACGGCGTGCGTCATCACTCTTGTTTTCTTCTGCGTTGATCTGCGGTTCCTTTCCGCCCACTGACGAACGCCAGGAATTCGCGGACCGTCGGTTTGGGAATGCGGTTGACCTCGGTAATCAAGTAGAGCTGTCGCTGCGGTCGAAGGCCGGGGACGGCGACCGTGACCAGTCGGCCTTCGGCGATCTCGTGCGAGATGGCTGCGCTGGAAAGAAACGCTGCTCCCACGCCGCGCTCGACGGCGGCCCGGATTGCGTCGTTCGAGTTAATCTCCATCGTGATGTTTAATTCACCCGGCGAAAGCCCCGCGGCTTCCAACGCCTGATCCACACAGCGTCTGCTGCCGGAAGCCGGCTCGCGGACGATCAGCGGTTCGGTGCGGAGACGTCTCAGCGACGCCTTCTTGCTGCGGGCCAGCACGTGCTGTGGCGAGACGACCATCACGAGCTGATCGGCGGCGATCGGCAGCGCTTTGAGGCGAGAGGAACGTGGCAGCTCGCCCACAAAGCCCAGATCGGCCTCGCCCGACTCGACCGCTTCCGCGGCAGCACTGCTGTCGGAAACCGTAATCGATTCATGAACGTCCGGGTGCAATGCGCGGAATTCCGCCAGCAGTTCCGGCAGCAGCAATTCGGCCGGGACCGTGCTGGAGGCAATGTGCATGCTTCCGGCGATTGTGGCCTCGGTCCGCGCGATCTCGCGGCCGGCTTCGTCGAGAAGGTCTAAGATCCTGCGCGCATAGTCGTAGAGCCGGCGTCCCGCGTCGGTCAGCACAACCTTCCGCCCGGACCGCTCGAAGAGCGAGACCTGCAACAGCCTCTCCAGGGCGGCAATGTGCTGACTGACGGCCGCCTGCGTCAGGCCCAGCGATTCGGCGGCCCGTGTGAAGCTCAGAAACTCGGCAGCCTTCGCGAAAGTTTGCAGGTGACGGAATTCCATACCGGCCATGTTACCGCAATCGGCCACGCCGGTGATACTCACGACGACCGCTGGGCACGCTGAATGCGCTTCGACTTCCAGCGTGCTTGTTGCGGCGCGGCCGCGTCGATATAATCGTGATATAGCATACGCGAACTGCATACTTTCCCAACCTCGACGGCTCACCCACCCCAATCTCCTGACAGGGAAGGCAGGTCTCATGCATCACGGTCGAGCAAGCGGTTTGATGGTGACAGGGAGCACGATGTTCGCCCTCTTGCTCCTTGGGCTGGGGGGGACCTTCCTTTTTCCGGCGCTCGAGGCGGCAGAGCGTGAAGTGTTCGACCCCGCCAAGACGAAGGTCGTGTTCACAGGCCGGAAGTACGAGGCAAATCACCTTTTTGAAATCCGTTTCTATCCGGGCGGAAACCTTTTCCTTTTAGACTCGCTGAAGCCCGGCGCGCTGGCGCGCAATCTGACCAATCTGAAAGCCGGCGATGTGCAAGACCCCGAGGTTTCTTACGACGCCGACAGGGTCCTCTTCTCGATGCGCCGCGACGCACACGACACCTGGCATCTGTGGGAGATGGACGTCGACGGCTCGGCGTTGAAGCAGTTGACTTTCGGGCCGCAGGACGACGTGAACGCTGCCTACCTGCCGGACGGGCGGATCGTGTTCTGCTCGACCAGGCCGGGCTTCATGGACGAGTATCATCGCGAACCGGCCGCCCTGCTGCACGTGATGAACGCCGACGGCACCGGAGTGGAGCAAATCTCGTTTAACCTCAGCCACGACGTCACACCCACCATGCTCAGCGACGGGCGCATCCTGTATCCCCGCTGGGAGCATCACGGTCCGTTCAACAGATTCCCGCTGTTTGCGGTGAACCCCGACGGCACCGGTCTGTTTCAATACTACGGCGCTCGCGAGCGGCCCAGCTTCTTCGAGCCGCAGGAAATGGCCGACGGGCGGGTCGTCGTCGTCCTCAGCCCCGCGGCAAACCGGTTTCTGTCCGGGCCGTTGGGGATCATCGACGGTTTTGGCGTTTCGGCCTCGCACGTGGTCATTACGCCCGGCGTGAAAATGGAACGCATCTATCCAGAAACATCGCCCAAAGGAAACAAGTACCGTTCTCCTTATCCGCTGCCCGACGGGCGTTTGCTCGTCTCTTACGCTGAGAAGGGGACATGGGATTTCGGCCTCTACACGTTGGGTCTGGACGGCCAGAATCGCCGGTTGATCTACAACAACCCCGATTTGATGGAGTTCAACCCCAAGCCGGTCCTCCCGCGCGAAAGGCAGCGCGTCATCCCCGCGATAACCGACCCAAGCAAAACCACGGGCACATTCTTCGGGACGAACGCCTATCTGAATAGCCTGGCCCAGGTGCCGCCCGGAGAGATCAAATCGCTTCGCGTGGTGGAAGGTCTTCCGCGTCCGGCCGGCGGCGACACCAAGGTCAGCATCAACCGCATACACGAAGTGAAGCGCATTTTGGGTGAAGTGCCCATCTATCCCGACGGGTCCTTCTTTTTTGAGGCGCCGGCCAACACGCCGCTTCACTTCCAGACCATCGGGCAGGACGGCATCATGTTGACCAACCAGCGGACCTGGCTGTGGGTCAAACCGGGAGAGAATCGCGGCTGCATCGGTTGCCACGCGGTGCGCGAGAGCAGCCCGGTGACAAAAACGATTCCCATGGCCATGCGGCATCCGCCGACCAAAGTCGGGCTGGACTGGGACAAAATACTTCCCCCCATCACCTTCGTCAAAGATGTGCAGCCGATTCTCAGCCGTAAGTGTGTCAAGTGCCACAGCTACTCCGATACCGACCGCGATAAACTTCCCGCGGGCGGCTTGGACCTGGCTCCCGACGACTCCTACGCCTACAGCGTCGCCTACGCCAACGTGCGCTACTCCGTGGTCGCCGACAGCAGCCCGCGCACGAGCTATCTGGTCTGGAAGATTCTGGGCAAACAACTGGCGCCGTACGCACGGGCGCGGGCCCGCAGGCCGCGAAACACCGAGCTGAAGGGAAACGTCATGCCGCCGCCCAAATCGGGCCTCACACTCACCGCGGCGGAGAAGCAGACGATCGTCAAGTGGATCGAGCTGGGCGCCGTCTACCGCGATTACGAGACGCAAGGCTATCTGGCCGGTTCATCGTCGAAAGCCAGTCCGGCGGCCATGGTGCTCGCCCGACGTTGCGGCAACGCCGGTTGTCACGACGGGCGGAAGGCCTCTTCGCTGGACGTCAACCTCAACAGCTACGGTTCGCCGATCATGCGCGAGACCGTCAACTACAGTCGTCCGGAAAACAGCCTGCTGCTGCGTGCCGCCCTCACCCAGCGTGCCGGCGGCCTGCCTCACGCCGGCGGCGACGTCTTCAAAGATACCGGCGACCCCGACTACCAAACTCTGCTGGCCTACGTCCGCGAGGCGGCCAAGAACAAACGGAAAATCAGAATCGGGGACAATGGAGGCTACTGATCTGCTCAGGGCTTGGGCTTTGCTGCGTCGGCCTGAAAGGCGGCCGCGACGGCTTTGCGGGGAAGGTCGCGGTTGTAGATTCGCAGGCCCGCGATCCGTCCGGTCACCTGGTAGGGCGATCCCGGACCGCCGCTGTACTGGCCGACGTGCAGCGGGCCTTTCCAGGGCGTGCGAATCGCGGCGCCCGCCTTCTCTGCAACGAGTCGCCCATCCTGGTAGAGTCGCGCCACACTGCCGTCGAAGGTCCCCACGAAGTGGGCCCAACGGCCCGGCACCGGCTTGCCGCCGTCGCAGTCGATCCCCCCGACGTGCCAGCGCCAACCGGCCCCGATCCTCTGCAGGAACCATCCGGCCTCGCGCCAACGGCCGCAACTGACGACGACCGGCATCTGGCCTTTCTGCGTCATGTTCACCCAGCACTCGAGGGAGAGGCGACGGGTGAGATCGAACTCCGGCCGATGCGCGAACGTCACGTACCCTCCTTCGCGGAGGTCCAAGACGGAGTCCGCGATTTTCGCCTTCCCGCGTGCGGCGCCTTTGGCCGTGCCGCCGTTATAGAGCACCGCGTCCACATTCTGGTCGAAAGAGGCGACAAAGACGGGCTCTTTGATCTCAGGCAGCGCGGCGGCCGTCACCGTACCGGACGCCTCGCTCTGGATTCCGCGTCGGTTCACGGCCCGCACCGCGTAAGCGTGCTGGACGCCCTCGGCCGGCCCCGTGTCGCAGTACCGAAGCTCTGGGGTGGGTTCTGCCGTCAGTCGCTCGAACTTGCTGGAGCCGGCGGCGGCGCGGTAGACGTGATACCGGGTGCGAAGGCCGCCGACTTCCTGCCAGCGGAGCTCGACCCGACCCGGTGAGGGCACAGCTTCGAGGCCCGTTGGCGTCGGCGGCGGCTGTGGAGCGGGAACGGCCAGGGCCGCGCGAATCGGGGCGCTGCGGTTCGAGCCTGAGAGGAGAACGACGGCGTAGTGCTGCAGGCCTTGCGGTGCTTCCACGTCGGCGTGACGAAACAGTCCCGTGCCCCCGATGAACGTGTCCCCAGAGGGCTTGAAGCCCGCCTGAGTGCTGCGGTGCACTTCGGCCGAGAGCCCGATGGTTCGGGCGGAACGCTCCCAGGAGAGATGTACAACACATTCGGCGTCCACGCGCGCTTGTAGGGACGGCAATGGATCGGGCAAAGCCGTCGGGATCAACTGCCTGCACATTCCCGGCTGGATCTCGGCGCCCGGCATGTCCACACGGGGCGCCGCCAGGGCCTGCCGGCACCCGTCGCGAATAATGGCCAGCATCGCTTGGTAATGCTTGTTCGCCGTTGAAGCGAAGGTCACGACCGGCTCGCCCTCGGTGTTTGGTTCGGGGGCCGTCTGCGGCTTGAAAGCGTCCAGCGGCAGATCGGCATGGACGTAGCGTCCTGTCCGCAGGATGTACACGCGCCCGTGCTTGGGGTCCACTTTTCGATCGCGGCAGGCACCCAAACCGTAGCCTTCTTCACCCTTCGCCAGCGGGGCGCGAAGAATGCGGCTGAATTCGGGACGCTCGAGATTAAACCAGTCGTCCTCGAAAAGCACCTGATTGCCGTTCTGGTGGCATCGCATGCATCCGCTGGAACGCATCTCCACGGTCAGCGCCTGCTTGATGCCCGCCCACGACTTGACCTGGCAACCATGTTCGGTGTAGTCCCACGTCCCGTGATACAGGCCGTTGGTGTCGATCCAGGCCAGAATGAGGTCTCGCTCGGTGCGCGTCAGATTCGGAATGTATCCCTCGTGACCGCTGACGAGGAGTTTCGCCAGCGGCGCCGCCCCGGAACCGTGTGACCGCGGCGGGAATATCTGAGCGGAATACCTGGCGGTCCCGTTCATGCAGTCGATGCCCGCAATCAAAAAGGCCCTCACCTGCGTCTCGCGCCGACTAATGAGGTTCTCGTAACTGATGCTGAAATACTCGGTCCAGCCGCCGGTGAGGTCTAAGCCCGCGTCGATGCTCTTCTCGGCGCCGTGACAACTGATGCAATGCTCATCGAAAATCGGCTGGACCATGCTGGGGTAGTCGATGAACCCGCTGCCCCACGACTCCGGCTGCAGGCGATCGGGTTTTCGCTCCGACGCCTGACGCTTCTCTCTGTTGGAAGGGGCCGCAAACTTGTGCTCGTGGCAGCCGATACAGGAGCGAGTCACACCGGGGGCCGCTTGGACGAAAGTCCGCATGCTCTGAATCATCCGCCCCTCGGCATCAAGGGCCTGCAGATAAATGGCCCGGCCCGATGGGACCTCGAAATAGGCCGATCCGTCCGGCTCGACCGGTACGGTCCCCAGAAAGTTCTTTGCGCTCCAGGCCAGCACGCCACTCATCAGAAACGTTTGGTTCAGGGCGCCGCCCGGAGTGGGACTGACTCGCGACGTTTCTTCGATCACACGGAGTTTCTTAACCTCGCCACGCTTGACGCCCGTGAGACCCTGATAAATATCCTGCACAAAGAACCGGCCGGTCACTTCGTTCGGTTGAATGCGGGCCACGGGCACAGGCGGTCGCGGCCGCGGCTTCACAAGCATTGGCGAGTGGCAGCAGATGTTCGGATCTGCGTAGAGGATTTCGCGTCGCCCGCTGCGGTCAATGAGTTCGAGAACGTTGTACTTGTGTCCTTTGGGCCGGCCGCTGAAGAGGATGACGTTTTTGGACAACGGCCAGGGTTCGCACGAGTTGCCGTGGTCATACGTCGGTTGGTCCGGATACTCGAAGTTCGCAATCGCCGCAGGATTGTTCTTGCCCAGACGGGTGTCGATGATGCCGATCGTCCCGCGCGGCGGTGCGTTGTGCGGGGTCAACGTCGCAGCCACCAGGTGCGGAGCGCCGGGCACGGGCCGAGCGTCCAGCAGGGCTTCGGGGTGGACCATATTGTTGGCGAAAAACGCCGTTTCGTTCGTGCCGTCCGCGAAGATGGTCCAGAGGCTTTGTTGCGTCAGCGCGGTCTTGTCCACGTATTCCCAGCGCCCGTGGAGAATCCGGCCGTCCGGCAGGACGCACGGGTCGAATTCGTTGACGTTGTTGACCGAGATCGTATGAATGTTTGTGCCGTCGGCGTTCATCATGTGCAGGATGTCGACACCTTCGTTAGCACAGGGCACAAGGCCGCGCTGCCGAGTTGAGGTGAAGACGATGCGGCCGTCGGTCAGGTAAGCCGGTCCGACGTCGTGCATTCCGCCGTGAGATCCATTGTAGTCGGCGCAACAGGGGCTGGGATCTGTCAGTCGCCTAAGCCCCTTGCCGTCGATGCCGATCTCGTAAATACTGGTCGATCCCAGTTGTTCCTTCTTGAAGCAAAACAGCACACGTTTGGCGTCCCACGAGAGGTCCGGGTCGCTGTACATCCCCTCGCCGAGCGTCTCCGGGGTGGTCGGATCGATGACGGCGCGGATGCGGTGCTGCGCGGGCGGCGCGGATGGGTTCTCGATGACGTAGATGCCCCCGCCGGGCCCCCACTTGTAGAACGTGTCGTAGATGTGGATGCCAAGGTAGCTGTGTCGTTTGACGAACAGCAGCGGTGCATCCAGCATTTCCCGCAGCGGCCGGACCTGCTTCGGTCCGTCGGCGGCCTGCGCATCCGCCGCAATCAGCGAGAGACTGATGCCCAGACCCGCCGAGAACCGTGTCAGCCAACCGACCGTGAAACTTGACAATCCGTGGCATCTCATAATATGTCCTCGACTTTTGAGACAACACAAGGTTTGTGCAGTTTAGCTACCATCGGTGGGAATTGCGAGCGACGAGGTCGATCAACGACGAGGACGCCACCGGCTTGACGTTGCGAAAACGCTGTCTTACTCTGAGGCTGGACTATTCATAGAAACCCAAACCGACGACTTGTCGTCGCTGGGCGTGCCATGCAACCAGTGGATTGCGACAACAAGTTGTCGGTTTGGATACCACAAGGACAATCCATGAATAATCCGGATGAGCGGACTTGTCGCGATTCACGAAGATGTCATAGGCCCTCGAAGAGTAACAGGAACAGGCAGTGAAGAAAAAAATGGTTCGTGCAGGACTCGTCGGGGCGGGGTTTGCAGCGACGTTTCATTACGAAGCGATCACGAAAGTGTACGGCACCAACGTCGACGTGAAAGGCGTGTACGCGCTGGACACGGCCCAGGCGGCCCAGTTCGCCCAGCAGCGAGGCATCCGAGCGTACGATTCTCTCATCGGCCTCATCGACGACGTGGACGTGATTCACTGCTGCGTGATCGTGGCGGGACACGAAGAAGTTGCGGTGGCCGCTCTCGAGCGGGACACGTTTGCCATCGTGGAAAAGCCGCTCACCGGCTATTTGGGGGACGGGACGGACGCGTTTCACGGCGATCGTTTCCCTAAGCGAGAGGCCCTCTCGGCGGGACTGGCAAGCGTTGAGCGAATGCTCGCAGCAGAGGAAAACAGCGCGGGCCGCATCCTGTACGCGGAGAATTGGGTCTACGCGCCGGCGATCCAGAAGGAGCGGGAGATCATCGAGAAAACCGGCACCCAGATCCTCTGGATCCACGGGGAAGAATCGCATTCCGGGTCACACAACCCCACATACGCCTACTGGAAGCACTCCGGCGGTGGAGTCATGCTGGGGAAAGGCTGTCACCCCTTGACGGCGGCCCTGTATCTGAAGTGCGTGGAAGGAAAGGCCCGCGACGGCAAACCGATCCGCCCCCGCTCGGTTTCCGCACGCACGCACGCGCTGACGCGGCTGGAGAATTTTCACGACGAAGGACATATCCGCCGAGACTACTACGACATCGACGATTTCTCCTTGATGCACGTCGTCTTCGAAGACGGCACGCTGGCAACGGTCATCGCGTCGGACGTCGTCTTGGGCGGAATCCATAACTGGCTGGAGGTGGCGGCGAACAACCACCGGACCCTTTGCAACATCAACCCCAACACGGCCATGCAGGTCTACAACCCCGTCGACGCCAATTTCGAGGACATCTACACCGTAGAGAAAATCGGCACCAAAGGGGGTTGGACCAACATGCCGCCGGACGAAGACTGGTTCACGGGATATCCGCAGGAAATTGAGGCGTTCTATCGCAGTGTCGCTTACGGCGAACCCGTCGAGAGCGACAGCCGACTGGCCGCGGACAGCATCTCGACCATCTACAGCGCCTACGTGTCGGCGGAGAAGAAGGGCGCCGAGATGCCCGTTCGCACGTTTTGAACTCGTCCTTCCTCTCATTTTCAACAGGGGAGAGTGTCATGTGCAGTTCCGCTTTGCAATTCCGCCTGGCGGCGGTAGGGTCTGTGGTTATGCTGGTTGCGGCCGTTTTGGCTGCTCCTGAGGAAGTCCATGGGGACAAAAACTTTGACGGCAAGTTCTACTCCGGCGAGGGCGACGTTGAGTTTCTTCAACTGCTGGACATTTCGCGGCGGATGTTTGCCCCTGATCCCGAGTTTCAAAACGTTGCGATGCTGTACACGCCCGCCTGGAACGGGTTTGTCGAGGGACCCACCTGGGGGGCGTGGTGGATACAAAACAGCTACGGGCCCACCTACTGTGGATTGCCGTTTTTCCAGGAACCGCTGGTCACGTTCCTGCAGAATGCCCAGGACCTCTGGTTCGACCAGATGGGCGACGGAAAACGGATCTGGAAACGGGGGGACCAAGAGCTGATCATTCCCGACGGTCAGCTCTGCGACGCTGCCGCCCCCGATTGGTTCATCCCCAAGCAGGGCGACGGCAAAGTGGCCATCCACGACTGGGGCATGGAGTTCACAGCCGCGGGGTTGCTGATGCAGGCCGAACTGTTGCTGGTCAGCCGCGACCGGGAGGCCCTGGGGCATTACCTGCCGAAACTCAGACGATGCGCCAACTTCATCGAGTCGCGACGCGATCCCAAGAACAATCTCTTCTTGGCCGGACCCGCCGGCAACCTGTTGGCGCCCAGTTACGCGGGCTGGAAGAAGCCCGACGGAACTTACCACAAGGCCTACCTGGCCGGGCTGTCAATCACTTACATCGCGGCGCTGGACCGCTTGATCGAGCTGGAGAAACTGGCCGGCAACCAGAACAACGTCACACTCTACACTCACCGCCGCGATCTGGCTCGAAAAGGATTGCCGCAACTGACCACCGACGAGGGGTACTTCATCAAGTACCTCGATCCGGACGGGACGCGGCACGGGGTCTACGGAGCGGTGAAGCACGGCTATTTTGAGGCGGTTTGCAATCACGACGCCATCTGTTTCCGCGTGGCGGACGACCAACAGTCACAGAAAATCTACCGGAAGATTGCGTCGATCCCCGGTTTGCGGCCCCACAATCTGATTGTCACCAACTGTCCAAGCCTGGACGACATGTACACGCCGCCGAGTAGCTGGCTGTGGAAGTTCGGCACCTGGGTCAACGGCGGGCATTGGTCCACGTGCGAGGCCCGCATGGTGATGGGCTACTACCGGCTGGGCAAATACGACGACGCGCGGCGGTCGATGCAGCAAATGTTGACCTTTGCACGTGCCTTCCGCATGGACAACCCGCTGGTCGATTTCGGCGGCGCCGTCTATCAGCCCAAGCAACCGATCAACCTGTGCTATGACAGTTTTGGGCCGCCGGCGGCGATGATCCGCGGACTGTTCGAGTATCTCTACCGTGCAAAGGAGTTGACCCTGCTGCCACACATCCCTCCGGGCGTCACGCGGCTGGAACAGCATTTTCCGGTCCGTTTCGGCTCCAAGCGGCTCTATCTGGCTACGGTGGGAACGGGCCCGATCACGTCGGTTTCGGTCAACGAGAAGCCGTGGAACGAATTCGACGAGAAGTCCCTCAGCCTGCCCTATGAGCAGACCCCAGAGGAGGCCGTGATTCAGATTGTGCTGGGAGGAGCGAAGCCGATTCGTTTTGCGCCCCGCAAGCCGCCGGAACTTCCGCCGGCACCACCTGAGATGAAGAAGGCTCCGTGGAAGCCGCAACGGTTCCCAGTCGACGTGGTCTCCCTCGACCGGCGCGTGAGCCGGTTGCACCGGTTCCACCAACGGCTGGTGGCGGCCGGCCTGGCCGACAGCTACGAGGCCGCTCATGCTCGTTTGGCCATCGAGTACGCCGCGACAACATGGCGGCGGCTCAAACTGCTGGCCGAGGGAAAACTGTCGCAATTGCCGCCTCGGTCGCAAAACGCCGCCGACAAATCCTATTTCAGCACGACGGCCAAACTCTGCGACGGACTCGAGAAGACAATCGCCTCGTACCGGGGTCCCCACAACAAGCGTGTGCGAACGATCTGGGATGCTGCCTCCAAATGACACGGCTTGACCAGCTTGGGCGCAGCAGAGCCGCAACCAAAGCACCGCGGCTGCTCTCAACAGGCGGGAGTCAGCTTTGTTCGACAAAAAGGTGAGCGACGTGGCAGATGAGATGGCGGGCGCTTCGGGTGTAGAACAAGACCGGCAGTTGTTGCTGGAAGCCAAGTCGAACGGGCGGACGGCGACGCTGAAAGCCTACGTGAGACTGTCGGGGCCCGGTTGGCTCCAGAGCGCGATTACACTGGGAGGTGGGTCTCTTGCCGGAAGCCTCTATCTGGGAGTTCTCGGCGGCACGGCCCTGCTCTGGACACAACCGGTGGCCATGGTTCTGGGAATCATCATGCTCAGCGGGATCAGCTACGTCACCCTTTCCACCGGTGAGCGTCCGCTTGCGGCGATCAACCGCGAGGTGAACCCGGTGTTGGGTTGGGGCTGGGCCATCGCCACCCTGCTGGCGAACCTCGTCTGGTCGCTTCCCCAATTCAGCCTGGGCGCCGCAGCACTGCGACAGAACCTGTTGCCGGGGATGCTCGGAACTGAGGCCATGCCGGACACGGCGGGAAAGCTGGTCGCCTGCGGCGGCATATTGGTGATCTGTCTCGTTATTGTCTGGTTTTACGACACCGGCCACCAAGGCATCCGGCTCTTCGAGTACCTGCTCAAGGCAATGGTAGCGGTGATCGTCGTCTGCTTCTTCGGGGTCATCGTCAAGTTGAGCGTCGTTGGTGAGGGTCTCGAGTGGGGTCGGATTCTCCGAGGATTCATCCCTGATTTCTCTTTGCTGTCTTCCCCCGCGGAATCGTTCCAGTCCTTCATCGCCGCGGTCGCTCCCAAGTTCCGGTCGTTTTGGAACGACATGATCGTCTCTCAGCAGCGCGACGTGATGATCACGGTCACGGCGACGGCGGTGGGCATCAACATGACGTTCCTGCTGCCGTACTCGATGCTGAAGCGCGGGTGGGACAAAAGTTTTCGCGGCCTGGCCGTTTTCGACCTCTCGACCGGCCTGTTTGTCCCCTTCATTCTGGCGACCAGTTGTGTGGTCATCGCGTCCGCCACGCAGTTCCACGGTAAGTCCTCGCCCGGCCTTCTGGGTGAAAGAGACAGTGCGGGCGCCTTAATCCAGCCGGAACCGGGTATCGCTAAGAAGTTTGAAAAGATCGCCCTTGGGCGGGTGAAGTTTGAACTCAGCGGCCAGGTCTTCGACCGGTTGAGCGACGAGGAGAAACGCGAGAAAGTCAGCGCCCTGCCGGTAGCGGACCAGACGCTGGCCGCCATGCTGGTGAAGCGAGACGCGTTCAACTTGGCCCGTTCGCTCTCGCCGCTGACGGGCGACGTATTCGCCCACTACGTGTTCGGCATCGGTGTGGTGGGCATGGCGGTTTCGAGCATCATCATCCTGATGCTAATCAACGGCTTTGTCGTTTGCGAGATGTTGGGCCTGCCGTCCCAGGGCTGGCCCTACCGCCTGGGCGCGATGATGCCGGCCGTGGGAGCGCTGGCGCCGTTCATCTGGACGGGTGGAAAAACGCAGTTCTGGCTGGCGGTGCCCACGTCTGTGTTCGGCATGACGCTGCTCCCCATCGCCTACTGCACCTTTCTGTTGGTCATGAACAACAAGAGACTCCTGGGAGACAACATGCCGCGGGGCGGCCAGCGCGTGGCGTGGAATCTGCTGATGCTGATCGCCATCGGCTGGACCGGCTTCGGCAGCATGTGGGCGGTTTGGTCCAAAGCCGGCTGGGCCGGCATGACCGGCGTGGCGGCCTTTATTTTGCTGGCCGTGGTGGTGCATTTTGCGCGGGCGGGGAAATCAGCGCGGACGCCAGCCGCGTAAGAACAACGGCACGTCTTCCAACGACCAAGTACCGGCCGCTCGCGCACGGCATGGCCGTGCCAAGACCGGCGGGATCACAGCTCGTCCTTGCGGTTGCCCGGTCTGGGCGGCAGCGCGACCCCTTTGCTGTTGAACTTGATGACCACAAAAGTCAACGGCTCATCGCCGGTATTTGTGAACCCGTGATAAACCCACGACCTGCGACTGCAAGACCTCCGGCTTGGCATTGGCGGCGTCGATCGGGAACCGCATCACAAGCGACACGGTCACAGCCATACCGCACAACGTGATGGACAAAACCGTTTTCTTTGCTCTTGTTGACATTGACACCTCCAAGTTCGCGTCGAGTGTATTCCTGGCGCGATGAAAGTACGTTGTCTTATCCAACAGTCAAGATAACATGCATGATACGCTGTCGCGGCGGATAGGTTACGCGTCAAGTCCTTCGACTGGTGGCCGGAATCCTGTTGTTTCACGCCCTAAACTTTCGCCAAACCGCGCAAAATTCCACACTATCGGCACAACGTTGCATTCCTCATCGAGGCGCTTAGAATAGTTGAAGGGTCAACTCATGGCGAATTGACCGATTTGAGACGACGAGAGTCCTCAAAGTCGTCACGCATGGAGGGGGGCTTGTTTTGTTGAATGCGAGCGACGACCTTCCCCGAGCACGTCGCGAACATCCGTAAGATCGACCACGACTGATACATGCGGCGCCGGAGGTTTCCATGGACCCCTTCCCGCGCGAAACGAAACTTGAAAGTCCAGTCAGTAGCCAACCGCCGGACCGAAATGTTCGCCGGGAATCTCCCGCCGATGCGCTCGAATCGGAGTCGAAGCCACAGGAGTCATGCGGCCGCTCGAAACGGGGTTCCGCCGGCAGGCTGTGGAGTTGGCTCTCTCGCCAATTGCTTGGCGCCGTCGGTCATCCGGCTGTGAGCATCGTTTTGTGGAACGGGGAGGAGATTTGTGGGAGAGGAACGCCGCCTGTCGCCCGCATTCTGATTCGAGACCGCCGGACCTTGTGGCGGTTGATCGTCGATCCGATGTTCCAATTCGGCGAGGCGTTCGCCGCCGGCCAACTCGAAATCGACGGTGACCTGCTCGAATTGTCGCGGAGAGTGGATGAGGCCCTCGTTCAATCCCATTCGGTGGCGTCTCGGATCCAGCGGCTGTCGCGCTGGCTGCACAAACGAGGCCGCAACACGCTGTCCGGATCACGAGACAACATCCACCGTCATTACGACATCGGCAACGAGTTCTACCAGCTCTGGCTCGACGAACAACTTGTCTACACGTGCGCTTATTTTCCCGAACAGTCGCTGACGCTGGAACAGGCGCAGATCGCTAAGATGGACCACATCTGCCGCAAGCTGCAGTTGCAGCCGGGGGAAACGGTGATCGAGGCCGGCTGCGGTTGGGGGGCGCTGGCGTTGCACATGGCGCGTCACTACGGCGTGACCGTCAGGGCGTACAACATCTCTCACGAACAAATCGTCTACGCCCGGCGGCGGGCCGAGGCGGAAGACCTCGACCACCACGTCGAGTTTGTCGAGGACGACTGGCGAAACATCACCGGCCGGTGCGACGCGTTCGTCTCCGTGGGGATGTTGGAGCATGTCGGGCTGGACAACTACCGCCGCTTGGGCGACGTGATTCATGGCTGTCTGGAAGCGGACGGCCGGGGATTGATCCATTCTATCGGCATGAACAAGCCGCGGCCCTTGGATGCCTGGACGGAACGGCGAATCTTCCCGGGCGCACAACCACCGGCTCTCTCGCAGATGGCGGCGATCTTCGAACCGCACAATTTTGCGGTCCTCGACGTCGAGAACCTGCGGCTGCATTACGCGGAGACGTTGAAGCGTTGGCTCGAGCGTTACAAGCAGTCCGTCGATGCCGTTCGAGAGATGTTCGACGAACGATTCGTCAGAATGTGGCAACTGTATTTGACTGCCTCGATTGCCTCCTTTGAAACCGGCCAGCTGCAGCTCTTTCAAGTCGTGTTTGTTCCGGGGACAAACCATGCCCTGCCGTGGACGCGGGCGTATCAATACGCAGAGACAGCGATCGGATTGGCTTCGAACGGGGGTTCGGGATAGGGCGGCGATGCGAGACGTAGAATCCATTATCGTCGGCGGAGGCCCCGCAGGAAGTAGCTGTGCCAGAGAGCTGATCACCTCTGGCAGAAACTGCCTCGTCCTCGAACGCAAGAGAATGCCTCGCGTCAAACTCTGCGCAGGGTGGGTGACTCCCAAAGTCATCGCTGATCTCGACATTCAGCCTGCCGAGTATCCGCACGGCATCGTGCAATTGGACACACTCAAAATCTTCTTTGGCCGCAAGCACCGATTCTCAATCACGACAAAGACCAGTCAGTATTCGATTCGGCGTGTGGAATTTGACGCTTGGCTGCTAAAGCGAAGCGGCGCACAAGTCGCGCAACACACGGTCCGCCACATTGAACGAGAAAACGGATCGTTTTCCATCGACGGTGAGTTCCGCTGTCAGTACCTCGTTGGCGCCGGCGGAACAAACTGCCCGGTGAAGAAGGCGTTTTTCGACGACCATTACGGGAAACGCCTCGTCACTCAAGAGGTGGAGTACACGACGACCCCGCGGCATTCGGTTTGCACGTTGTGGTTTCCGTATGCCGGTTCCTTCGGCTATGCCTGGTACGTGCCGAAGGCGGACGCGGTCAACATCGGTTTCGGTGGGCTGCGTTCACACCTGAAAGATTGGGACCGCCGAGCCCTGTGGCAGGAATTCGTCGCGCTGCTGAAGCAACAGAGCTGCATCGATGAGGACCCACCTCAGCCAAAGGGGTATTCTTACTACATCGGCCGCCGAACGACGCGTGTTCGGAACGGAAACGCCTTTATCGTCGGCGACGCCGCCGGCCTGGCGACGCTTGATCTGGCTGAAGGAATTGGCCCGGCAGTCGAGAGCGGCATCCTCGCCGCAGCGGAGATCGTCGGTCGTGCGACCTATTCCAGTCAACCGATCACCAAGTACACGCTCGCACCCACTGTGAGAAGCCTGCGAAGGATGGCCAACCTCTTGCCGTAGGCGCCCCGATCACTTGGTTGGTCGGTCGAACTGGAAGCGACGGAATTCCGAAGGACATCTTGATTTTGTCGGTGACCCGGCGTAACCTGCCAATTGAGTCAAGGAGCGTTGCTCATGTGAGGTCCTTCAAACAGAGCATGCGAGGCGATCATGAACGTTCAAGAATTCTTGCACGAACAAGGCGTGCCGTTCAACGCACTGGAACACCAGACTACGTTTTCGGCCCAGCGGATGGCCCATTCGCTTGATGTGCCGGGAGAAAATGTCGCCAAGACCGTTGTCCTGAAGGTCGACGGTGAGTACGTTCTGATCGTGCTGCAGGCGACGCGCCAGGTGGACACGTCGATGGTCCGAGACGTGCTGAGGGCTGAGCAGGTCGAGCTGGCGTCGGAGGAGGAACTGGCCAAGCTGTTTTCTGACTGCGAACTGGGTGTGATTCCTCCGTTTGGTTCCCGCTACGGGATGAAAACACTCGTCGATGAGTCGCTTATAGACGACGAGTACATCGTCTTTGAGGGAAACCGTCACGACGAAGCCGTCTCGATGCGGTACTACGATTTCGACAACCTCGAGCAGCCGCAGATCGTGGCGGTTTCACGTCCTATTTGACGTCCTCGGCACACTGGACAACGTGAGCGCAAACCGGCTGAATGGGGGCCATGTACGATCATCTCACCATCATCAGCGGGCGGGCGCATAGGAGTTTGGCTGCCGAAATTGCGGAATACCTCGGCATTGGTTTGGGAGCCATTGAGCTTGCTGATTTCCCCGACGGCGAAATCAGCCTGAGACTGGAGCAAAACATTCGCGGCTGCGATGTGTTCCTCATCCAGCCGACCGGCCCGCCGGTCAACGACAACCTGATGGAACTGCTGATTATGATTGACGCGTGCATGCGGGCGAGTGCTGCGCGCATTACGGCGGTGGTTCCGTATTTCGGTTACGCACGGCAGGACCGCAAAGACGCAGGACGCGTGCCGATTACTTCCAAGCTGGTCGCCAACCTGATCACGAAAGCCGGCGCCGACCGCGTCCTGACGATGGACCTGCATGCCGCACAAATTCAGGGATTTTTTGACGTTCCGGTCGACCATCTTTACGCGGCGCCGATTCTGGACGACTATTTCAAGTCGCTGAAGCTTCCACCCGAGGACATCGTGGTGGTCAGCCCGGACGAAGGAAGCATCAAGCGGTCGTTGCAGCATGTGGAGAATCTGGGCGGAACGCTGGCAATCGTCGACAAACGCCGCTCCAGCGCCCTGGAGACGCAGCAGGCCAACCTGATCGGCGGGCCGATTCAGGGGAAGATCGCCTTGATCTTCGACGACATGATCACCACGGCCGGTTCGATCGTTGGCGCCGTCGACGTGGTGAAAGCTCACGGCGCCAGACAGGTCTATGTCAGCGCCGCGCACGCGGTGTTGTGCGGCCCTGCAGCCGGCCGGTTGCGCGAATCGCCCATTCGCGAACTCGTGGTCACCAACAGCCTGCCGTTGCGGGACGAGCAGCGGTTGCCGAACATGAAGATCGTCAGCATCGCACCGCTCTTGGGCGAAGCGATCCGCCGCATTCACCGTAACGAGTCGGTCAGCTACCTGTTCGACTGAGCGGCTTTTGAGGCCTGGCACATCCGACCATGCAAGAAATCGAGCAATATCTCAGCGATCATGCCGACCGGTGTGTCGAGCAGTTGAAGGAACTCTTGCGGATTCCAACAGTCAGTGCCGACTCGGCTTTGAAAGCGGAAATGGGGCGCGGCGCGGAGTTTCTCTGCGATCAACTCACCCAAGCGGGATTGGATGCCGAGGTTGTCTCTACCGATGGACAACCAATCGTCTTCGGCAGTTGGCTGAAAGCCAAGGGGGCGCCGACGGCGTTGATCTACGGTCACTACGACGTGCAACCGCCCGATCCACTCGACGAGTGGATCACGCCGCCGTTCGAACCGGATGTCCGCGACGGCTGTATCTATGCTCGCGGAGCAACCGACGACAAAGGGCAGCTCTTCACGCACGTCAGGTCGGTCGAGGCGTGGATGAAAACTAAGGGGCGGCTGCCGGTCAATGTGAAGTTCCTCATCGAGGGAGAAGAAGAGGTTGGCAGCCATAGTCTCGATCGCTTCCTGGAGCAGAATCGGGAAAGGGTCGCCGCCGACATTGTTGTCATCAGCGATACCAGCCAGCACGGCCCCGACATACCGGCCATTACCTACGGGCTGCGTGGAATTCTGGCTTGCGAAGTCACGCTGCGCGGCCCGAACCAAGATCTGCACAGCGGCGTGTTTGGTGGATCGGTGGCGAATCCGGCCAACGCGTTGGCTGCGATGGTCGGCGCCCTGCACGACGCGAACGGCCGAGTCCAGATTCCCGGGTTCTACGACGACGTCGTTCCGCTCACCACACAGGAGCGGGCCCGATTCGCAAACCTTCCGTTCGATGAAGCCTCTTTCCTAGGTACAATCGGCCTCGAGAGCGGTTGGGGCGAGAAAGGGTTTACTTCGATCGAACGCCGCTGGGCCCGACCGACCTGTGACGTGAACGGCATCGTCGGCGGTTACACCGGCCCAGGGCCGAAGACCATCGTACCGGCACAGGCAAGCGCCAAGATCAGTTTCCGGTTGGTACCGAATCAAGATCCGGTGAAGTTGACTCCGGCGCTACGCGATTTTTTCAGAGAGCACTGTTTGCCGGGCTTGAAAATGGAATTCACGGGCGACCACGGGTGCGCGGCGCTGTTGTTCGACACTGAAAGTCCGGCAATGACGGCTGCCAGGAAAGCCATCGAAAACGTGTGGGGTGTCGCACCGGTGCTGATTCGCGAAGGGGGTTCTATTCCCGTCGTGGGGACCTTTCGGGATCTGCTCCGAGTCGATACACTCCTATTGGGCTGGGGCCAAAACACCAACAACCCACATGGTCCCAACGAGCATTTCAGCCTCGACGACTTCCATCGGGGAACTCGGGCCAGCGCCCACTTGTGGCAGGAGCTTGCCGAGCACGCGCCATAGGCGGGGCCGTTCTTCACCCGATCCTGGTGCAAGCGGGACGTGGACGGATCGCAGCACAGAGAGAACGGATTCATGCTTGACCTGCAATTCATTTGTGAGAACCGGGACGCCGTCGCCGAGAATTGCCGCAATCGCGGGATCGAAGTGGATGTCGAGAAGATCGTCGGTCTCCGCAATCAACGGGGCAAGTTGATCAGCGAAGGCGATCAGCTTCGGCACCAGCAGAAAGAAACGTCGTCCGGCATCCCCCAAGCGACCGACTCGGACGAGAAACAGGCGTTGATCGCCCGTGGGAAGGAGCTGCGCGAACAGGTTGCCCGAAACGAAGCCGTGCTCAAAGAGGTCGAAGCCGAGCTCCGCACCGAGCAGTCGCGCGTTCCGAACATGACGCATCCGGATGCTCCGATCGGCGAGCACGAAGGACACAGCACCGAGCTGCGCACGTGGGGCGAGATTCCCCACTTCGACTTCGAGCCGCTCGACCACGTGGTGATCGCGGAGAAGCTCGATTTGATCGATTTCGAAGCCGGTTCGCGGGTCGCCGGTCACGGGTTCTACTACTTAAAGAATGAAGCAGTGCTGTTGGAGTTGGCGCTGGTGCAATACGCGGCCGAGAAGCTCCGGCGGGAGGGTTATACGCTGTATATCACGCCCGACTTGGCTCGGGACGAAGTGCTGGAAGGCATTGGCTTCATTCCACGCGGTCCCGAGACGCAGATCTACTCGATTCAGGACAGCGACTTGAGCCTCGTCGCCACGGCGGAGATTACGCTCGGCGGCGCGATGAAGGACCAGGTTCTCAACGCCGCCGATTTACCGATCCGCATGGCCGGCATCTCGCACTGCTTCCGCACCGAGGCGGGGGCCCACGGGCGGGCGGCACGCGGCATTTACCGCGTCCATCAGTTCACGAAGGTCGAACTGTTCGGCTTCACAGCGCCGGACCTCGCCGCGTCCAACGCATTCCACGAAGAGATTGTCCGCATCGAGGAGGATCTCTTCCAAGGTCTCGGGATCCCGTACCGGGTCATCGACACCTGCACGGGTGATTTGGGCGGCCCGGCCTACCGCAAGTTCGACCTCGAAGCGTGGATGCCGGGACGAGGGGAAAAGGGTGAGTACGGGGAAGTCACGTCGGCGTCGAATTGCACCGACTACCAGGCCCGGCGTTTGGGCATTCGCGCGAAGACCCCGGAGAAAAAAGGAACGCGGCATCGCCGCCGATGGCGGTTCGTCCACACACTGAACGGAACGGCCATCGCCGTCTCGCGGGCGCTGATCGCCATTCTCGAAAACTACCAGCAGGCCGACGGGACGGTCGTCGTGCCGGAAGTTCTGCGTCCTTGGGTCGGCCAGAAGCGCATCGGAGCTTAGCCCGTACTTGAATCGGCTTGTGTGTTCTTGCGTGCTGTGAACGTACTGTGCTCCGGCAGAGTGTCGCCATGTCGTTGAGCAGATCCTGGAAGCTTTGTACCGGCGGGGTGGCTGAGGCTGAGTCCGCGAAGCCCCAGAGCTTACGGCGACCCACTACCTGGGGCATCGAA
>CAZGYE010000074.1:0-19654 GCA_964530165.1 uncultured Planctomycetaceae bacterium
GACTTCCTCCACCTCACTGGGGACGACTTTCATTCCGGCCACGTTCACGACTTCGATCTCCCGACCGTTGAGATGCAGCGCCCCGGCATCGTCAATGCGGGCCAGGTCTCCCGTCCGAAACCAGCCGTTCTCGATCTGGGAGCGGTCGATTCCTTCGTGACTCAGATACCCCGCCATCATCGAAGAGGAGCGGACGTACAGAGATCCCAAGCCTTTGCCCAGGCTCGAGCCACCTTCGGTTGGCCGCACTTCAACCGAGACCCCATTCATCACCGAACCGACACATCCGGTCTTCAGTGCTTCGCGATCCGAAACGCCCACGGAAACGCCTCCCGTCTCCGTGGTGCCCAACAACGGCCGGACCATTGTGCCGGACCGTTCTCGATACGTCCTGGCCACGCGCTCCGGAAGGGGTGCGCCGGCGGCGAAGACGGTGCGTGGTGAATTGCGCAGCCGCTGGCCGGCTCCGAACAAGAGCACGTCCAGCATGGCGGGCACCGCAGGGAAAATCGTAATCCTGTGTTCCTGAAAGGCCTGATACACCAGCTTCGGCTTGAACTCACTCATGCTCACCACGCTGGCACCGGTGATGAGCGGGACCATGACGCACATGCCATATGCGTAGGCATGACTCATCGGTGGCACCGCCAGGATGACGTCACTCTCGTCGATGCCAACGGTCTCGACATAGTGTGCCGCCTCCGCGATCGCGCACGCTCCAGGACGAGCCGCAACCTTAGGCTGGCCGGTCGTTCCCGAGGTGGGGTGCAAAGGGACCCCGGCCAACGCGGGGAAGGAGTCTTGGAACGACGGATCCGTTTCGTCCACACTGGCCCAGACTATTTGAGCCCACGATGCTGCGGAGACCGTGGTGACTACTTCTGCAGCGGCGAGCATGTCGGCCTCGGTCCACCAGTCGCTCACGATGAATCGCGCGCCGAACCGCAACGCTGTTCGTTTGAGCTCGGCGGGCGGGGCTTTGACGTGCGTCAACAGTGGAGAGCCACCCCGCACGAGAATAGCCGCCAAAGTGGCGAAGAACAGCGGGCCGTTCCCGACCGCCATCACCACACGTTCGCCGGGCGCCAGGCCCAGCTCGGCGAATCGACGGGCAAGCTCTTTCCGCGCCCCGGCCAGGGCCGCCGCATCGACCGAGACTGCCCGGTTGAGGTCAACCATCGCGCCTCGATATCCGTCGACGGCGTCGAGAATGGGATCCGCGCTCAAGTCGAGCGTCATTTCTTCAGCGTGCATCGAACCCCTTCTTCAATTCGATCGAGCACTGCCGCAATGTCGTCGGGTCTGTGTGCCGTGGAAAGATACATCGGCTCGAAGAGATTGGGATGGAAATACACGCCGGACCGCTGCACGTAGTGTTGAAGCGCAATGAATTTCTCGAATTCGCAGTACCGGCGGACGTCACGGAAGTTCGTCAGTTCCTCGACTTCGGTGTTCGTCAGAAACAGCGACGTCATCGGTCCCACATTCTGCACGACATGCGGGACTCCCAGGCGAGTCATCATTTCCCGAAGTCCGTCTGACAGCTTGTCTCCGATCGCCTCTAAATACGCGTACATCGAACGCCGCTTTGCAAGGATTTGGTCGAGCACGGCTTCGGCGGCGGCCATGACCACGGCGTTTCCAGAATAGACGCCGCCATGAAACACCTGGCCGTTGACAATCAAATCCATCATCTCGCGCGACGCGCCGAACGCGGCCACGGGAAAACCACCGCCCAGCGCTTTGGACAACACCGTGATGTCGGGGGAAACACCGTAGCGCTCTTGGGCGCCGCCGGCAGCGACGCGGAGGCCGGTAATCACTTCATCAAAGATGAGCAGACAATCATGGTCCAGCGTGGCCTGCCGCACGCCCGCGAGAAACTCGGGACGCGGAGGAATGACGCCTGCATTAGCCATCACGGGCTCTAGAATCACCGCAGCCACCGAGCCCCTGTGAGCAGAGAGCGCACGGTGCAGCGCGTCGAGATCGTTCCAAGAGACGACGATGGCATCGTGAGGCGCGCCGCTCATGCCGTTGGTTCCGGGGATTGCCGCTTGATAGCCGTCCTCCGGCAGATCGGAAAGCTGGCAGTGATACTTGTGAAAGACTGCGTCGCTCCAGCCGTGATAGTTGCCTTCAAACAGAATAATCTTGCTTCGGCCTGAATAGCACCGGGCCAAGCGAATGGCCGAAGCAACCGCCTCCGTACCGGAGTTCGCAAACCGCAAGAGCTCCATTCCGGGAAACAGCATCTTGATTTTCTCGGCAACTCGCGTGGTCAGTTCGTTCGGGAATCCGAGCTGACTGCCGCGCTGAGAAATCTGTCTCGTCACCGCATCGACAATCTTCTGAGGACAGTGACCAAACAGCAGCGGGCCGTAAGCCATGTTCAGATCGATCAACTCGTTTCCGTCCGCATCCCATACCCGACATCCTTTTCCGCTCTCCGCCATCAGCGGCAGGTGATAGGGCAGCACCCGCATGGTGCTGCTGTCGCCACCGGCAAGACTTCGACACGCCCGCTCGAACAGACGTCTACACTGACTCCTCGCCTTGACCAACGGCTGGAACTCATCGGTGACAGTTGCGTTGTGCAGCTTCGATGTCGGCTCTAACAAACTCATCGTGTTTCCTCTCGTTTTCTGACTAGACGTGAATTGCGGCGCCGCCGTCGACGGTGATCGTCTCGCCCTGGATGAGGTCGCTCAGAGGGCTGGCAAGAAAGAGAACCGTGTTGGCAACGTCTTCAGGCGTCAACTCGCGATCTCCGACCATGGTGTTTGCTTCCCGCTGAGCAAACATCCGATCGGAAAACGGGATCCGCCGCGTGGAATCGGTGTCGACCAATCCCGCCTTGACGACGTTGACGTTCACTCCCCGGTCGCCGACTTCGAGTGTCAGGTGCCGGGCGATGCTTTCCAAGGCCGCCTTGGAGCCGCCAATCAGCCCGTACATCGGCAGTGCCATGTGCGAACCGTGACTCGAGATGGCGATGACCTTGCCCCGGTCCGGCCCCTTTTCCAGAAGCGGCAGCGTGGCTTTCGTCAGATACACTAGTGAGAGAACGTTGATGTTCATCGTCGTGTGGAAGTGTCTGGTGTTAGAGGCCAACAGCGGACGAAAACCGCCCGTGGCGGCGTTGCTGACGATGATGTCCAACCTGCCGATGCTCTTCGAGATGAACTCTACCATCGACTCCACATCGTCTTCTTCGCCCACATCCGCCTTGACCACGTACGCCCTCGATCCAAGCCGGTCGATCTGCACGGCCGCTTCCATCGCGGCCGCGCGCGACGTCACGTAGTTGACGATTACGTCGGCGCCGGCTTGGGCCAGTTTGATCGCGCAAGCTCGTCCGATGCCTCGCGAGCTTCCGGTCACCAGCGCAACCTTACCATTCAAGTCAATCATTACCGTCTCCTCTTATCAGTTGTCCCAATGACAATCGGCTCAGCATGCTGCGACACGAAACGTATTGGTTTGTCCGTCTGTCGCTCGGGGAATTTGTTGTGCCGTTCGCGCAATGCGACGGTTGCCACAACCGCCACCTGACCATCGATCATGCGGCGACGAATCGTGCAAACGCTCGTGAGATCGACCCCGTTGGCGAAGCAGCCGTACTTGCCGGCTTCCTTTTCAAGCACCTCGAGAGAGCGTGGCGAGAAGCGCTCACCGCTGTTTGTGGCCTTATAAACCGCCTCTTTGATCGCCCAATAGGTTGCCACCCGCTGCCGTTCCGCCGGCTGGAGTCGACTTTGTTCACCCTGGGTGAACCAAACGGCCAGAAATCCCGGTTTGCAGTCTTCCACAGATGTGAGATCGACGCCTACTTTCACATGAGCCGAGGTGGACAACGCCGCCAGGACGGACCGTTCGGCATGCGAAATGGACAGGCACCAGGGCTGACGCTTGCCGAACAGGAAGATGCGTGGCCGCACACTTCGACCTTCTGCGTCGCGCGAAAAGATCTCGACACGGCGCGGATCGAGACGAGCCTCGTCGAGGGAATCCAGAATCAACTGTTTGCTCAACAGCCGTCCCATCAGCCAGGCTTCGCGCCGCCGTGGATGACGCCATGCTTGCATTTCCCGACACTCGTGCGCGCTGAGCCAGCTGGCGGCGAGCCGACGACGCAGCTCGTCAAAAGTGGCATAGCGCTCGTCGATGCCGTTAGACTGCATACGTCGACTCCTGTCCCACGATCACGTTCTTGTATCCCTCGACCTGTAGAATCATCGAGCCGTCCTCGCCGAAGAGCGTGAAATCGAAGATCCCGAACTCGCTTCCCCGCCCGCGGAAATGGACTTCGACCAGGCACCCTTCGCCTGTACGCTGCTGTCGTCCGAGTCGGATGTGGTCAATGCCGCTGGGGATCGCGACGACGCTTTTGAACACGTACCACAAGTAAACACTCGAGGCGAAAAAGCAGGCGTCCAATAGCGCTGGGGGAAGAACCCAGCGCGTCCCCCGACGCGTTCCTCCCAGCTCGCCGAGGTCCGGCGCCAACAACCGCCCGTACGCGACGTGTCCCTCGCCGGTTATCTGCTTCAGACAGCGGAACGCAGCACCGTGATAAATGAGATTGTCGTTTTCGAAATACCCGCATTTGTTCCAGGTTGTTGAGGGTTCCGTTGGAGGGTCGACGCAAATCTCGCTCTCGGCCACAGCGGTCTCGACGATTCCCTGCAAGTAGGGACGATCCTTCTGGAGCAGCTTGCCGCTGCGGTTGGTGAAGTCGCTCGTCAGCCGACAGAGGAAGCCCTCGGAGTTGCGGACGGCATGAATCTGAGCTGTCTGCGGATCGTCGTTCAGAAACCGCATTCCATTGAGGATCTCGATGTTCTTGAGCCCGACGATTCGCTCGTCGCCGGCAAGCAGCAGGGAAACAGTTTCCGCGAGCGATTCCACAGCGATCACAACCGGCAGCATCGCTCGGCCTTTGTATCGGTGCTGTGTGAGGAACACGTCCACGGTGGGATCGAGTCGCATTTGCGCCGTCACACGCCGGCCGGCGGCGATGTCTGCGATGGAATCGATCAGAGGCAGAGAAGAGACGAGAGTCGAGGGTCCAGAGTTGAGAGTCGAGGGTCCAGAGTCGACAACCACATTCCGAGTTCTTTCTCTCAACTCTCGACTCTCGACTCTCGACCCTTCAGCGAGTGCCGTTTTGGCCGGGTCGATGTACCTCTGCTCGTAGTAACCCGGCTCAGTGATGAGGACCTCGCCTTCGGGTAGCCCAGCCCGTAACTCCTCGATGAGGTGCTCGACGCCCTCGGGCGACGGCATGTATTGGATGTTGTGCAGCTTGCGGATGTGCAGCGACTCCGGCCGCACCGCCATCCCCACGTCGTCCCACGCGTGCCAGTGAAATACGGTGGCGTGGCAGTCGGGACGCTGCCGGCGATACCAGTCGGTCAGTTTCGCAAGCAGCTCGTTCGCCATGCAGTAATCGGTCTGGCCGACGCCCCCGAATCGTCCGCTCGTCGAGCCGAAAGCGGCGAAAAAGCGGACGGGGTCCTGCCGCGTCAGCTCCATTAAGGCGGCGGCGCCGTCGACTTTGGCCGCGATCGTCCGGTCAACCAGCGCCGGCTGCTTCCGGTCGAAGCGGCTAGCGCGCTCGAAACCGGCGCCGTGAATGATGCCTTGGATTGGCCCGTCGACGGCTCGAATCTTCTCCAGCACGCGGGCCAGTGCCTCGCGGTCGCTGACGTCACACGAATGATACGTCGCCCGTAGGCCGGCATCGGCGAACAAGCGGAGCGTGTTGTCGATCTCTAAGGCCTTCTCGAATCGTGTCCACGTCTCGATCGGATTTTCCTTGTTCGCGACGGCCTCCTTCATCATGCGCGCTTTGAGCTGTTTCGTCTGCTTGTCAGAGAGATCGCGGCAGCCATCGGGGATTTCCGGCAGCGGGCTTGAGCCGATGAGGTTGAGCTTCGCCCCATATCGCGCCGCCAATGCGCGGGCGACCACAGCCGTGACTCCACGCGCGCCGCCGGTGATGACAACAGTCGAGGGTCCAGAGTCGAGAGTTGAGAGCAAGAAGTCGGAATCCGGCTCTCGACTCTCGACTCTCGACTCTAGCCTCTCGAACATCGGCCGCACGACGTAGCGACACCCGCCGCAGTAGCCGATTTCGCTTTCGTCGTTCTTCGACGCGAACTCCTGGCAAACGGCCTGTGCAATGTCCTCGGGCGTCATGTCTGCAGCGGCGTCGACGATTTTGGCCTGGAAACGTTTCTGGCCACCGGTCATTTCCAGTTCGAGCTTGATTCCCTTAATCAGCCCCGCCAACGCGCCCCCCTCGATATTGTGCACGTTCCCGGAAAAGCCGAAATCACCCCCCAATGCTGTCGCCGCGAAGACCGACGACTTTTCGACCAGTCCAGCCTCCAAGACGAGTTGGTACCACCGCTGGCAGACGCGGTAGGGCAGCATCACGCCTCTGGCGCGGCGCGTAGTCCAGCCCTCGTTGCCAAGAGTTGTCACAGCATCGTCGTCATAAGCGCTCAACAGAAATAGGTGCGGTGCCGGCGACGACCGCCAGAGGTCGTCCAATCGGGAGAGCGTTTCAACGATGTCGTCCGCAGCGGGCAATCGCAACACCTGGGCATGCTGCCGCTCGAGCTGTTGCGAGAGGGCCTGCGCGACCGGATTGTCTCCCAGGATGAGAACGGGACCATCCAGTGGAAGCGGTTTCTGGCCTGTGTTCCCAAGCGGTTGTTCGGTCATTCGCATCACAAAACGGCTGCAAACGGTTTTGTTGCCGTTGTTAGACGGCCCGCTGGCCGCCTTCTCGAAAGCCTCCACAAGGTCCGCGTTGCTCACAGCATGGAAGGGTCTCGAGAGAAGTGTTGCGGGTCGAGAGCAAAGTTCCCCGTTTTTTCTCTCAACTCTCGACTCTCGACTCTTGATCTCGCACTCGGCGATCCCCAAAAGGTCACTCAGCTTCAGCCGGCTGAATTCGCTCTGACGGCCATTCGAAAGCGGGCCTGGCGTCACCCACAAGTTGCCCTGCCGCGGCTCGATGACAATGCTGACCTGATTGTCCACCCGGTGGATTGTGTTGACGGTTGGACGGGTGACTTCGCGTCCTCGTTTGAGGTCAAAGCGGTCCTGCAGAATCCGCTGCGCGCGCGAAACGCTGACGTGAAAGGGCCTGGAAGAGTCGAGCGTCGAGGATTGAGAGTCGAGGGCCAAGTTCTGAGTTTCTTCTCTCAACTCTAGACCCTCAACACTCAACTCATCGGCGCCGAGCAGATTCTTCAGGCGTTCGAGACGGTATTTCGAGGGAACCGGCGTTCCACTGCCGCTCGGCGAGATCAGACGGTGGTTCGACGCGACCACCGACGGGACCGATGGCAGCACGTTGAGATTCTCACCATCGTATTCCAGGTAACACAAGCTGTCGGTCGGAGAGTGGCTGAGGCAGATGCTCCACGAGCCGAGAGTGCGTGATTTCTCGATCAACTTGACGGCCGCGCCGATGTCTTGGGCCTTCTCCAGGATGTTCTTCACCAGCACCGTGGGGAGTTCTCGGCCGTCGGGTTCTCCAGGCCTGCGGGCGTCGAGCAACGCGGCCGTGCTGACAGCCAAACCATGTGCGTTAATCCCGCTCAGTCCTCCCACCTGTCCTGCAACGCCGAAGGTCACATAAGCTGCTCCGTCAGCCGGCCGGCGGACAAAGACAAATCGCTCCAGGCAATCCCGAATACTGAGTCCAAACTGCAGCTCTTCGTTGGCGGCGTGCACAAGCCCGTCGCCCGGATTCGACCCGGCAGTGACTGCGAAATGAAGGCCGCCCGCTCCCCCGTCGTGATACAACCGCAGGTTGTGCGCGATCAGGCTCGAGCGATTCACGGCTGCTCCATCGGCGATTCCGCGAAACTCCTCCAGATCTGCGGCGGAGAAAAAGAGATCCGCCTGGCGAGTGAGACATCTTGTCTTCTCGTCGAGTCGGTCCCACCGGGAACCGGCCAGATCAGCGTAGCGGCGCAGCACTGTGCGGATTGGTTCGGCCAACCGACGGCCGTGTTCGACGCCCATTTCGTAGGGAGTTCCCTGTAGCCGCAGGATTTTCAAGCCGTCTTGCAGAGTTGAGAGTTGAGGGTTGAGGGTTGAGGGTTGAGAAGAGTTGAGAGTCGCGGGTTGAGAAGGGTTGCGAGTCGAGGGTTGAGAGTCTCGGGCCAAGTTCCGAGTCTTTTCTCTCAACTCTAGACTCTCAACTCTCAACTCTTCGCGACTTTCAATCCTGGGCACGTCACGCGCAGGAATCGCATCCACTGCACCGGTGGCCTCCACCGAGGCACGTACGAAAAGCAGTTGTTCGAGCCCCCCGCGTTTGCGATGATCGCAGGCCACCATCGTCAGTTGGCGATTGCGAGGCACGGAAAAGGGGACAGGTCCAATTTGCCGGAACGGCCCGAAGGGTGCTTCGCACAAATTGGACCTGTCCCCTTTTCCGTGCCCAGCGATCTGCCGATGCAGTCCCGTGAGAACTCGGCGAGGTCCGACTTCGACCAAAACAGTCGTTCCTTCCGCAATGAGCCGTTGGACCAGCTCCACGTACCGAACCGGCTGCGTCATCTGGTCGACAAGATTCTTCCGGATTTCAGCCGGCTCCGAGACGTACTTATTCGTGACACTGCTCAACACGGGGATGCGCGGCGGTTCGACAGGGATTTTCGAAAGGGCTTCTGCGAATGGTTGTTTGACCTCTTTCATTAACGGCGTGTGGAACGCAGCCGGTACGTCCAGCAGGTTGGTCCGAAAGCCAGCCTGCTTGACTTTCTCGGCGAGCTGGGAGACGGCCGCCTCGTCGCCGGCGACAACAGTCTGTTCCGGACCGTTCTCGTGCGAAATGAACACACGGCCGTCGATCTCACGAAGGAGCCGACGCAACACCGAAGCCGGCGCGGCCGTTGACAACATAATGCCGGCGCCACTCGTGCAGCCCTCGATCGCAGCGCAGCGCGCTCTCGTCGCCAGCAAAGCGTCTTCGAACGTCCAAGCATCGGCAGCCACGAGTGCCACCAGTTCCCCGAAACTGTGCCCGCTCACTCGATCCGCACTCAGGCCGAGGGCCCTAACAGACGCGCAGACAATGGTGTCGGCAATCAGCAGCGACAGTTGCGTCCGCCAAACGTCGGCGCCCAACTGATTGTCCTCTTCCCAAGCGAGCTTCGCGAACGTGGGGAGTTGATGACGTTCGAGTACCGTGTCCATGTCGCGCATCGCCGCCGCGGCGGGCGGAAATTCCGTCACCAGCAACTTGAGCATGCCCGTGTATTGCGACCCTTGGCCGGGAAACATGAACGCGACACGCGGCGTCTGTGGACCAAGGCAACCGTAGAAGACGCCGCGTTCGGCCAGTAGCGGGAGCGATTCCCGACGGGCGCGCTGTTTGATCGCCAGTTCACAACCGCGCGCCAGTCGCCCGGCATTGTCAGCCACAATCGCGAGCCGATAACGATCTTTGGGTGTGAAAGTGCACTGGATAATCGAGGAACTCAGCCGGCCGAACGCAGCCTCGGCGTCCGACGCGATCCGCCTGGTTTTCTCGACGAGTTCGTCGAAACTGCCCGCTCCGATTCTGGCGATCCGCCAATCGCCGAAGGGTTGAGCGAGAAGTGTTGAGGGTCGCTGGGGAGTTGAGAGTTGAGAGTCTAGAGTTGAGAGAAAAGACTCGGAATCTGGCTCTCGACTCTCAACCCTCAACTCTCGACTCTTTTTCACCGCCCCTTCGACCAACAGGTGGTAGGCCACTTCGTGCTGGGAATAGGAACTGACGCCGGCGAAGAGTCGGCCGTCGTCGTTGGGCGTGCTGAGCCCAGACGCGTGGAAAGCCGGTTTGAGTGTTGCGGCATGTTGGGCAAGACTCGGCAGCGGGTTGGCCATGCCCACGTTTGGCGGCATCTGGAGGTGGTTTAACTCGGTAATCGCTTTCAAGAGCGACACCATTCCCGAAGCGCCGCAGGTGTTCCCCATTTGTCCCGCAACCGCTCCCATCTCGAGCGGATCGGTGCGGTTCTCTGACACGTAGGCGGAGGCCAAGCCTGAGATTTCCTGCCGGTCGAAATCCGGCCAGCCGCACGAACCACATTCCACGAGGCTGACCTCATCTGGCGAGAGGTCGGCGGCCTTCATGGAGCGGCGAACCGCGGCGGCGACCGATTTATCGAGCGACGCTTCCCGGGAGACGCCAAGGCCGCGGATGATGGCATGGATCCGGTCTCCGTCGCGGCGGGCATCGGCGAGTCTTTTGAGAATCACGACGCCGACACCTTCCCCGGGGACTGCGCCGTCCGAGTCGGCGTCGAAAGGACCGTTCGGCTTCGTTCGGGCCAACACCCCGCCGCGGGCGAACATGTCGAACGTACCGAAATCCATCGCTCTCTGACCAGCGGCGCAGATCATCATGTCGCAGTCACCGGCGAGAAGTAGGTCGATTGCACAGTTCAGCGCAGCAGGAGCCGAAGTATCTCCCGAGTCGAGCGACACGCCGCCGCCCATTAAATCGAACGTCTTCGTGATCCGCGACGATAGCGAGCTGGCTGTAAAGCTGCCCGTCTCATCGATCAGCGCGGGCATGTGCTTCAGGAGCACCTCCTCGTATTGCAAAGCGACTCGCTCGATGTCGGCATCGGCAACCCCGCGGCGGGCGAGCACTTCGAACAGCCTCTTGCGGAAATCGGGCAGGCGGAGTCCCATCTGAAGCTGAACAACGAACTCACCGCCGAAGATCGTGCCGACGATCACGCCGGTCCGTGTCTTGTCAAATGGCTTTTCCAAATAGCCTGCGTCCCGAAGAGCCTCGTCGGCGGCGTCCAGGAGCATGAACTGCAACACGTCGGCGTTCATCACCTGTTTCGGCGGAACCTTGTGTTTCTTCCAGTCGTATTGGAAGTCCGTGATGAACCCGCCAATTTTTATCGGAACAGTCCAATTGCGATCGGCACCCGGTTCGTAGCCGACGCCGTCGGTCCAGCGCCCAGGCGGAACCGAGGACTTCTGATCGCGGGCGGAGCTCAAGGTGTCCCACATGGCTTCCATCGTGCGCACACCCGGCAGAACCGCTCCCATGCCAATAATCGCGATCGATTGAGAGTCGAGAAGAGTTGAGGGTCGAGGGTTGAGAGTCGAGAGACCCTCCCCGTGAGTTCTCAACTCTCGACTCTCAACCCTCAACCTTTCCACGAGTTTTTGGCTGGCTTCGGGCACGTGCTCATCGAGGGTGACGTGGACATTCAAGCCGCCAATTCCAAAAGCGTTGACCGCCGCCCTTCGCGGAAGTCCGTCCCCGGGAGGCGGCCACTTGAGTCCCTCGCGCGGCACGAAGAACGGCGCCTTCTGCCAGTCGATGTTCGTGTTGAGCTGCTCGATGTTGATTTGAGGCGGAATGAACCCATTCTGCATGGCCAAAATGGTCTTCAACAGTCCGGCCAGACCGGCCGTCTCCAAGGTATGACCGATGTTGGCTTTGACGCCTCCGATTGGCAGTTTCTTTTCTGCGGGGAGGTGCGGGCCCAAGAACTCAGCTAACGCGATAAGCTCCGTCGCGTCGCCGACCTGGGTCGAGGTCGCGTGCATCTCAACGTACCCGAGCGATTCCAGATCTCGAGTGTCCGCGTACGCGCGGCGCATCGCCTCGATTTGCCCTTCTTTTCGCGGCGCCCAAAGGCTCTTGCCCTTTCCGTCGGAAGAGACCGAGATGCTGCGCAGAACCGCCTGAATCGGATCGTTGTCGGCGAGGGCTTGCTCAAGCGTTTTTAGAATGAGGACCACGTAGCCTTCGCTGGCGACCAAACCGTCGGCTCCCTCATCGAACGGTCGAGATCCACGAGCACTGACGGACTGCGCCCGCGAAAACAGGACCAGCGTATCACCTTGACAATAAGAGGCCCCTCCCACGACCGCCATGTCGATCTGACCCCGCTGCAGCGCGCGGACCCCATGCACCAGCGCCCGAAAGGAGGATGCGCAGGCAGCGTCGAACACCATCGACGGACCGTCCAGAGCGAACGCGCGTGTGATCAAGGCTGCGCCGTGGTAGGCGTTCACCCACATCCGGAGCCGTTTGTCATCCGCCGCGAACGGCCTCCGGACGGAGTCAACGATCTCCTGAATCGCCGCATCCTGATCGCCTCCGGTCAACTGACCGAAACCATCCACTTCGCGCAAATACTGGGCTGTCTGTTCGATCATCCGGGCGTACGTCACATCCCCCACGCCGGCGTTGGGAGAAGTGTGTCCGATGTACGTTCCGACGTTGCGATTCGGCAGATGGAACGCGTCGAGCCCTGCGTGATCGAACGCGCGCGCGGCAACTTCACACAAGGTTAGGTGAGCGATGTGCGCTCGCTCAATCATCGATTGTGGCAGCGGACAAATCTGTCGATCCAACGGTCGCGGAGGCACGATCCCTCCGAGCGTCGTATACGATTTGGTGAGGCGCCCCATTTCCGGATGGTATTGCAGTTCGCGATCCAGCCGCTCCGGTGGGAGCTCGCCGAGGCCAGACCGCCCCTCTCTGAGCATTTCCCAGAACTCCGCCGGATTGTCGGCGCCGGGAAGTCGGCAGGAAAGTCCGATAATGGCAATTGGCTGCGCGGCAATGTTGTACATCAGTTGGAGACCCTCAAGTTGCTGGCAAAGCGAGACTCTATTCCGAACAGGCCGTCTGAGCGCCCTGCAGGAAGTCGAGTACATGTCGCAGCGTTGGAAAGTCGTCCAACGACATGTCCTCGCTGATCTCCACCTGCACGTTCAAGTGTTCGGCCAGCTCGCCGAACAACTGTGCCTTCTTGATGCTGTCAATGCCCAGATCGGCCTCCAGGTCGGCGTCCAGCTCGACCATCTCCTCCGGATAGCCGGTCTGTTCGACGACGAAGTTCACCAAGAATCGCTCCAGCTCCTCGTTGGAGAGCGCCGTGCCGACGGCGGTCGAGAGTGGCGAGCTCGTCGCCGTCTCTGCCTCAAGCGGCGGTGCCGGCGCGGACGGTTGCGCAACAGAGTCGGCTACAGCCGGCGAGGCCGTCTGAGCGCCCTGCAGGAAGTCGAGTACATGTCGCAGCGTCGGAAAGTCGTCCAACGACATGTCCTCGCTGATCTCCACCTGCACGTTCAAGTGTTCGGCCAGCTCGCCGAACAACTGTGCCTTCTTGATGCTGTCAATGCCCAGATCGGCCTCCAGGTCGGCGTCCAGCTCGACCATCTCCTCCGGATAGCCGGTCTGTTCGACGACGAAGTTCACCAAGAATCGCTCCAGCTCCTCGTTGGAGAGCGCCGTGCCGACGGCGGTCGAGAGTGGCGAGCTCGTCGCCGTCTCTGCCTCAAGCGGCGGTGCCGGCGCGGACGGTTGCGCAACAGAGTCGGCTACAGCCGGCGAGGCCGTCTGAGCGCCCTGCAGGAAGTCGAGTACATGTCGCAGCGTCGGAAAGTCGTCCAACGACATGTCCTCGCTGATCTCCACCTGCACGTTCAAGTGTTCGGCCAGCTCGCCGAACAACTGTGCCTTCTTGATGCTGTCAATGCCCAGATCGGCCTCCAGGTCGGCGTCCAGCTCGACCATCTCCTCCGGATAGCCGGTCTGTTCGACGACGAAGTTCACCAAGAATCGCTCCAGCTCCTCGTTGGAGAGCGCCGTGTCGGTGGCAGTCGAGAGTTGCGAGCTCGTCACCGTTTTTGCCTCGGGCGGTGGTGCAGGCGGAGCGGCGACTGCGACCGACCGTGCCAGTGCGCCGCGAGCGCCGCCATTGTTGTTCACATTGACGGCCGCTGCGTTGATCGGCGCAGGCGGTTGAGCGGGCTCGCCGGCGTGTGGCGACGAATCAGGGCCGGACCGTTGGGCCGTGGCCCGTCGTTTCATTTTCTCTTTCCGCCGCAGAGTCGCGTCGAAATGAACGATCCGGGACCCACTCCCATCGTTTGTCGGCAACTCCGACGACGATGCCAGAATGTTGAATGTTGAACTCACTACACCGCTCCCACCAAGCGTTTGATACAAGTATTCGCAACCGGCAAAATGAACTGCCGTTGCGACCCAGTCTCTGCTTCCCATGCGGCAAATGAACTGCCGCAGAATCCCAGCCTACACTTCCCATGCGGCAAAACGAACTGCCGCAACATCCCAGCCTTTCCAATATTGTTACTTCTCCTGGACAGCCCCCACCTCGACACAGGCCTGTTGCTCGGTGTGGACGGGCAGAATCTGTTCGAGTGCAGCAGCCAACCTACGTAGCGGCTGCCCATTGCCTTCGACGAGAACCTTTCCCATCGCGACCGCTTCTTCAACCGTCGAGCAGCCCCTCGCGAGGCTGGCAAACGTGTTTGTGTTCAGATACAGACTCGACGTGGAACGCGAATCGATCCCCTCTTCGATCGCGACCACTTCGTCCTCCTGCAAGATGAGCTTCCACTGGCCGCCTCCAGGCCCTGGGACCTGAAGCCCAACGGACACCGCCACGTCAGCGAGCGCCGTTGCCGAGAAGCACTGCTCCGTGAGTGGACGCAGGTGCGCGTGGACGTCAAAAGGCGGTTTGGCCGAGGGCGGCCGCGGCCAGCCAAAATTCGATTCGATGGCAACCGCGCACATCTTCGACAGCATCGCAGCGTCGACCTCCGGCTGCGGCAGACGCCCCGCTGCCGCGAGTGTATTCGAGCAATCGAACTCCGGGTCATCGCGCCAGTAGGAACGGTAGACGCTCATCTGATTGACGAAGAACTGTTCGAACTCCGCCCAGTTAACGTTTGTTTCCTTCTCGTTGCTGGTTGCGACGGTGGCGTTGGTGAACGCTTCTTCGAATACCGCCTGCATCGTCGTGACCGGAACGGCGGTGCGCGCGGTCAAATGGTACGTCTTGTCGTGGTGCTCCGGATGAGCGTAAATGTGAGCAACCACGGCCGAGACCCAGTCGACAGGCACGTAATTCTTCCGTTCCTGACCAGTCAAATTCATCAACTGGCGTAGTCGCTCGCTGGACAGGCGATTGATAGCCGCCAATTCCTCCCGGCTCAGACCAAGGGTGGTGATTTTGCTGAACAATGCCGAGAGCAGCTTCAGCGGCACGTAAAACCCGTGAAACGTTGTGGAGTACCCGGTCTGAGAATCGCCGACGATGATCGCGGGACGGTAGAACGTTTTCGTTTGGAGATCCTCAGCTGCCCGGACCATCTTTTCTGCCCGAACTTTGCTGATCTCGTAGTCGTTGCCCAGTTCCTGGCCGACGTCGAGTTCATCCTCCAAGACGCGGCCGGTTCGGAGACCGCACACGTAGGCAGTCGAGACATGATGGAAGTCGCCGATGCCCGTCCGGCGGCAAAATTCCACCACGTTCTCGGTTCCGCGGACGTTTGACCGCCACGGCTCGCCGTCGGGGCTTTCGGCATGAAAGGTTAGGCTCGCCGCATTATGCATCAGCGAGCCGCAATGCCGCGACACCCAATCCAGCCTGCCAGAGTCCAGACCGAGGTCCGGCTGAGAGATGTCACCGGCGAGTACCACCGGCCGGGGCAATGCGTGGCCAGCCAGCTTTTCCCAGCGGGCCATCGACTCTTCCACACGCTGACGAGCGGAGGCGAACTTGGTTGGGCGCACCAGCACGGCCAGCTTTGTGCCGTGCCCGAAGAGGTCGCGGATCAGGTACGATCCCAGCAACCCCGTTGCACCGGTTAATAATAGGTAGCTCATTGTGGATCATTCGCTGCGGCCCAAATTGCATCCGTGGGCTCCTACTCCTTAACCAGTCCGTGAGGGGCCAGCTGGTTACTCCCATTCAGTGTGAGTGAAGGAAAAAGATCGGAATTCGCTCCGTCGTCGCCTCCGTTTCCAGACCGATCAAAATTTTATTCAGCTTACGCTAAATGCATCGCCTGTAACGAATATGCTGCTTGAAAGCATTCGACTATAGCGAATTCATTTCTGACAATCAAGCATATAGCTCCTAATTGTTTCATTTTTACCAAAGTCTGGTGATTTGATGTTTTTGCCCCTATGATCGGGTAAGATAACATTATGTCGAGCAACGAAGCCGGTGAATCCTTGCACCCCCAACGCATCCCGCGCAGCGAAATCTTCCGCAAGACACTCCATGTTTTGCCGGGGACGCTGCCGTTCTTGTTCGCGCCGCTGCCCCATTCTGATCCGCTCGAACCGGTCGCGATTCAATTCGTCGTCGCCATCGCCGTGATGATTACACTGCTCTATCTGGCCTGTCACCGACACGTACGCCGCGAGAACGAAGCGAATTTCCTCAGCACAGCCGTCAGCTATCCGGCGACCGTGTTGGCGCCGTTCATCTTGTTCCCTGGGAACGTCGAGTTCACATGCGTTGTCGTCACCGTGATCGCTTTTGGGGATGTTGCCGCCTACATTGGTGGAACACAATTCGGGAAACGTCGCCTGCCATGGAACGATCAGAAAACCTGGGCGGGCACGATCAGCTTTGTTTGTTGTGCCGCGCCCGTGGCGACTCTGGCTTATTGGGGCGAAGCCAATCCCGTCGTCCCATTTCGCATGGCTCTTCTCTGCGGGACGACCGCGGCACTGGCCGGTGCGCTGGCAGAATCGATTCGGACGGAGGTGACGGACAATTTACGGATTGGGCTTGCGGCAGCGGCGGCCGTGATTGTTACGCACTTCGCGACCGTCGGATGGTTTCTGTCGTGAAGAGAGAGGGTCTCGATGCCCGTCATCGATCGAAATCTGGGAAACACGCCGTTGGCTGTCGTCGGCATGGCTTGCCGGCTACCAGGGGCGGATAACCTTGATGCGTACTGGGAGCTGCTTCTGGAAGGCAAGAGCGGCATCACGCGGGCGCCGGCGGAGAGGTTCGACGAAGAACTCTACTACCATCCCGAACCCGGTCAATTCGGAGCGTCGTATTGTCGGGTCGGCGGCTTCGTCGAGCACCGTCCCGAAGACCTGGAGAGTTGCGGTATCGGTCCGGAATTTGCGGCGCGCTACGATGTGATCCAACTAACCCTGCTGGAAGTTGCCGCAACGGCTTGCCGAGATGCCGGATACGATCCTTTTGGCCTGCCGGTTCGTAACACCGGCGCCTATGTCGGGATCTTTGATGGGAGTGACTTATCGAGCAAACTGGCCTATGCCACGCATGCTCGGGATTTGGCCGAGCTGCTTCATGAAGTGGCGGCGTTCGAGAAACTGCCCCCGCAAGTGAGCGCTGCGGTGGCCCGCGAATTGGTCGAGTCGATTCGCAGCCAGCACCCGACGGCACTGGAGAGTCCGGTGGAATCGTTCGCTCCGAACACGGCAGCGGCGATTCTGGCCGAAGCGTTCGATCTGAGCGGGCCGTGCCTCGCGATCGACGGCGCCTGCGCGTCGTCGCTCATCGCGCTGCAATCGGCGAGGGATGCGCTTCACCAAGGGCGAATCGACATGGCGATCGTCGCAGCGGCTTCGTTCCGAAAATGGTACGAGTTGGTGATGCTCTCCAATATCTCCTCGATCGGAACGGTCGCAACCAGACCGTTCGATGAGGCGGCGGACGGTTTCATCGGATCGGACGGTTACGCAGCGGTGTTGCTGAAGACGCTGGCCCGCGCGCTGGCCGACGGCGATTCTGTTCGCGGAGTGATCCGAGGAATGGGCATGTCGTCCGACGGCCGCGGAAAAAGCTTCTGGGCGCCCCGTCAAGAAGGTCAAGTGTTGGCCATCCGCCGAGCGTACGAGTGCGGCGTCGATCCGTCGCGACTGCAGTACATTGAAGCGCACGCCGCGTCGACGCAACTGGGTGATGCCACCGAGCTTCTCTCGATCAACGAGGCGCTGGGGAGCTTCGTCACAGGAAAGCTCCCGGTTGCCAGCGTCAAGGCGAACATCGGCCATACATTGGAGACGGCCGGTTTGGCGGGATTGATCAAGACACTTTTGGCGATGCGGCACGGGATCATTCCACCGGCGATCAACTTCGAGACGTCAAACCGCAAGATCGACTGGGACGCCGTTCCGTTTTACGTCCCGACGTCGGCGGTCGAGTGGCCGCTCCCGAAAGATGGACATCCACGGCGGGCCGGTGTGAACTCGTTCGGAATTGGCGGATTGAACATGCACGTGGTCGTGGACGGGCCGCCCGCACAGAGCCCCTCTTGGGATTACGGCCCTGCCGCGATCTCACCGGGCAATCCACAAGACGACGCCGTCGGTTGCCCGCCCGAACCGGTCGCGATCGTTGGTATGGGCTGCTTGTTTCCCGGCGCTCACACAATCGATGCGTTCTGGGAACTTGTCACCAGCTCGCGCGATGCCAAGTCTCCGGTGCCGCCGGACCGCTGGGACGTCAGACTTTGGGATCAGTCCGCTGGGACGAGAGCTGAGGACTCTTCGCCCCCGGTGGGTGGTTTTCTGAGGAACTGGGAGTTCGACTGGAAGACGCACAAGATTCCGCCGAAACAGTTGGGATGCGCCAATCCATTGCAGTTCATGGTGCTCGACGCCGTTGCGCAGGCGCTCGCCGACGCTGATTACAACCTTCGGGACTTCGACAAGAGCAAAGTCGGAACGGTTGTCGGCGCGCTGTTCACGAATGACTTTGTGTGTGACGCCTATCTTTCCGTTCGGCTGCCTGAGATTCGGCGTTTGATCGCCGGCTCTCTGCGGAAACATCAGGTGCCTGACGAGCGGATCGAAGAGATCTGCGCCGCCTACGGCAGCGTGCTACTCAAACGGCGGCGGGCCTCGCAAGATGAATCGGGAAGTGGCAGCAGCAGCACGCTTGCTTCCCGGATCACCAAAGCATTCGATTTGATGGGTGGTGCGTTCGCAATCGACGTCGGCGACGCATCGTCGCTGGCGGCTGTGGCGGCGGCTGTGGACCTGCTGCAAACGGGAACATGCAACATGGTCATCTGTGCCGCCGGGCAGCAGAGCATGGACCTGTTCTTTTACGAAAGGCTCCACCGCGAAGGACGCCTTTCAGCCAGCCGGCCCCGCGCCGCATTCGATATCCACGCCGACGGTCTTGTTCCCGGCGAAGGTGCAGGCGTGGTCATTCTGAAGCGCCTTTCCGACGCCAGGCGAGACGGCGACAGAATTCGGGCTCTCGTGCGGGGAGTCGCCGCGACGACAAACGCCACCGACGCCGGAGAGGCGCTGCGAAGGGCGATAGAGCTTTCTTTGGAATCCACGCGAACTCGGATCGAGGAAGTTGGCCTCTTCGAAAGCACCAGCCCCGCCGATGACAGACACAACTCTACCGTGGCCCAAGCACTCACGGAAACGTTTGCCACGTCTGACGACGGCATGCCCATCTTGATCGGGTCGATGACCGCTCAAATCGGACACACGGGGGCAGCCGCCGGAATGGCCTCGCTGATCAAGGCCACGTTGGCACTCGAAAACGGACTGATGCCGGCAACGTTCGGTATGTCCACAGCGTTGCCGGTGCTCGCGGAGCATCCCGATCGATTCAATCCGCTTAGACACTCAGCCGTGATTCATGCGACGACACCCTCGGGCTGTTGCGTGGGGGGCATTGCCGCGGTCTCTGAAAGTGGGTTCGGCCCCGAGGGAGGAACGGCGTTTCACCTGTTGCTCGAAGGAGGGACCAACCTGCCATCACCGACGTCGCCTGAGGAACCAGAATCGCGAGGAAAAAGGGAAGAGAAGGCACAAAGGCACAGAGGCACAAAG
>CAZGYE010000075.1:0-19442 GCA_964530165.1 uncultured Planctomycetaceae bacterium
CAGCCTGAAACTTGACTCATTCACAACAAGTTTTGACCTTCAAGCCTTCTAGCAGTCAATCGACAATCGTCAGTCGTCAATGGTCAATCCAGCTATGTGCGGCATTGCAGGTTTGATGAATCGGACAAATCGCGCCGAAGACGGTCTCTTGGAGGCGACCGTCAGGCGGATGGTCGAGACGCTTCATCACCGCGGTCCGGACGACACCGGCATCTGGTCCGATGCGCGGGCCGGTGTTGCGTTGGGGCACAAACGGCTTTCCATCATCGATCTTTCCGAGCAGGGACATCAACCGATGTCCTCGGCCTGCTCGCGGTACTCGATCGTGTTCAACGGTGAGGTCTACAATCATGCCCAACTGCGCCGGGAATTGAAGGCGGACGGTCGTTGCTTCCGCGGTCATTCCGACACGGAGGCCTTGCTGAGGGCCGTTGCTGAGTGGGGAATCCAACGTGCCGTCGAGCGGTCGATCGGTATGTTCGCCTTCGCCGTCTGGGACGCCCAGGAACAGCGTTTGACGCTGGTGCGCGACCGGCTGGGAATCAAACCGCTGTACTACGGTTGGATGGGGAACACGTTCCTGTTCGGATCGGAGCTGAAAGCCCTGCGTGCTTTTCCCGGTTTTCGCGGCGAGATCGAACGGAAAGCCGTCTCGCTGTTTCTGCAGCACAACTACATCCCGGCTCCATTTTCCATTTACAAGGGCGTCTACAAGTTGCCGGCCGGCAGCATGCTCTCCATCACGCCGGCGACGCAGCCGGGAGACGCTCGCCCCACCACTTACTGGTCGATGCGTGACGTCGCCGAGCGTGGTGCCGGGCAGCCGTTTCGAGGAACCGTCGAAGAAGCCGTCACCGAGCTGGACCGCGTGTTGAACGAGGCGGTTCGAATACGGATGGAAGCCGACGTGCCCCTGGGAGCGTTTTTGTCGGGCGGCATCGATTCCTCGACGGTGGTCGCGCTGATGCAGGCAAACAGTAGCCGGCCGGTGCGGACCTTCTCGATCGGTTTCGAGGAGCCCGCGTACAACGAAGCCGAGTACGCCCGCGCGGTGGCCGAGCATCTGGGAACCGAGCACGTCGACTGCTACGTCACGCCGCAGCAAGCCCGTGACGTCATTCCCCGTTTGCCGACGCTGTACGACGAGCCGTTTGCCGACTCGTCGCAAATCCCAACCTTTCTGGTCTCCCAGTTGGCCCGGCAACACGTCACGGTGAGTCTCTCGGGCGACGGCGGGGATGAGTTGTTCGGCGGCTACGATCGATATTCCCACATCGAGGGGATTTGGCGAAAGGTCGGCTGGGCTCCGGCGGCCCTTCGCAGAACGGCCGCTGCCGTGCTCGGACGGCTTTCGCCCCGTCATCCATCGACACGGCTCGGCCGCAGAATGCGCACGCTGGCTGAGGTGCTCGCGGCGCCCGATCGACGCGGCTTTTACACGTGGCTGCACACGCACTGGCGAGACCCGGGGGGTGTCGTCATCGGCGGGTCGGTGCCGGCGACCCTCTTCACCGGGTACGGGCACGGAAAAGGGGACAGGTCCAATTTGCCGGAACGGCCCGAAGGGTGCTTCGCACAAATTGGACCTGTCCCCTTTTCCGTGCCATTCCGCGAACAGATGATGTACATCGACTCGGTCACGTATCTTCCGGACGACATTCTGGTCAAAGTCGACCGTGCCAGCATGGGGGTCGGCCTGGAAGCGCGTGTGCCGGTGCTCGACCACCGTGTCGTCGAGTTTGCCTGGTCGCTACCGCCCGCGATGAAGTTCCACGGCGGCGAGGGCAAGTGGCTGTTGCGCCAGGTGCTCGGCCGCTACGTTCCACGGGAACTGGTCGAACGACCCAAGGTCGGTTTCGGCGTGCCGATGGATTCGTGGCTGCGTGGTTCCCTGCGCGACTGGGCGGAAGACTTGCTCGATGCGCGCCGTCTTAAGGACGAAGGCTTCTTTCGTCCGGAACCGATCCGCAAGAAATGGGACGAGCACCTTGCCGGGACCTGCGAGTGGCACTACCTGCTGTGGGACGTGCTGATGTTTCAGGCATGGCTCGCATCGATGGCCGCCTCGTGTATTTCGACCAACTCACCCACGGAGAAGCAGACGTGAGGACGACATGGTAAACGCATTCGATTTCGGCGCCGTCGGCGACGGCGCGACCGACGAGACGGCGGCGCTGCAACATGCATTGGAAGCCGGGGACGGCGTGTTGGAACTGGGCAAGGGCACTTACCGCATCACGCGGCCGCTCGTCGTCGATCTCACGAAACAGGGTTACGGAGCAATCATCGGCGCCGGTGGAACCTCGCGGATCGTGATGGCCGGCGCGGGGCCCGCCATCCAGGTGTTGGGCGATCACCGCGGAACCGCGCAGCCGAGTTCCGTCAAACCGCACACCTGGCAGAAGGAGCGGTTTCCCACTGTCAGCGGCGTCGAGGTCCTGGGCGAACATCCCGAGGCGACCGGCATCCAGCTCCGCAAGACCATGCAGATGACCGTCTCGCACGTCGTGGTGCGCAACTGCAAGCACGCCATCCACCTGGTCGAACGGAACCGCAACTTCCTGCTCTCCGATTCACATCTCTACGACAACGCCGAGTACGGCCTGTTCTTCGACCAGTGCAATCTGCACCAGATCATCGTGCACGGCAATCATATCAGCTACAACAAGAAGGCCGGCATCCGCTCGTTGGGGGGGGACGTGCACAACCTGCAGATCACCGGCAACGACATCGAGTACAACAATCATCCCGGCGTCGATCAATCGCCCGGCGGCGAGCCGACCGGTGCGGAGATCTGGTTCGAAGCCCCCGAAGGCAAGATCAGCGAAGTCACCATCGCCAGCAACACCGTCCAGGCGACCGTCCAACCGGGCGGCGCCAACGTGCGGATTCACGGATCGGCCGGCGAGACGCTCCACGCGGTGCTGATCGCCATCACCGGCAACGTGCTCGGCAGCCAGACTCGCGGCATCGAGCTGCGGCACGTGCAGCGGGCGGCGATCACCGGGAACACGATCTACGGTTCCAGCGAGCTGTCACTGCTGGCCTCGCACTGTTCCGGCGTCGCGTTCGGCTCGAACACCATCTGCTGGCGCGGCCGGGAGAAAGACCCGCCGGAAGACGGCATCCTTTTCGAAGACTGCGACAATTGCGCCGTGACCGGTTTGGTCGCACACCGTCTCTGCTACGGCACGCCGGAAAAAGGGGCCGGAATCACGCTACGCCGCTCGAGCGACATGGCCGTCAGCGATTGCCAGTTGACCGATCCGCTCGTTCGCGGCATCGAGCTCCAAGAGTGCACCCGCTGCCGCGTCACCAACAACAGCATCGTCGACCGCCGTGAGAATCCTTCGATGCTCAACGCCGTCCGCATTACCGGCGGCAGCCGCCACAACCTGGTGGCCAACAACCTGCTGAGCGGCGCGAAGCACAAACCACTCGACATCCCGCCCGGGACGGCCAAAATGCAGGGCAACGTGGAGACGGTCGACTAGCTTCCTCACAAGAAGGAGACATGATGAACCCTCAGATCGTGAACCTGGTTGCGATGGGTGCATCGACGGGTGGCGGGGGGGTCAGAGTGTATGCGATGCCCTCGACGCATTGTTTCCGGGCCTTCCTCTTGGTCAAACGCGGCCACCCGACGCACGGAAAAGGGGACAGGTCCAATTTGCCGGAACGGCCCGAAGGGTGCTTCGCACAAATTGGACCTGTCCCCTTTTCCGTGCGCGAAATTTGTCCGAGATGTGGGATGACTCACAGAGTCATCTCGCGCATCTCCCGATAATAACCTTTCAGTACGGGACGCCGCTTTCGCCTGGCTTGCGGGAGTTGACAGGCGTGAGTGTAAATGGCATCGTCGGCGTTCCGCGGGATTACGAATTGGATTGCTGTCAAGGAGGACGTGTTATGTTGCGTGCATCGATGTCGAACGGGTCGTTTGAGTTGAAGTCTGTGAGGGTGCGGGTCATTTCCATTTGTGTCATGGCCGCTCTCTGTTTCATCATGCCGTCGCGTATCGCCCATGCGAAGCCGCCGCTGGGCCGGAAGTGGTCGCCCGCCCAACAGATCTCGATCGACGAAATCGACCATTCGGCGTTTGACGCCTTGCTGCGGAAATACGTCGACTCCGACGGCTACGTCAACTACACGTCGTGGAAGCGTTCTTCAACCGATCGGCGGGCTCTGGAGAACTATCTCGCCCATCTGAGCCGTGCCAGCCTCAAAAAGTCGAGCAGTCACGCCGCCCGCCTCGCATTTTGGATCAACGCCTACAACGCGGTGACGATCGAGGGCATTTTGCAGGTGTATCCCACGTCGAGCATTCGCAACCACACGGCGAAATTCATCGGCTACAACATCTGGAAAGAGTTGCCCTTGCAGGTTGGCCGGCAGACGTTCTCGCTTGAGCAAATGGAGCATCAAATTCTGCGTAAAATGGGAGAACCACGGATCCACTTTGCCATCGTGTGTGCTTCGGTCGGCTGTCCCAGGCTGCGGAACGAAGCCTATGTCGCGGAGAAGGTCGATCGACAGTTGGCCGAGAACGCCCGGGACTTCTTCTCTCGGTCGAAGAATCTCCGCGTCGACGCCGCGAATCAAAGCCTGTCCGTCAGTTCGATTCTGGACTGGTTTGGCAGCGATTTCGGCAGGACGCACGCCGAGCAATTCCGTTACCTGAAACCGTATTTGCCGGCAGCAGCACAGAAAATCGCCACGAATTCGGGAACGACTGTCAGGTATCTCGATTACGATTGGAGCTTGAACGACCAGGCGAGACGGCGTACGGCCTCGCGGAGGCGATGACCTCAGCGCAGCCGGTTGACGGACTCGGCCACCACGCGCATTGCGGTGTCGATTTCGTCCTCGGTGTTGAATCGTCCCAGCCCGAACCGCAGACTGGCCCGCGCCAGTGTGTCACTGCGACCCATGGCGCGCAGCACGTAACTCGGCTCTGGATCGGCCGAGGTGCATGCCGAGCCGGAGCTGACGGCGATGTCTTTCAAACTCGTCATCAGTGCGTCGCCGTCGACACTGTCGAAACTGACGTTCAAGTTGTTCGGCAATCGTTTGTCTGGATGCCCATTCAAAACCAGCCCGTCGATCTCGGCGCACAGCCCGTCCCACAGCCGGTCGCGAAGCCGGCGCGTCGTTTTGCTTTCGTCCGGCATGTTCCCCCCGGCCAGCTCGCACGCCTGACCAAAGCCGACGATCAACGGGACCGGCAGCGTCCCGCTACGGATGTGTCCTTCGTGTCCGCCGCCGTCGAAGAGCGCATCGATGCTGATGCGACGGCCGCCACGCCGCACGTACAGCGCCCCGACCCCTTTCGGACCGTACGTCTTGTGAGCCGTCAGACTCAGCAGATCAACGGGGAGCTCGGAGAGATCGACGGGGATCTTGCCGACCGCTTGCACGGCGTCGCAATGCAGCAGCACGTCGTGCTGACGGCAAATGTGGCCGATCTCGTCCAGGGGATTGATTGTGCCGACCTCGTTGTTGGCCAGCATCACCGAAACCAACACGGTGTTGGGATCGATGGCGTCGGCCACCTGCTGGGGGTCGACCATGCCGAACTGGTCGACGGGAAGAATCGTGACTTCGTAGCCCTCCCATTTCAGTTTCCGGGCTGGGTCGAGCACGGCCCGATGCTCAGCGGCGTTGGTCACCAGGTGGCCGCCCGGCTTGGCCGCCCGCATGACACCCTTCAGAGCAATGTTGTTCGACTCGGTAGCGCCGCTGGTCAAGACCATGCTTTTCGGCGTGGTATTGAGCAGCCGTGCAATCTGTTCGCGGGCCGCCTCGACCGCGTCGGCGGCCTCCCAACCGAAAGCGTGATTGATGCTGGCCGCGTTCCCATACTGCCGGCTGAAGTACGGCAGCATGGCTTCCAGCACGCGCGGATCGACGCGCGTGGTGGCGTGATTGTCGAGGTAGATGGGCGGCGCGGGCATCGTGAGGCGTCAGTCGAGCGTAATCGGACACTGAAAATCCGCCGGCTTGATCGCGAGCACCGAGCAGTTGACTTCCGGCAGAATCCGCTCGGCCGTGTTCCCGACCAACAATCCCGGGATTCCGCAGCGGGCGACTGTTCCCATCACCAGCAGGTCGATGCCGTGTTCTTCAATGGCCTGCAGGATGGCGGCGTCGGGCGGTCCGTCGACAACGTGTGCCTGAACGCCGTACGTCAGCGTGCGGTAGTCGGTCATACTGAGCTGTTCGTAGAGCGCCTGTTCGGCCGTTTCCCACTGCTGTTTGCGGAACGCATCGCGTTGTTCCTTGGGGAGTCCGGCGTGCAACATGTGGCGATCGAAGCCAGACTCCAGCGCATGCAGCACGTGGACTTTCGCGTTGGACATCTGGGCGCCGTTGATCGCGATGTCCAGCGCATCCTGCCCCACCTCTCCAAGGTCGGTCGCTACCAACATGACGAGGTCTTCCCAATTCGGATCCGGCCGGGTGACCCACACCGGGCAAGGACAGTAGCGAAGCAGCTTCATGCCCGTACTGCCGAACAGCAGCCGGCTGATATCGCTTCGATCGCGTGTTCCGACAATCACCAAATCGTGCGCCCCCCGCAGCACCTGCCGAATGACCTCCACCCAGTCCTTGCCGGTGGCCAGCCGGCTTTTCGCCTCGATGCCTTCCTGCTTGGCATTCGCGACCAATTCCTCGAGAACCTGGTTGGCGTCGTCCTGGACAGTCTGTGAGACATGCTCGGCGTCCAAGGTCAGCAACTCCTCGGTCTGTGCTGAGATGTCCAGCGCCGAGAAGAAGGTCAAGTCCGACGACAGTTGCCCGGCCAGCCAGATCGCCCTGCGGACGGCCTCCTGGGTGGGCGGACCTAACTCTGACGAGACCAACCGATCGGCGTGTGAAAGATCGACGCCCACCAGGATATTGCGAAAACCTTGCATGACGTTACTCCGCATGAGAAACAACGACGGCATCCGGCCGTCTCGGCCATCGAAATCCATGCTCTCCACGAATTGTGATTGTGCCCTCCGGAGGACTCCCGCGTCAAGCAATTCCACTGATTCTCGATTATGATCGTCTTTGAGAGCAGGGGATTCCATTTGTGCCCGACACCCGCAAACATCGCGGTCCGCATCCCGCCGACGCCCAATTGTTCGCGCCGGGACAGTGGTCTGCGCTGCGGCAAGCGGTGGCCCATTGCTCGTGGCTGCTGACGCGCGGCTATGCGACGGCTTCGACGCTCAAACTGGTCGGTGACCGATTTCAACTGACCGAGCGACAGCGTATCGCCGTCATGCGTTGCAGTTGTTCTGATCAGTCCCGCCGCTGTCGGCTGCAACGTCAGATGGAGGCGGATCGCCTGGCCGGCGAGACGCTCGACATCGACGGTTTCAACGTGTTGACCACCATCGAAGCTGCACTCTCCGGCGGCGTGATTCTCCGCGGCCGGGACGGCTGCGATCGCGACATGGCCAGCATGCACGGCAACTACCGCAAGGTGGAAGAGACACGGCCAGCCCTGAAATTCGTCGGCGACGTGCTCGCCGGTTTGAGCGTGACCGACTGCCGGTGGTATCTCGACCGGCCGGTTTCCAACAGCGGGCGTTTGAGCGTCATCATCCGCGAGATCGCGGCCAAGCGAGACTGGAACTGGCACGTGGAGCTGGTCAACAACCCCGATGATGTCCTGATCGGGTCCACTGCCGTCGTCGCTTCGTCCGACAGCGTCATCCTCGACCGTTGCGGCCACTGGTTCAACCTGGCCCGTGAAGTCATCGAGCGGCGGATTCCAGGCGCGCAGATCGTCTCGCTGCAAGCCGCAGCCGAAGACGTCGCGCCCGACGACACAAACTGACCCGCAAAGCCCACGGGCAGCGGCCCGTCAAGCCCACGGGCAGCGGCCCGTGGGAAACCACTACCGGCCGCTTGTTCGCACTGGCGGCGATTTCTCGGTCTGCGCTTTGCTTGCTGCGTTCGCGGCCTTCCACTCGGCCCATTTCTTGAAAGCCGTCTCGCGCGCGGCGTCGCTCTTGAAGCCGGCCGTGTTGGGAGAAAACAGATACTGCGAATCCTGCCGCAATCGTTCGAAGCCGTACTGTTTCGGATCTTGACCGGTCAGATGCAGGATGACGGCCAGGACCACGTCGCGCACCTCGCAGGTGAAGACCGGCTGGTTTTTCGATTTCATCGTTCCCAGAACGGTCTGATTGTCGAGCAGCTTCTCCAGGCCCGGCACGTGCTCGCGACCGCCCAGTTTGCCGACGGCCAGAATTGCATACTGCAATTGCCAGTTGGCCACTCCGTTGCCGAGGACTTCCAGCGCCGGCACCAACCCTTCCCGCAGATTGTGCCGCATTGCCAGCCGCGTTCTCTGATACGTCGCCACGGCGCCCGGCCGAGCGATCCAGCCGCCCAGCAGTTTCCGCAACTGGCTGACCTTCTCGCCGCTCGACAACGCGGCGCGGAATTCGTTGTAGTGGGCGAAGTTGTAAACTGCGCCGGCCGCTTGCTCCGATACTGTCAGCGTGGGATCGCTGCCGACAAATAACAAGGTACAAACGCTCCCCAGTGCCGTCTTGTGCAAATGTCCGTGCGCGTAATCGGCCTGCAGCTCGACGCACCGTGTTTCGTATTCGGCGACCAGCTCTTTTCCGCCCAGTTCGAGCATTCGGAACAGCTTCGGCTCGGCGCGCTGCATCTCGACAAACAACTCGCGGGCCACCCGGTCGCCACCGACCGACTCGCGGTAACGTTTCCAACCGAGAAGAACGTTGTCAGATTGATTGTCAGCTTTGCGCAGAAACAGCTCCAGCCGGCGTTCGAGCTCGAGTTGTTCCACGTCTTCGAGCAACTGACCTGCCCGGACGCGCACTTCCAGGTCGGGCGATTTGACCGCGTTCTGCAATGCTGTGATCGCCGGCAAACCAATTTGTCGCAGACTGCGAGCCGCCTGCTGACGGACACGAAAGCTGCGGTCGCCAAGCTGCCGCACCAGGTCCGCTACCCGAGCCGCCGCCGACGCTTTGTCGACGTCTTCCCCGGCACGGGCAAGCGGTCCAATCAGCAAGGCCGGCCAGACCATGCAGCCGAACAGCAACCCGACCCACATGCGGAACATCCGTCTGATCCTCACAAGCATCGCATGCCGACCATCTCCACCACAAATATAAAGAGTGTGCAGGGCCTGCGTCTACGCATCGGGAGTCAACTTTTCGGTTTTTGCATCAGCAGCACAAACTCGTGCACTTTGTTGACCCGGAACACCGACGGAAAACCCAGCGGACGCAAATGATTGTACTCCGATTGGCGATTCCAGATGATCAGATCGTCGTAGATATAACCGGCTTCGACCATACGGTTTGCGAGATCGCTGTGGAATGGGAAAAACCGGTTCTTCTTGCGTAGGTCCATCACAATCACACAGCAATAGGCACTGGGTTTGAGCGCAGTCAGCACGTCGGCGAACACCGCCGATGCCGCCGAGAGAAATTCGTCGTAATCGGGAATCGTGCCGATGTCGCCGTCGAGGTTCCCGTAATTACGGATCGACTTCCTGTCGACCGTGCGGCGCTGGTTCAGAATGTCCCAGTACGGCGGAGACGTGATGCACAAGTCCACGGATCCCGGTTCGACGTGCGACAACAAGTCGGCGGCCGGCACCTGAATGACGGTCGATTTCGGTTTCTCTGCCGCGGCGTCTTCGCCGTCGACAGGGAGCTGTGTGTCCGCCTCGGCCAGCCGTCTGTTGCCGAGCGCAACATATTCTCCGGAAAGCTCCAAACCGATGCCCTGCTTGCCCATCGTCTGGGCGGCAAGCAGGGTGCTGGCTGAACCGGCAAAGGGATCGAGAACCACACGGCCCTCTGGTGGCAGCAACGTCTCGATCAGCCGTCGAGCGAGCATCGTGGGGAACATGGCCGGATGCTTCAGCCGCGTTTCTTCGGCCGACTTGCGGATGTCGCTCCAAACGCTGATCGAATTCTGAATCCAGCGTTTGCCGTCCAGCGAGTTGCAATACCGCCGCGGCTTGCGCGACGAATTCTGCTCGCCCGATGCGCTTCGTGCGGTAGCCATCTGCGTCCTACCCGGATTATTCATAGCCGATCCTTCTGGTACCCAAGCCGACAACTTGTTGTCGGACGTGTAGCACGCCCAGACTCCAGGGATGGGCGTGGCGCGGGTCGTGACCACGCCCTCCCTCGCGTCAGGGCGTGCCACTCAACCGACACGCTGAGAGTGTAGCGTGTCGGGTGTATGAAACCAGCCCTAGGCGAACACATTTGGCTGGTCAAATCCCAGGGATTTGCGTCTTGCCCCCTATCCGCCGAGACTCTGAATGTACGCGTACAAGTCGGCCAGGTCCGCGGGCTTCAGGTCTTTGAGCAGGCCGGTGGGCATGAGCGACGTGTTCATTGTGCGGCGGAGTTCGATCTCGTCGGTTTCGATGCGGAACGTCTGGTTCGTGCTGTTTCGCAGCATCACGCCGTCGATCGAGTCGTACACGACCAGGCCGCTGTAGACCTTGCCCTTGGTCGTTTGGATGAGCGTAGTTTGATAGCGGGGCGAGACGTCGCGGTTGGGCAGTGTGATGGCCGTGAACAGGTCGTTCCGCGAGAAGCGGCTGCCGACGCCCGCCAGATCGGGACCGAGCGCCCTGTGGCCGCCGTGACATTGGGAGCAGGAGCGGACTTTGAACAGCTTCCCGCCGCGCTGGGGGTCTCCGCGGTCCCAATCAACCTGGGAGAGGAGCGTCTTGAGTTCCTCGACGTCCCTCTGCGAGTTCCCGAGGAGCGTGGCCGCCCCGCTCGGGTGCAGCCGGCTGATCGCTTCCGTCCATTTCTCGATGACCGCCTTTTGCGGCTTGCGTCCTTCTTTCCCGAACACGTACCCGAAATTGCGGCCCGTGTTGCGTCGGAGGAGCTTCACCACTTCTTCCCGTAGCGGATACTCCTGAGGGTCGGTCCCCAGGCGCCTTAGCAGACGCAGCAGCGCCCACTGTTCGGCGGCCTGGCGATCGACGGGCAGCTTGCCCAGGGCATCGACGCACGCGGCGAGTACGTCCCACAGTGCCGAATCGAGCCCCTTGATGAACTTCTCCCGGTCCTTCGTCTCCGGCTTGTCGGCGAGCACCAGCAGCACGGCGCTGCGTAGAGCAAAGTTCTCGAACTGCTCGCGCACCAGTTGGCGGTGCTCGGCGACATCCGATTCGCCGAGCACGAACACCACGTCGGTCGTCCACGGGTAGTCGTCGTCGCTGGAGATGTCACGCACAAATGCGGCGATCGCCTCTTGCAAATACTCTCGCGGCAACTGGCTCAAAAAGATCACGTGTCCGGGCCGGCCGAACTTCGGCTGTTTCAACAGCGCGACCGGCAGCAGCGGGTCGTGCCGGACCAGTTCCGCGTACATTTCGCCGATGCGGTCGTCCCAGTTGCTGTCCTGGTGGAGCTTGCGGGCCGTGAGCTTCGATTCCAGGTCGATGAGCGCTTTGGCAATGACGGCCCGCTGTTTTCTCCCACGTCCGACTGGAATGCGCGAGGCCACGATCAGGTGATGAATGTCGTCAACCGGATGCGACTCGTCGGTGATCTGGGCCAACACGCCGTCGAGCAGCTTCGGATTGGCCGGCGAGAGCATGGCAATCAGCCGGGCCAGTTCGTAGTCGAGCTGGTGCTGTCCGGTCGGATAGATTCCGGCGATCCCGATGCGCACGGGATCGAGGTCCCGTTCGTAGCGGCTCAAATCGAGTCGGCTGGCGTAACCGTCGTAGACCGGCGGCAATTTGCCACCCTTCGGGCCCACGTCGCCCAGAGCCATCTGCATGAACCGGACGGCTTCCAATCGAAATTCCACCGGGTACTCTTCGCCGGACAGGAATTTCAAACCGCGGGTAAGTGCATCGAGATCGATGGCCCTATGCGCCTGTTTGCCGCGTCCGAGCGCGCCGAAAGCAAGCATGACCTTCGCCTGATCCTGTCGAGAGCTGATCGCGGTTGTCAGCTTGAAGTCTCCCTCGGCGCGCAGTTTGGGGATGATACGCGTTGCCGCTTGCCGGGTGTACCGCGATTTCGATCCGAGCTGGCGAGCCAGTCCTGCTCTCAACGGAGAGAAGTCCGTCTCAGCCCCGGCGCCTTGCAGCGCTTCCAGCGCGCAACGGGCGACCAGCGGATCGTCGGAATTGAGGAACAGGGCAATGAGTTCCGTGTCGGGCCGTGCGGTTCCGGTCCGGCCGAGCGACCAAACCGCCCGCGCACGCACTTCGGCCGATCTGTCGAAGGCGAGTTTCTTCGCGGTGGCTGAATCGAGCCCGTCGAACAGCTCCGTCAAGATCTCGATGGCCCGCAGACGGCGTTTGACAGGCAGCCTGGCATCCAGTGTCGCCGTGATGAACGGTTTCCGGTCCAGTTGCTTGGCCAGCGGGAGCCAACGCGCGCGGGACCAACTGCTCAACGGCTGCGGCGCGTCGAGGCAGGCGGCCAGCTTCTCGTCCATCGATTCGGGTTTTTGAGGGACAGTTTTCGGCTTTGCGCCTTTGTACGTGACCCGGAAGACTCCGCCGCGAGTTCCGCGGCCTCCGACACAGACAAACAGGCTGCCGTCCGGACCCACGGCAACGTCGGTCGGTGCGAAACCGAACTGTCCTGCACCGGTCATGAACGCAATGGGTTTGGCCTTCCATGTTTCGCCGCTGCGCTGGATCGGTAGTGCGAGCACCCGGCCGAACGTCCAGTCGAGGACGAACAAGGCGCCGTCGTAGGCGTGCGGAAACTGCGTGTGCCGGTAGCAGGCGACACCAGTCGGTGAACCGCGGCCGACGGATGCCACGACGGGCGGCATGTCGAAGAAGTAACCGGGCCGCTTCCAACTTCGGCTGACCCAACCGGCGTTCGATCCGGGCAAAACATGGAACACGCGGGTGGGCCGATACCAGGGCAGCGACACGTCGCGTTCGCCGTCGCTGTCGTAGGTGAACAGGTCTCCTTGACGGTTGAACGCGAAGTCGTACGCATTGCGAAATCCATCCGCAACAATTTCACCACCGGACAGATCCGGCTTCAGCCGCAGCAGCGTACCGGCAGCGGGCTTCTTGATGGGCGAGGTCGGCAGCGTGGCGTAAGTGTCGGTGACTTCGGCAGAGTTTCCGGCAATCATGTACCACCAGCCGTCCGGCCCTTTGCGGATGGCATGCGCGTGATGTTCGCTGCCGGTTTTGATCTTGAGGAATACATCGGGTTTGCCGTCGGCTCGGTCGTCGGCATTGCGATCCCGATAGAAGATCAGCCCGGCGTCTCCCGTACAGAGCAGATGACGTCCCAAAAAGTACATCCCCTGAGCGCCGGTCTTCGGACCGTCGGCGAACTGCTTGAATGTCTCGGCTTTGCCGTCGCCGTCGGTATCGATCAAAATGCGGACATAACCCGGGCCGGAAACCACCACGCGTCCCAGCGAGTCGATCGTCATCGAGAAAATGTCGTGCGCGAGATCGTCATCGGCATACAACGAAACTTCAAACCCAGGGGGCACCCGAACGCCAACGTTATCTTCATCTTCGCCGAATGCCACGCAGGGGAGAGACAAACCGGTGATGGTCGTTAACAGTCCTGCTAGAAACGGCCAAAGTCGACAAGTCGGAAAGGAAGGCTGTCGCATGGGAACCTGCACATCGAAGGATTCGAGGGGATTTTTGGAAGCGAGACGGATGGTCTGAACGTCAACCATGCGGTATATTAAACTGATTCCGCAAACCGTGGCAATGCGGGGTTGCCTGCAAAAAGTTACCACGTTTGCGCAAACTGTGTAATTCATGCGTCCCGTTGAAGGACTGTCCGAGCCATGCGAATTGGTCTTTCGCTGTTCCGGTTTGCCGTGCCTCTGTCAGCCGGACTGATGTGTGTTGCGATTGTCGGACACGCAGTCTCCGCGCAGGTTCCGGGCTTGGCGAACCAGACGGGTGCACTCTCGGACGAGGCGACAGCCGCGGGCGAGAAGTCACCAGACGCGAGCCCGGCTCACGTGCATCCGTTCCGATATGAACTGACACCGACCCGCAAGGTGGGAAAACGTGAGAAACCGGACCCGCTCACGTTGAGATTCCAACTGTCTCCGGAAAACGCGAAACCGGGCGATCGCGTCACGTTGTCAATCACGGCCGTTCTCGAGGGCAAATGGCACCTTTACGCACTCACACAGAACCCAAAGAACTATGCAAAACCGACGAAGATCGAGCTTGAACAGCTCAACGGCTTGAAACCTGTTGACGACGGTTTTCAGCCGAGTAAGACGCCAACAAAAGAAGATCCGTTCAAGGACGGCAAGACGCAAGAAGTTTATTACGGCGAGATCACCTGGAGTCGTCGGTACGAGGTCCTGCCGGGAGCGAAGGCTGCCGGGTTTGGTGCCGCTGGTCAGATCAGGTATCAGCTATGCCTCAATCAATGTCTGCTTCCGATACCGGTCGCATTCGCTTTGGGCAACCTCACCCAGGCCGACGCAGTGCCGCCGCCGATTGACGTCGGTGTGGAAGAGACCGTCGAGCAACCGGCAACCAGCTCGGGCGAAACAGCTCAGCCGCTTGCCGGCAGCGGCAAGAGCCTGTGGATTTATCTCTTCGGATGCTTCGGCGTCGGGCTGGCGGCGGTCCTGACCCCGTGCTTTTATCCGATGATCCCCATCACCGTGGGATTCTTTCTCAAGCAGGGCGAAGAGCAGCATGCTCGGCCGTTGCTTTTGGCCGGCGTCTATTCGCTGACGATTGTGGTTTCCTTCACCGCGGCCGGTTTGGTCTTGGGTGAGGCACTCAATAGGATTGGATCGGGACCGGTGCAGAACCTCATCATCTGGCTGCTGTTGGTGGTGTTCGGCATGTCGCTGGTCGGTCTGTTTGACATTCCCATTCCGCAGCGGTTGGTGCGGTGGAGCTCCCAGGGCGAGCAAAAACACCAAGGCCGTCTGCTGGGCGTGATGTTCATGGCCCTGACGCTTTTGATTGTGGGGACCCCGTGTATCGCACCGTTCTGGGGGCCTGTGCTGGCTGGAGCCAAAGACGTCTCCGGTCTTCGCTTCGGCGACGTGAACTTCGCCTTGGCCGCGGGGGCGCTGAGTTTCTCGTTGGCGCTGGCGTTGCCCTTCTTTGTGCTCGCCTTGGCTCCCGGCTTGGTGGGCACTCTGCCCAAAAGCGGCGGCTGGATGAACACCGTCAAGGCGGTTATGGGCTTTTTGTTGCTGGGCTTGTCGCTGATTTTCCTGGTCAAGGCCGATAAAGGCTGGCAACTCGGGCTGTTGGATCGCACAGGGGTTCTCTGTCTCTGGGCAGCTCTGGCATGGGTGACGAGCCTGTATCTTCTGGGGCTGCTGCGCAGCGCGCACGATGCCCCCGCCCAGGGAGTTTCCGGGACCCGAATTTTGCTGGGAACACTCTGCTTGGCGGGCGCCCTATATCTGAGCTCCGGGTTGTTCCAACACCTGGGCACAATGGAGGGTTACCTTCCCCAGGGGTCACCGGTCCTCAGCGCAGCGAATGCGGGCGGCGAAGAGCTTTCGTGGAACGAATTCACCTACGACGAGGCGGTGGCGGTGGCAAAGAAAGAAGGCCGCCCCGTCTTCCTCGACTTCACCGGCGCGTCGTGCACCATCTGTCAGATCATCGAGCGCACCGTCTTCACGCTTCCGGACATTCGGGATCGCCTGCAGAAGATGGTCCTTGCCAAACTCTACACCGACCGAGATAAGCCCCAGGACGACAAGAACTACCAAGTGTTGGGGAAACGCTTTGGCGAGGAAAGCGGCGGCGGCGTTCCCTTCTACGTCGTCGTCAGCCCCGAAGGCGAGATTTTGGGCCGTCTCTCACCCCAGGGAACAAACATTCACAAACAGTTCGTGCGGTTTCTTGACCAGGCACTCACTCCCTGAGCCGCACCGGTGTCACGCCGTGGACGATCATGAAGTCGCTCTGCAAGTCACGGCGGAACCACCGTCTGCCGACGAGACCCATCGACTGGCCGAGAAACTGGTCCAGGTTCACACTCGGGACGCCCTGCAGGTAAGCCAGAATGCGGCCTTTGGGCGTCAGCAGTACGTGTCGCGGCGCACCGGGAAAGGTGGTCGCGGCGCGCTGGATGATGCCGGCCCCATCAAATCGCGGCGGACGCCGGCTGCGGGCTTGCGTTTGCGGCGGAACCGCCGGGCTCGGTCCCACAGGCGAACCAAGCTGTACCGATGGAAGCGCCGGCCCCTGTGGAACGCCCGATCCGGCGCGGTTGCCCGGAACGACCATTTGGGGCGGCTTGAACGTCTGCCGTCCTTGACGCTGTAACGCCAATAGTTCGGCGTCGCGGCTGTCGGTTTCGGACATCAGGCGGGTGAGGTCGTCGTACTCCGCTTTGGTTTTTTGATATCGCGCGAGCGCCGCGAATCGTGATTCAAGTTGCCGAATCACCGACGGGCGAGTCGTCTGTTCCTGCAATTGCCGATAACCTTGCTCCAGACTGGTGAAGTCCCATTGGTCAGTCGTGGCGCGGATGATCTCGCCGAACTGGGCATCGAGCTGCCCCAGCCGGGCGAGGTCGGTTTGGAGGTCGCTTGGCTTTTTCCGTTGCGGTGCTGCCGAATCGGTGGAACGCGGCTGCGATTGCTGGCCGTCTCCGTTCTTCTTGCCTTTGGCCGCCGCGCCAGACCGCTTGCCGACGGAAGCGGTACGGTCCTGAGAGCGTTTCACATGCGACGGAACCGCGAACGGGTCGCGATCCTTCTGACGGCGCGCAATTTCGTTGGCCGGCGTGATGGATTGTCCGGCCACCCAACGGTATTCTCCCTGGGGAGGCTTGATTTTGAACATCGCGACGCGTCCCTGCGGCGTTCTGAGTGTCGTCTCGTCGAGGATTTGGACTTCGTCGCCGGTCGAGAGCCGACGCTGCCACACGTCGCGGGAATCGTCGAAGCTGCTGCCGACATGCACCAACACGTTGTTGGCCGTCAGCACTCCTCGGCGGCCCGCTTGCCGCTGAACGTACTCGGCGCGAATCCAACTGAAACTGCCCGCCGGCGGTGAAATCATGTACCAGCCACCCGGGTCGTGACGGTGGACCCGCACCCGGCTGCCGCGACTTAACTGACTCGTTGCATAATACTTTCGGCCCGGCCCGCTACGGACCTCGGTGTCGTCGGCGTCGACGATCGCTTCGTACGGAAACTCGCGAACCTGCGCGGGGAGTGTTCCGGCGCGACTGCCCAAGAGAACAATTCCGATGACGAGTAGACGCATGCGTGAAGCCTCCTTGTCGGTCAAGAAAGACATGTTGCGACCGATCTGTGGAGTTTTGGAAAAGACAGGAGGCGGCTAGTTAGCAGAATTCCCGATCCGGCTCAAGGGCAATCTGCACGAAATGCCGCTGCCGCGACGTCAATGGGCCGGAGATCGTTGCCCGCGGGAAAAATGTTCTTGTGCTGTAGCGTGGCCGAGAACCCGACCGAATCGCCGATCTCCTCCAGTTCCTTCTGCAGCACGAGTGCGTCCACACCCAACGGCACAGCCAACTCCATCACCATCACGAACGACCGCTCCTCGCCCGGGCGGACGGCATACAGATCGGTGATGTCGATCTCCTCTTGCGCCAGCCGGGCCGAGATCTGACGGATAATACCCGGTTTGTTATGTCCCGTGACCGTCAGGAAGTACTTGTCAATGCCCTCTTGGGGATCCTCTTGCAAGGTTTCGACGGTTGGGTCTTTTAGGCAGACCTCGACTCCAAATGGCCGGCACATGCCGCGAATATGTTCGACCACCACATCCGGATCGCGGTGATCGGGGAACTCGGCGGCCAGAATGATTGTGAAGAACTTCTGCATCACCGTTTGGCTGACTTCCTGCAGATCACCGCCCAGCTCGGTCATTGCATTCGTAACCGCCGCCAAAATACCGACGCGGTTCGCCGCCATCAAAGTGATAATGTAGCGTTTCGACATGGCTTGCCTCCTTGGTTTGCGCTAATCAGAAATTATACCAAGCCAACGGTGATCCTTCCGCTCTGGATTTCGTTTTAGATGTCACATCCGGCGTCGCGGCGCGGTACACTACTTGCCGAGTACGGATTGATGTCGTTTCGGAAACGGATGGCGCACTTTCCCTTGCGTTGGTGAGAGACCTGTTCCATGGCGCGGATTGTTTCGCTGACAGTTCTGACGACGCTGATGGTTTTTCTGGGGATCACCTTTTTCCAGGTCATCGCGCCGTTCTTGTTGCCGCTGTTTCTGGCCGGTGTCACGGCCGTGCTGTGCCAGCCGATCTACCGCTATTTCAAACGGAAGATGATCACACACCCCCGCGTCGCGGCGGCGCTGACGACGTTGGCGGTGTTGTCTATCGTTTTGGTCCCGTTGTCCGTGGGAACATTTGTTGGGTCACTGGAACTCTACACGCTGGCACAAAGGACGATCGGCGGTTCCGCGTGGCATGGGAACGTCAAGAGCTTGCGAGAGAGATTCGACATCGATGGCTTCGCCGAGCGAATCAAGCCGCACATCGAGCCGTACATCGGCCGCGAAATCAGACCGGAAGAAGTAGAGGAATTGCAGAGCCAGGTCGAGACCAACGTGCGTAATGGGCTGACCGCGCTGGCACAACGATCGCTGGGTCTGGCGGCCGGGGCGCTTGGTGTCTTGGGAAACGTGGTCTCAGGGATCATCGGGCTGTTGATGTTCGCAATCGCATTGTACTACTTCCTCGCCGATGGACCCGTGCTGCTTGCGGCGACGGAGAAACTCATCCCGGTGCACGTCGAGTATCAGCGGCAACTGCTGACGCAATTTGATAAAGTGGTGCGGGCGGTGGTGATGGCGACCTTTGTCGCCGCCGTTTCCCAGGGTCTGGCGACGGCCGCCGCTTTGTTCGTCTGTGACTTCCGTCACTTCTTCATCATTTTCATCATCGCCACCCTGGCGTCTCTGATTCCGCTGGCCGGCACCTGGCTGGTTTGGGGACCGTGCGCCGTCTGGCTGTATCTCGACGGACATGGCGTGCAAGCAACCTTTCTGACGCTGTTCGGCATTTTCGTCGTCGGCACGCTGGACAACGTAATTCGAACCGTCCTCCTGCAAAGCGATACGAAACTGCATCCGCTGTTGGCGTTTGTCAGTGTGCTGGGCGGGCTGCAAGTGATGGGACTGTGGGGCGTCTTCATCGGGCCGACCGTCGCTTGTTGTCTGCATGCGCTGGTCAAAATCTTCAATACCGAGTTGAAAGAATTCTCGAAGGAACGCTTCGGCCCGATCACCGGGCAGCCTCCGGTTATCGAAACAGAGCCCGACGAACAGACCGAGAAGCCCGACGAGAAAACGGCTCCCGCGGGCAGGAAACGATCGAGCCGGTCCCGCTCGCGCAGACGATCCCGGCGATCCAAACGCGGGGGCAGAAAAGGGGATAAGTCCAATTATTGACAAGTCGTACTGGCCGTGATACGGTCTTGGCATGC
>CAZGYE010000076.1:0-19099 GCA_964530165.1 uncultured Planctomycetaceae bacterium
TTCCAAAACCGACACAGATTCTTTGACCCTCGACTTCTTTTCCTGTCTTCCTGTTTTCCTAATCGTTGTCTTTTTGGTTGTGGCCCGCAGGCTACTCCAAGGGTTCTGGGCCGGGGCGCGGGTTTCCCGGCGGGTGGCTGGGTCAGAGCAAAAGCGATGACCTAGATCCCAGACTTCCGGGCCTTCCCGTTGGTCAGACCCGGCCACCCGACGACATTGTGACCGAAATTTGGAACTACTGAAGTTGAGTAGGCGCGCCCTCAGAGCTTCAGATGGGCGACCGCTTCGGCCGGTGAGACGATGTAGCCGATGGTAAATGGTCCGAACTCCGCGTACTTGGCCGAGGCTGTGTCGTACCGCATGGTGTAGACAATTTCCTTGATGTACTCCGGCGCCCGGCTCCAGAGCGTCACGCCCCATTCCCAATCGTCGAAGCCGGTCGCAGCGGTAATCAACTGGGACACCCGGCCGGCAAACTTGATGCCCGATGTGGCATGCTCGGCCATCATCTCCGCCCGGCTGCTGAACGGTTCCAGATACCAGTTGGCCGACGGATGACGGATCTTATTCATCGGATAAAACGACGTCACCGGAAGCTCCGGAAAGTCGGGGTACAGACGCTGTTTGTTCATCGCGGGCAGCCGCTGTTCGTACGCCTTCACCTTTGCGGCGTACGCGGGGCCCGCTGGGTCGGTTCCTTGTTGCCGCAGCTTCTCAGCGTATTGTTCGAGGGTCGGCACGTACTCAGAAATTTCGCTGACGGACACGAAGGAATAAGCCGCCTCCAAAGCCGGGCCGAGCGGACTGGACCGAATCGCCTGCTGCGCGCCGTCGATGACCAGCGGATCCGGGTCCATCATCATCAGCCCCAAATCGGCCCGGTGGCCGGACACCAGCGACGTCTGCAGCCGAGCCGGAGCGCCGTCGCGTTTCGGGTCGAGAATCCGGATTAATTCCTCGCGGCCCTGTGCGCGCGCGGTTTCGCCGATCTGGTTCAAGGCGGCCTGGCAGACACGATAGTAAAGGTGCAGGCAGTGCCACCCTTCGGTCATGCGGATCGTTGGGTCAGGCAGTTTCTTGTCCGGACGTTGTGGTTGGTTCACACTCTCAACTCTCAACTACTTAACGAACTCGCTGCGGCGAATCCAAGCGACAAACGATTGGAGTTGGGCGAGCTCGCCGGTCTTCTCGTCGAATTGCATGAAGCGGACCAATTCGTGGACCGGCAGGAATGGAAACGCCGAACTTTTTTCGGAAAGCCTGTATTCGCCGGCAGCCTGCAACAGATAGACAGACAGCGATTGCCCGTCGAATCGCCAGACTTCTGGCACTTCCAGCGAGGCGTAGATTGAAAGACGATCGAGCGAGCTGCGGGTGATGTCAATCTCCAGGGCAAGATCAGGAGGCGGATCGCGGGTGAGGTCGATGTCGCGTTTTCCCCGCACTACCGGCTCGTTCTGGATCCAATAGCATTCGTCCGGTTCCAGCCCTTTCTGTCGATCTTCGCGCTTGTGTGTGAACGATCCCCCACTTTTGATCGGGATCTGCAACTCCCAGCAGAGCATCTCGACCAACCGTCCCAGCGTTTTCTTCAGGATCTCATGCGGTGGCAAAATGGTCATGAATTCCAAGCTTGCTCCGTCGTACGTCAGGCGCAAGCCGGGGCGGTCGCCGAGCGCCGACAGGAATGCCTCATAGGCGCTCCAACTGATGTCGTGCAGCAGGAATCGCTGCCCCGCGCGGGGCTGCTGCTGTGACTGCACCGTCGTGGCCATGCGTGAGTTCTCCCGAAGGTAGAAAGTCGAAAGAAGTTGAGAGGTCAGAGTTCCAAGCCGATAGTGTTCACAAGTTCAGACTCTTCCGTTTTTCCACTCTTGAATTCTTCCACTCTTCCACCCTTGTATTGTGAGCGAAAAGCGATGCCCTGGCAACCGCACTCGTCGTGGCGTCATGGTTTCTTTGGCTCTAACAGCATTCGCACCTGAATTTGCTTCTCGTTCCAGCCAAGCCCTTTGGCGACGGAGAGTGGGTACTTCCATTCTGCTCGCTCGGCCTGAAAGATGCGGACCTGCGATTTCTCAGCAGCCATCGCCACGGCCTGCGGGACGTCGAGGAAACGGAGCACGTTGAGAAACATCGGACCGTTGCGGTGTGATGCAGCCAGGTGATGGAGATCAAGCCGTTTCACGTCCGGAGTGAACAGCGACGCGTACAACACAATCCCCGCCATCACACGCTCGCCCTCGAACCACAACGGCACGTTTTGCATACCATCGGCCGACCGCAGCGCCTGGGCCGCCCGGCACACGTCCCAGACCCGCATGCCGTCGGCCGTCTGACCCAAAAGAGCAAAGCGCCGCCGGATGTGCGTCCGTTTTCGCTCGTCGCGGCTCCAGGCCGTCGGCCCGATTCCACGCGGCGCCACGTACGCCATGCCCCACTTCGACGACTGGAATGTTCGCTTGAGCTCCTCGAAATCTTGGTTGCTGGGTTGAGGCAGCTCCTGGTCTTTGAACTGCTCGGCGAATCCAACCTGCATCATCGCCAGAAACTTCGTCCAGCCCTCGTCGTCCAGCGCGTTGAGCACGACACGCTCGAGTTCGGAACGCTTCAGCCCGGCCCGATGCGCCAGGTACAGCCGCAGATGGATCCCCGCTTGGCTTGTGAAATCGTACGCACTGAACTGCACCACCCCGTGTTCGGCGGAGAACACTTCCTTCACGCCGAGACCGCCCCCGTCAACGGCTGCATCGGCGGGCCAGCCGCGAAAGCTCTTCTCTTTGAGCGCCGTCAACCAAGCGTCCCGCTGCTTTTCCCAGACTTCTTTCGATTTCGGCGCCGCCGGCGGTTCGGCCTTGGCGGTGAACGTTTCCTCGATCTTGCTGTTCTTCTCATCGGCGGGGAGCTCGTCGAACACTTTGAGCTGCTCCGGCTCAAAGAGCTTGACCGCCGTCGTTTCAATCAGCGGATCGTCGCCTTTCAGAAACTTGTTGAACCAGTGAAACGCGTGGACCCGCAGTTCCTGCGTGTCGCGGTGCGGTCCCTCGGTGATGTTCAGACCGATGTGCTTCAGGGCGCCGTGCAGCTCGTAGATCCGCCGCACTTTGGTGTAGACGTCGACGACGCCGTCCAGCGGAAAGATGCCGTCCTTGTCGCTGTTGGAGATCAACAGCGGCCGCGGCGCCACCAGCGCCGCCACCTGAGCGAAGTCCCAACCGTATGTGTTCACCTGGTACATGCAATCGCAATGACCTTCGACGCAGCCATCGACGACGTGATTTTTCAGACTGGTGATCCCGGCAACCGGCACGGCGACTTTGATCCGATCGTCCAAGGCCGCGATCCACCAGCTATACGCCCCGCCGCCCGATCGGCCGGTGACGCCGATTCGCTCGGCATCGACCTCCGGCCGCGTCTCGAGGTAGTCCAGCGCGCGAATACCGTTCCACGCTTCCACGCCCGCCGGCGTATAACCCCGCGAATGCCACCACCACATCTTGTGATTGTACGTGCCGTGATGAATGCCCTCGATCTCGCCCAACTGCAACGTGTCGATGATCAGGCAAACGTATCCGTTGCGGGCGAACCAGCCGCCGTGATGCTGATAATACGCCTTGTTGCCGTAACTGACACCATCCTTCTTCACCCGGCCGTGTCCGCAAACGTAGAGGATGGTCGGAGCTTTGCCCTTCAGGTTCTTCGGTACGTAAAGGTTTCCGGTCACGTACAGTCCGGGGCGGGACTGAAAGTGCAACTTCTCAACGACGAACTCGGCATGCTCGGCCTTGCCGGTGACGACTGGTTTCAGCGGCGTTCGCTCGGGCAGCGGGTCGAGTCCCAGCATCTCGAACAATTGACGCCGGTACTCCTCGCGGCGAGCTTTCCAATCATCCACCGTCTTGATTTCCGCCAGGCAGCGGTCGGCCAGCCGCTTGGTTTCGTTGCGGAAATAGTCACTGATCATCCGGTCCCCGCGACTGGTCTCGACAGGGACAACCTCCGACTTCACCGTCTCGGCGGCGGGAAGGGAGACCAGCGATCCCAGGACTGCTACCAGCGTGACTGCGACGACACAAAATCGATTCATGGTGTTTCTCCCCGGAAGAATCTGTTGCGGATGGGAACAGCAAACCAAGAAACCTCGCCAAACTCAAGTCACTCCGCACGACCGCGTCGCGCTGGCACCGCCAATGCTGCGTTGACACACCTACCAATGCCGCCCTGCCACCGGGAAACTGCTGCCTGATGCGGTTCGTCAACCTCCACCTCCTGGTGAGCGGCCAGCACAGGGATTACAATACCGTCACGTTCGTTGTGGACCATCGACAACTGAGGCAAAGGGAAGGAGTCTGTGCCCATGAGCCTGCGAGACGTTTTCCGAGGAAATGACGCCACCACAAATGTTGCAGGCCGTGCTGAGATGGTCTCTCGCTACAAGCATCTCCGCGCAGTCGGGCGGAACCTGAACCACAAATTGGTCAAACGACTCTCCAAAGATGTTCTTGACGAGGGCGCTTGGAAACTGGGGATCCTCCAGGGAGGTGTTTTCGTCTTCGATTCAGAGGACGAAACGGCAGTCCTGATGGATTACTGCATCTACGACGTGCGTCGCCAAGGTCGCAATGCCGTCGAGCAGTACCTGATCGATTCGCCGCCCGATCCGGATTCGGATGAGATGGTCTGTCTTCACGCCATGCAACATGCCGTTTACTCGCTCTTTGTCGTGGAATCACTCGAACGTGGGTTCGGCGTGACTGTTACGAACTTGGTCTCGAACAAGACCATCCTCGTCGTCGATATGGGCTTCAGCAGTACCGGAAAGCCGGGAGTCATCTTCGCGTCTCGGCTGCTGTTTCACGATGACCAGTGGAGCGGCACTACCCATTGGAATGTCGCCGAAAGATGAGCGACAAGCCATCACCAACAAACTGGTAACGGCAATGGCATCAGACGCCGACGGCTGCTCCGAGAGCGGTAGGACGAAGGTCACACACTTGGTGTGCGGACCGCGAAGACGTCCCACACCGTGAACCGTCTCCAAAACCAAACAGGCCCAAACCGAGCAAATGCGAGGAGTTCAGGTGCATCGCCGAGTCAGACGTCCGTTTGTCGTTCTTTCCATTTCTCCATCGATCGTGCCGTGTGCAACACGCCCAGCATGAGAAGTTCGGGGTCGGTGACGTCGAACAGCACCACGTAGGGAAAACGCGGTACGCGTTTGTATCGACAACCCGCCGGAGAGACTGCGAATCTCTCTGGATCAGCAATCACGTCTGCAACGCACTTCCGCACCAAATCGATAAAGGCGTCGCCCAGGCCGGGTGAGCGGCGATCATACCACCCTGCAGCCTCGCGAACATCGCAATCAAAGAGGGGATGATACCGGATGTTCCTATCCATTACGTCGGTCGATTCGCTGCCACGTTTCCTCGTGCGAAAGGCCGAACGACGGATCGCGCATGTCGTCACGACGGCGTGCCGCTTCACGATCGACCCAATCCGGTAGCGGAATCGGTTCGGTCGATTCGCCGAGATCGTCCCAAAGCATTTCTACAAGCCGCATTTTCTCGGCCAATGGAAGCGATCGAAGCTCATCAGCGTCAATGGACATTGTTTGTCTCCATAGGTCTCAGGACATCCCATTATTGGAACACTCGAACATCGACCAGTCAAGTATTGCTGTGGCTTGGCGTGTGGCGGGCGGTTGCCGGGGCCGTCGAGCCTTCGCTTGGTTGGCGGAGTCGATTGGCTCCACAACCCGTTGTGCTCGCTCCAGACCGGCTCCAGGGAGTCCCTCAGTCGTCGACGCGCAGGACGTGCTCGGAGTGGGCCGGCGCTTCCTGCTGGTGCAGATCAAGCTTGTCCAAGTGTGGCTTCGATAGGATTAGTTCCGGCTGCGCCGCGTCGGCCGAGGTAGGGCCCGGGCTGGGTGCCGTGCTTTCGATCAGGCGCCCGAGCGGACCGGCGAGCAACGCGGGCAGGAAGATGATGTCGGCCAACAACGCCGTTCCGATCAACGCGGCCATCAAAAATCCGAAGCGGCTGATCAACAGCAGATCGGCAGAGGAGAGCACCGCCAAACCGATGCCGACGGCTGCACTGGTTTGCCACATGGCCGGTCCGCAATGCCCCAACGCCTGCGAGACGGCTTCAGAGCGCGTCTTGCCCTGGGCGATGCTGATGCGGAACCAGGTCAGCAAGTGCAGCGTCCCGTCGACTGCAATTCCCAATGCGACCGACGCGGTGATCATCGTGCCAATGTCGACCCGCCAGCCGCTCCAGGAAATCAGCCCGAAGATCACTCCGATCGGCATCAGGTTGGGCAGCATCGCGATCAGGCCGGCTGCCGGATTCCTCAGCAGAACCATCATCACGACCGCAATGACGCCGAACGCCAGACCGAAACTGCGGATCAAACTCTCCAACACCGCCTGCTGCGTCCGCAGGAAGATGGGCACCATGCCGGTCACGACGTGGCCGGCCCCGGCGTGCATTTTCAATTCCGACTGGGCGATCTGGTCCAGGTCCCGGGTGAGATCGCCGTAATTCCTATCACTCATAATGGCGACTTGCGCCGTGATCCGCCACAACTCGTCGCCGGCTTTCGACAGACGTTGATCGCCGTCTTTATAAAGGTCGGCCGGTTGGGAAGCCACCCGCAAAAACCGGTGCGATTCGGAGCCTTCCTGCTTCACTTTGCGTTCGGTCTCGAACGCTTGCTTGTTGTAGCGCAGCCGGCGGAATCCGGTTGCTTGTTTGGGAGGCGTCCGGAGCTTCTGGAAATCGGCCAATGACATCGTCCCGCTGATTTCCGGGTGTTGGCGCATTTTGTCCTGAATGCGGCGGACGACTTCCATCCGTTCGAAAAAGTTGATTTCATCTTGGGCGTCTTGATCGAAGCGGACGATTGTGTCGACCGGAATGATGCCGGCCAGGTTTTCTTCCAGGAACTTGTAGTCCTGCACCACGCGCGAGTGGTCGGGAAAGTAGCGGATAACTTTTGTTTCGGTGCGGAAGTACCGCAGTCCGTACGTGCAGACCGCAAACAACAGCAAGCACGATACGGTGACGCGCGTGCTGAACCGTGATAAGAAGCCGCCCAGCTTCTGCCACCCGGTTCGGTCAACTTCAGACTTGCTGGGCCGCTGCGCCGGCCAGAACTGCAACAGGGCCGGCAGGCAAAACAGCACGACCAGAAGTGAAATCAAACACCCGACGGCCGCGTACAAACCGAAGTCACGAACCGGCGCCAGCGTGCTGGTCGTGAGGGAAACCAAACCGATGGCGGTGGTGATGCTGGCCAGAGCGCAGGGTACTTTGGCCATCTCGAAAGCTTTGACAACGGCCGTCTGCATGTCGTCGTAAGCGGCGTGTTTCCAGTAGTTGGCCACGTGAATCGCCGCGGACATCGTCAGCACCAACAGCAGCGTCGGCATGACGACCAGCACCATGTTCATGCTGCCGCCGGTGGCGGGAACGAGGGCCACCGAAATCAGCATCGTGAAAAAGGAGACGACGAGCACCAGCAACGCCAATCGAACGCTGCGCAACATCACAAACGCCAACACCACCGACACCAGGCACGAGAACAGGATCGACGAACGTTTGTGCAACGCGGTGAACGAGGCGCCGCGATTCCACGCCGCTTTCTTCACTTCCTCGTTGAGTTGATGTCCGGCGACCGGCCGGCCGGCCATACGAAGCGTGTTCGCGTCGATGCCGACTTCCGCCGCCGCCTGACGAATCGCCCGGAACGCTTCGCGCCGGTCAGCCGTTCCCGCCTCGGACAAAGTGACCGAGACGGCCGCCGGTGCGCCGGGCGCGAAGAAGCAGTCTTCGACCAGCCGTTCCGCACCGGACGCAGCCGCGGTGGAGCGGCTGGTCAACGAGAGCGCCAAACGCCGGAACTGCTCCAACTTTTCGCCGTCGCCGTGCATGGCCGGCCAGCTCACCTGAAAGTCGTGCGCGCGCCACAGCTCGTCCAGAATCGCCTGGATGTCGACGGCGTCTTCTCCGTCCGTGTCCGTGTCGGATTCGTCGGGCTGGTCGCCCTCGCCAGTCGTGTCTTCAGCCGGTCCGAAGGGCTCCGCAGCCGGTTCGTCGATGACAAGCTCAATGCCGAGCTTCGACTTGGCCAGCTTCACGAGAGATCGTTTTGTTCTCTTTTCGCTGCGTTTTCCGGCCTCGGTGAGCTTCACCTTGAGCTTGCCCGTGCCGATGAGAACACCTTCCAGCCGCCGAAGCGCCTCCTGCGGATCGACGTCGTATTTGACCATCCGCCGCAGCACGTCCTGTGGCGTACTGGTATGCTCGACGAATTTGACTCCGTTCCTCCGGATCCCATCTTCGCCCACGGCGCCTTCCAGCCTCTCCGCAAACCGCACAAGCCGCGGGTCGTTGAGCGAGCTGTCGTCCCACGAAACCAGGATGCGGTTCTCCACGGGAAACTGGTCGCGATACCACCTCAGCACGACGGCTGACGGGTCGTCGGCGGGCAGCCAATTCTCAACGTCGTTTTTTAGCTCAATCTGCTTGAGCGACCAGCACGCCAGCGGCATGACGAAAACCATGGCCAGTAGGACCCACAAGGCCCTGCCATGACCCCACCGATCGCGCTTCTCAAAAAAATGCGTCATTCGCGATTCACCTCTTCGACTACATCGGCGCAATCATGGCCCGGAATTGTTCAACGGCTGCTTTCGGGGGCGGTGGTCTCGAACATTCCGGCCGACGCGCCCGTTGCGACGATTCTTCCGGTTCCTCGGGTCCGGCCTTCCTTGCGGATCGGGCTGTTTTGCGTCCCATCCCTTACCACGAGGCGCGTGATTGTAGCAATTCGGGGCGATTTGGCGATAGAAGCGTCCAACCCAAACCGACGGCTTGCCGTCGCCGCAGTGATGCGTACCGTGACCTGCGACGATGAATCGTCTGCTTGGGGCTCTGTGAATCATCCGCACCAACAACCGGACACTAGTTGTTGCCGGAAGCCTACGGGTCCAGATAGCCGTGGCTGTCGAGATACGCGACCACTTCCTCGGCCAGTTCCTTGATCCCTTTGGTGTTCGAATCGAGTATCAGCTCTGGATTCTGCGGTGCTTCGTAAGGATCGTCGATGCCGGTGAATCCCTTGATCTCACCGGCACGGGCCTTCTGGTACAGACCTTTGGGATCGCGGGCCTCGCAGGTTTCCAGCGAAGCGTCCACCAGGATCTCGATAAACTCGCCGTCCTCCAGCAGCGAGCGGACCGCGTCGCGATCGGCCCGATAGGGCGAAATAAAGGCCGTCAACGTCAGGAAGCCCGCGTCACAGAACAGTTTCGAAACCTCGCCGATGCGGCGAATGTTCTCCGCCCGGTCTTCGGCCGAGAAGCCCAGGTTCTTGTTCAGGCCATGACGGATGTTATCCCCGTCCAGTACACACGTGTGCTTGCCCCGAGAGTGCAACAGATGGTCGACCGTATTGGCAATCGTACTCTTGCCGCAGGCGCTCAGACCTGTGAACCACAGTACAGACCCTTTGTGCCCGTTGAGCTGGCATCTCTCGGCCTTAGAAACCTGATGCGCGTGCCAGGTAATGTTGGTGGCTTTCTGGTCGGCCATGTTCTTGTCTCTGCTCCTGAAAGTTTAAGCGGTTCTGCCTCAAACGCCCGGAAACCTGTGCGGAGATAGTAGGAAAACCTCCGCGCCGAGGGAAGCCTGATTCGTAGAGCTGAGAGTCGAGGGGGTGCATCACCGCATTTGCGCATCGCGGCTGGGGTGGTACAGTGGAGCCGTAGAAAATGGGCGACGGGGCTGGTTTCAAGTTCCAGAAAGGGCATGGATGCCGTCGCGTGATCAGCTGGTTCAATCAGTCAGCCATTGGATTCGCGCTGCTTGAGAAGCTCATGCAACACGCGCGGCGGCGACATCGGCAGCTCATGCATGCGGACTCCGACGGCCTGATGAATGGCGCGGGCCAGCGCCGCCGGCGGCGGGACGATGGGAACTTCCCCGGCGCCGCGGACTCCGTAGGGATGCCCCGGATTGGGAACTTCGACGATAATGGTCTCGATCATGGGCACGTCGTAGCAGGTTGGAGTGCGGTAGTCGAGAAAGCTGGCGTTCTGCATCGCGCCCTGCTCATCGTAGAAGTACTCCTCGGAAAGCGCCCAGCCGATTCCCTGGGTCGCCCCGCCCTGCATCTGGCCTTCGACGTAGCTGGGATGAATTGCAGTGCCGGCGTCCTGGGCCGCCGTGTAACGCAGAATGTCCACCTTGCCGGTCTCCGGATCGACTGCGACGTCAACCAGATGAGTGGCAAACGCGCCGCCCGGCTCGTCGTGATCGGACGAGCCGCGCCCAGTGATCGGCCCGCCGGTCGAGTTGAGCTTGGCCGCCAGTTGCTGGAACGTGAAGACGTGCTCGCCCGGGCCGATGATTCTGCCGTCTTCATAACGGATCTTGCTCTTGTCGACCTCCCAGATGACGGCCGCCCGCTCAACCATTTGCCGCTGGATATCGCGAGCCGCTTCGTAAACGGCCCAGCCGGTCGCATACGTAACGCGGCTGCCCCCGGTCACGTTGGTGTAGCCGACGCCGTCGGTATCGGCCACTGTTGGTTTGACATCCGCGGCAGTGATCCCGAGCGTCTCGGCCAACTGCATGGCGAGACTGGCCCGCGTGCCCCCGATGTCGGTCGATCCCTCGACCAGTGAGACCGTGCCGTCCTCATTCACCGACGCGGTCGCAGACGACGTCAACCCGGCGTTGAACCAGAACCCGGAGGCAACCCCGCGGCCTCGGTTGGGCCCCTCGAGCGGCGTTCTCCAGTGCTCGCTATTCTTGATCGCCTCGACCGTCTCCGACATCCCGATCCGTGAGTTGACCACGCCGTCGACCCGCCGCGTGCCTTCCTTCGCCGCGTTCTTCAAGCGGAACTTGAGCGGGTCGACATCCAACCGTTCGCAGACTTCATCGACGACCGACTCGACCGCGAAGGCCGCTTGAGTCGCGCCGGGCGCCCGATACGCTCTTGTCTCCGGTTTGTTGAGGACGACATCGTAGCCGTTGACGCGTCCGTGGGGCACATCGTAGCAGGCGAACACGGTCATGCACGCCGCAAAAATCGGCGAACCAGGGAATCCGCCGGCTTCAAAGGCGATGTACGCCTCGGCAGCGGTGATGCGGCCCTGGGCATCGGCCCCCATCTTGACGCGCATGTACGATCCGGGTGTCGGCCCGGTCGCCTCCAGGACTTCCGAGTAGCTCATCACGAATTTGACCGGCCGGCCTGTCTTCTTCGACAACAACGCTGCTACCGGAGACAGATAGACGACGATCTTGCCGCCGAAACCGCCGCCGATCTCCATCGGCACCACTTTGATCCGCGAGACCGGCTCCTGCAACAGGCCCGACAATTGGTCCCGAACGACGAACGCCCCCTGCGTGCTGGTCCACACGGTGATGCGCCCATCGGCGTTCCACAGCGCCGTGGCGGTGTGCGGCTCGATGTAACCCTGGTGGACGGGAGACGTCGTGAACTCCCGCTCGACGACGACCTGCGCCGCGGCAAATCCGTCGGCCACGTCTCCTTTTTCGTGATAATAGTGGCCGGCAACGTTCGTTGGCTTGTCGCTGGCTGTGTCGCTTGCCGCGGCAAACTCTTTCGTCCGCAAACCTTCGTGCAGAATCGGCGCGTCATCCTGCATCGCCTGGCGGACATCCAGGACGGCCGGCAGAACCTCATACTCGACCTCGATCAAGTCGGCGGCTTCTCGGGCAATGTGCACGTTGTCAGCAGCCACAGCGGCGACCGCATGCCCCTTGTACAGGACCTTGTCGCCAGCCAGGATGTTGTGGCTCAGGTCGCGTAAATTGAAAAACCCCTCGCCCAGGTCGGCGATCTTGCTTCCGATCTCGGGCATGTCGGCATGCGTGAGAACGGCATGCACGCCGGGAAGCGCTTCCGCTTTGGAAGTGTCGATCGACTTGATCTTCGCATGTGCATGCGGGCTGCGAGTGATCGCCCCGTGCAACATCCCGCTCAGTTGGATGTCGGCGCCGTATTTGGCCCGGCCGGTGACTTTGTCGGTCCCGTCGTGCCGAATCGGCCGCGTGCCAATCACTTTGTATTGTTTCGTTTCGGCGGTGCTTCCGTCGACGTTTGCCATTAGCCCTCTCCTTGCCGTCTCTTGTCGGCCGCCAATTGGACGGCACGCACGATTTTATCGTATCCGGTACACCGGCAGAGATTGCCGGCCAGAGAAAAACGGATGTCCTGTTCGGTCGGGTTGGCGTTTTCGTTCAACAGCGCCTTGGCCGACATGATGAAACCGGGCGTACAAATGCCGCACTGCAACGCTGCCGTTTCCAGAAACGCGTGTTGAATCGGATCAAGCCCCTCGGCCGGGGCGACGCTTTCGATGGTTTCGATTTCGGCGCCTTCGGCCTCCACGGCCAGAACCAGACAGCTATCGACCGCTCGGCCGTTCATCAGCACGGTACAGGCGCCGCAATTGCCGTTGGAGCAACCCTCTTTGGCCCCCGTCAGATCGAACCCGTCCCGCAGGACCTCCAAAAGTGTCTGCCGAGGCTCACACAGGAACTCTTCCCGCCGGCCGTTGATGGTCGTGGCGACAACGCGTTTCTTTGCCATGAGTGCGATCCTGGTTATTGGAAAATGACGAATTTGTAATGACGAATGACGAAAGAATGTCTAATGACTATTCTCTTGTCTTATCCTTCGCTTCACAATAGTTTGCCCCAACACTTGTCCCGGCGCACACCAATTGATCGGTTAGAGAGCGGTTGACCGAGTTCTGTGGAATCTTTTTCGCAAACCGGATGATTGTCTCACCGAACGTGGCGGTTCTCTCCTCCAGATCGTAGTTTGTTTCCGTGCCAACGCTTTGTGGTTCGTCATTAAACATTCGTCATTGATTCGTCATTCGTCATTAGAAATTCGTCATTCCCCACCCTCCTCCTTCGCTCGTTCGACGGCTTTCTTGAGCACCCTTTCTGTCAGCACGCCGGTCAGGTGCAGCCGAAACTCTTTTGTACCGCGCATGTCGTCGATCGGAGTGGCAATTGCACGGGCCGCCTCGGCGGCTTTGGTGATGGTTTCGTCGCGAACTGGCTGGCCGGCCAGCAGATCGCTCGCTTGTCGGGCGAAAAGCGGCGTCGGTGCGACCGCACCGAGACCGATGCGGGCCGAGACGAAGTTCTCGCCTTTGTCATCCAGCACGACCGACGCGCCGACACCGACGACGGCGATGTCCATTTCGTTTCGCGGGATGAATCGCCGGTAGTGCGATCCACAGTGTGGCGGGCGCGGCGGAAACTTCAGTTCGACGAGCAACTCGCCAGGCTGCAGCACGTTTTGGTCTTTACCGGTGCAAAAGTCCTCGACCGGCACTTCGCGCGTCCCGGCTGGTCCGGTCATCACGCAGACCGTGCCGAGGGCGATCATCGCCGGAATGGAATCGGCCGCCGGCCCTGAGTTGCACAGATTGCCGCCGACGCTGGCCCGGTTTTGAATCTGAATGCCGCCGATGATGCGAGCCGCGTCGGAAACGGCGGAGTACCTGGAGCGAATCCGCTTATCGCCGTAAATCCGGTAACAGGGGACCGCGGCTCCCAGCCGCAAGCCGTCGGCGGAATGTTCGAGGACGTTCAGTTCGGGGATTTTCTTGACGTCGACGATCAGGTCGGCCGTCACGCGGCCGGTTCGCACGTGATCGATCAGGTCGGTCCCCCCGGCTAGAGGGAGCGTCGTTCCGTTGTTCTCAGCCAGAATTCGCACCGCCTCGTCCAACGAGACCGGGGCTTCATACTCAAAGTCGTGCATTTTCAACGATTCCGTTAGACGAGTGTGGGGCAGGCTTTCCAACCTGCCCTTGCTGATCGGCAGACTGAAAGGCCTCCCCTTGCTGACCGGCAGGCTGGAAAGCCTGCCCCACAACACCCTTCAAATCGAAGTGGATAGACCACTAGATTAACCAACGAAACCTCCACGGCAAGTGTGCGCGGGAAAATCACCAGGGATTCGGTGTCACGGCGGGGGTTGGAGAGCATGGGTCCCACGGGTTGCTACCCGTGGGCTTTGCCGTGGGGCCGGCTATTTGGTGGATGCGGATTTTCGGTCGACCGCGGTGAGTCGCAACCGTTGGTTGTAGGAGCGCAATTCGACGTAGCGCGCGACCATGTTGACGTCCAGCCAGCGGAAACTGGAGTTGGCCGGCGCCTTGGTGTCGATGAGTTTGCGTCCCGACTGTTTGTCCAGAGCCAGAAGGTTCGAGAGCGAATAGCCGATCTTGCCTTTACGGATGTATTTGCGGGCGAAGAAAACCAGGATCGGCAGGTTGTTCAGTTGTTCGAGGACCAAGTTCTGCTCCGACACTTCTTGCCGCCACAGTTGCTTTCCGGTCGACCGGTCCAACGCAATGACCAAACCGTTGACCCGCACCGACGGCAAGCTGCTGGAATAGTAACTGCCCGAACGCTTCCGGTTGACGAACAGGTAAACGTGGCCCTCATCGGCGACTGTGTACAATTCTGTCTTCGATTTCAAATCCGATTTGTCGACGTTGCCGATCGACTCGACTGTGCCGGTCTGAAGGTCGACCAACTGGAGGGCGCCGTTGGGTTTCAGCACGGCGAGTTGGCCGCCGGCGAGCAGCGAAAAGTACGTGCCGCCGGCAAATTCGTGTTTCCATCTCTCTTGATCAGCCAACGGGTCGTACAGACGCACGGTCGTCTTGGCGAAGCTCAGGCCGAAAAGCGTGGCAACGCTGTTCGATTCAACCAGTACAAAACCGTTGCCGGACACATGGATCGCACCGGCCAGCAGGTTGGCGAAGTTCGGCACGTCGAGCTGTTTTCCATCGAGCGGCCGCAACGCAACCGACTGGTTGCGGTCTTGCGGCACCACGTAGATCACGTCGTCGGTGCCGTAGATCTGTGAGTTCGGCGGTAGTCCGTCGCGCGTCCAGCGGACCTCGCCGGTCAAGGCGTCGAGCACCGTGAACCGACGGCGGCCGTAGGTGCAGAGGTAGTCAGCATTGGCAACGGCGAGCATCCCCCCGCTGAGCGATTGCTGAGCCAGCGAGCTGCGCGAGGCGATGCTGCTTCCCGGCTGCATCTGCTGGATGCGATACACATTGGGAGTCCGATAATAGCCCGCTGGACGCCCCCGAATCTCCAGAGGTCGTGTCCAGCGCACCTTCCGCTCGACCGGTGAGAGGCAATGCAGCACGTCGCGGTGCAACACGATCCACTGATGGCCGATCGCACGAGCGGCAACGCGGCTTCCCTGCATCGACCCAGCTTTGCTGCGTAACGGCAGCGACCAGTACAGCGAACCGTCCGACACATTGACGATTCCCAGACGCTGCCACGTCTGACTCACCTGAAACCGAAACTTCCGGAAAAAGGGTAACTGGAACTCGCCGCTGTCCAACGTCTGCAAGGAGTTGGAATTGTAATTGGTTCCGGTCCGCACGAGTTTCAGATCGAAGTCGCCCCAGGTGGGGTGCGGCTGGGCATCGACGGGACTGATCGTTCCGCTGTGGCGAAGTTGATGGACCAATTGGCGCGCAGTCTGGCCGCTGGTGAGCTTCGTGTCGCCGAACTCGCGCGCCAGACGGCCGTAGTAATGTTCGGCGTCTCGAGGCAGATCGGCGTCCCGCAGCAGCCGAGCCAGACGTTCCAGTGCAGCGGCCGCGATGGTCTTGTCGGGTTGCCGGCTCAGTTGGAGCAGGACGTTCTCGGCCCCGATCAGGTCCCCGGCGTCCGCATACTCTTCGACCAACTTCCGGCGAACGGTCAACGCCGATGGATGAAAACCGTACAATGTGACGAAACGCGCTTGTGCCGCGACGTCACCTCCGGCAGCTTCTGCAGCGGCCGCAGCAACGCGATCATCCAGTTCGGCACGCACGTTCTGCGGCATTTTCCGCCAAAGGTCGGTCAGTTTGCCCGCCAGCCAGTGGTCCATGCGGATTCGCACCTGCGGGTCGTCGCTGCGGGTGATCATCTGCTCGTCCGGCGTCCGCGCCAGTTCCCAATACAGCTCGAACGCGGCCCGATAGTCTTTGCGGGCGGCCAACCGCTCAGCCGACAGCCGTCGATACTGTAGCCGCTCGTCTTCGCTTTCGACGAACGCGGAGAGCTCTTCGATTTCGTCGTCGTGCGTCTGGAAATCAGAGCGAATGATCGCTTGCAGCGAGTCGATCATTGCCCGCCGGTACCGCAGCCGAACGTCGTCTGCGACCTTTTCGAAATCTTTCGGGTCAATTTGCCTCAGCGCCGTCAAGGCGGCGGTGTGGTCTCGCTTTAACAGTTGAATGTCGGCTTCCCGCACGAGCGCCCACGGGTCGCGCGGGTTGTCGGCCTTCCGCCGGCGGATTTGGTTCTCGATGGAGTCGCGTTGTTCGAAAGACGTCAGACCGAATGGAGAGAGCGAGAGCAGTGTGTCCCGACACATGGCCAGGTTGCCCAGCGGCCGGGAATCATCGGGCAGGTACGACTTGGCGGCGACCTTGCCGGTCTGCAAGTCGACAGTCCACAACTGCCCCGACTGCAGCGGCAGATAGTAACGGTTCTCGGCGGCGATCCCGCGTCCGGACGGTTTGCCGGCCGAGGAGGGAATCGGTAGCGTCCACAACGTTTCACCGTCTTCAGGTGACAACGCAGCGACCGAGTCGGTCCCGACCAGCACGATATATTTGTCGAAGACGCCGGCCAGATACAGGAACTTCCCTTTCGGCTTCTGCCAGATGCGTTTTCCATCGAACAAGTTCAGGCATTCCAGCACGGCCTCTTCCGAGGGGGTGTAGACGACGCGGTTGCCGACGAGAATCGGAGCCGACGGACACCAGCGTCCGTTCAGCTCCTTCCGCTGGACCAACGAGCGTCCCTGTCCGGGAAACCGCGTCCGCGTCGACGTCACTTTCGGTTTCGAGTAGCGGTGCGCCCACAACACGGACCGGTTCATGCGATCGACGGCCACCAGCCAACCGACTGTCGTGGGACAAACGAGAACACCGCTCCCCACGGCCACCTGGGAAGTCCACCATCGGCGGCCGAGGTCCTCTTCGATTCTCGCATCGGACGAAGCGATCATCTGCGACCATCGGGGCTCGCCGGTCTGCGTCGCCAGCGCCAGCAGCCGAATCTCGTTGTCCTTCTCGCTGACAACAAACAGTTCGTCGCCGTCAGCCACCGGGGCCCCGAAAAAGTAGTGGCCGGCCAGCGGCAAATCGAACGACTCCTCCATCGCCGCTCCCCCCACCTCCCAGTGTGGCCGGCCGGTTGCCAGGTCGTAGGAAACCAGCTTGTTGGACGACCAGTCTCGACGGTAGTGGTCGTCGCGGTTGGCATTGAAGCCCCAGCCATAGCCCGGTTGACGCTTCGACAAAATGGCATGCTCTTCGATGACAAACAGCCGCTTGCCGTCGCTGCTGAGCGTTCCGTAAGTTCCGTCGCGGAACAGCAGACTGGTCAGCGGGTGTTGCTCGGCGCCGCTGCCGGAATAAGGGAAACGCATGAGTGGCCACAGTTGGGCCTTCTGCTGAAATCCGGGTAGGGCGAATCCGAGCGGTCGTTCGCCGTTGAGCAACCGCTCGGCCGAGATTCCTTCGCGAGTCTCCCACAGCAGCCGGCCCGTTTGGGCCTCGACAACCTGAACCCCCCGCAACGTGCGGAAAATGACCTTCCCCCCCACAGTCAGCGGAAACGTGGCTGGAATGGTCGCTCGCCCCGTATCAGCGAGGTCTTGAATCAACTCGCCGATCGTGTCGAGAATTCGGCGGCTGTAGGTCGAGGGCGCCGACCAGCGGGGCAGCAGCAGCGGTGCACCGCCCTCGGAGATCCCGGTTCGGCTGGGTGTTCCGTAAAGCAGCGGCCAATCGTCGAGGCGAGTGTTGCGGGCCACCGCCAGCGGACCGGCCGCAGCCGGCCAATCGCCCGGATTGATCGTCACGCCGCCAAGCTCGTAGCCGCTTCCACGCGATCGCAGCTCTTTGAGCAACTGGTCCCCTGCAGCGAGGTTGCCGGCGTGATGCAACGCAAACGCCGCTTTGAGACGCCACTTCGGGTCGTGTGTGACCTCCGCGCCGGAGTCGAGCAATTGGCGAAACCAGAGAGCCGCCATGCCGAATTCGCCGCGATCGAAATGCAATGAGCCCAAATGATTCGCCGCCTGCTGTCCGGCTTCGGTATGGAAGAACCGGCTCGCAACTTCCACGAGCAAACGGGGCTCGCCCTGCGTTTGGGCTTCTTGAAGCAACTGCTGGGCAACCGGTCCAAACCGAAGCCGGTAGTTGTCGAGCTCCTGCGCGGGAAGACCACCGAGCATCCGGTTCGCCTCGCTGCGCACTGAGGCCCAGTTCCCTTTCGGCAACCGTACCAGCGAGTCTTCCGGCCGATCGAGCAAATACTGTAGGATTTCCACCGTGTCCTTCCAATGGCCATCTCGCAAGAGTGCTTCCGCTCTTCGCAGCAATTTTGACTGACCGGGATTGTGAGGGGCTCGCCGATCGATTTCATCGCCTTTGTCCGCGGCCGATGCGTCCGTGTTGGTGGGCTTCCGCTGGGCGGGCTTCGACGCCCCCCGCTTCTTCGGGAGAATGGGTTTGTTCGGCTGATCCTTTCGGCCGCGGAAGAGGTCCTTGATCCAGTCAGAGATGAAATTGGACGGCGGCTCCGAAGCCGGCCGTTCTGGAGTCTTCGCTTCCTTCTGTTGCACGGGTTGCTTGGCGCCGTCCAGCTTCTTTTTCGCCGCTTTGGTGCCGGCATTTTTCTTGTCGACCGCTTTCGGCCGTTCGGATTTCGCCGGCGTCTGTTTGGCGGTTGGTTTGTCATCGTCAGCCGAGATGACCGGCGCTGCAAACAGCGCGCTAAGAAGAATTGCCCAGGGCAAGCCCGAACAGCATCGGTTCCAGGTTTTCACGTTCCGTATTCCTGCTGACTTGAGACTATAGCGGCGCTGTCTAAACGGCCATGGCTACCAGTATACCGTTTGCGCAACAGTTTGCCACGGAATTGGCCGCGATTCACCGGCCCTGCAGTGTGTGCATCTGAAAAGTAGGTGTCACGGGGCCATGGCTTGGTTCCAATAGTT
>CAZGYE010000077.1:0-19059 GCA_964530165.1 uncultured Planctomycetaceae bacterium
TGGGGTCGCATTCGCTCCACCACAGCCACCCTTTAATCGAAACTGACCCACTACCGAACATTTTGCCGAGTACGGGGCCTGGGACCGGCCGGCCGTCGAACGGCAACTGGCGGCGTTGATTGCACAACAACAGCCGGCCAAGTGGGGAGGCGATCGCGTGAAGGCCGTCGATGACACCAAACTGCATCGCACCAGTGAGGAGGTGTGGGACGCCGGCACGTTTCACGAACCGGCCGGACGCAGTCCCAACCGGGCTGCGACGGTGCGGGCTCACAACTGGGTCGAGGCGGACGACCTGATTCCCGGCAGGCCGTGGACTTATTTGCCGCATTCGTCGCGGCTGTACTTTCGCAAAAGCCAATTGCCCGCCGGCGAGACGTTTCGCAAGAAGACCGAATGGGCTCCCGAGTTGTTGCGACAGGCCGACGCGGAGTCGAACAGCCCCATTCTGGACGTTTTTGACGGGGCTTCCGCGATCACAAACAACGCCTCGGCATGGAAGAGTGCCGGGCTTGGACCAAGGAACCGATCTTGCGGACCTATCAGGTGCCACTGCTGGCCATGACTCTGCTGCGATTGATCCAGCCGCAGCTTGATCGAGCACACGGCGACGGTCAGTGGTGGCTGAAACCCGAGTGGAACCGCCGCAAACGTCATCCGTCCCTCCTCGATCTGCGCCGAGTGTTCTGGCGCTACCGAAACGACTTTTCGCACTTCCTGTGCGAACTGGAAAACATTGAAACACTCTCGCCACGACCGGCGCCGAGGCGAAAACGTGCAGCCACAACTGCGTGAAATCCTCGAAACTACTGCTTAGTGATCAGCAGTCAGCTTTCAGCAAAGAAAAGCTGATCGCTGAAAGCTGATCGCTGAAAGCTGATCTTCCCCAAATCCAAGTCATCTGATAGTTTTCTCGTCTCTTGAGCCGGTTTGGCTGCTGGCTGTAGACGGTTCGTAACAGTTTTCCGGTCGAATGGGGAAAGGGCTCCCATGCAGCATCTGTTCTTGAAACTCACCGCGATCGTTGGTGTCGTAGGCATTTGCAGTCTCGTCGTCCTCCAGTTTCAGCGAGGATCCCGTGAGCCTGGCGACGAAAACATGGTGGACATGCAAACCGGGGAGACCGCTGAACTCGGTGAAACTGCGGAGCTGACTGCCGAGCTGGACAAACCGGGTGACTTCGGCCAATTCGAGCCGCAACACGGGCAAAATGCTCCTGCGGAACAATCGGAACCAGAACCTTTCACGGAGGAGTCACCGGGCCGAGCGTCCTTGAATCCTAGAGATCAATCGCCGAGTGCTCAGTCAGGTCACTCTGCCGAGAACGATCGCGACGCCGACGCGGCGTCTGTCGCCGTCCCTCGTGGACGTGGCCTTGATTTTCGCGGCAATGGCCCCCGCCTGCCGGAGACGGGGCCATCGACGCCGGAAGAAAACGGCGGGACAGCCAATCCGTTTGCCGACTCAACAAACGACAAAGACCGGAATTCGATGGAAGCGGCAACGGTCCCTCGCCACAGCAATGAGCGTCCGAAGAGTCTCTTGAGGCTGCCCGGCAGAGACGATGCGACCGCAGGCAGCGGCCAACAAAACATGGCTCAGGCCAAACGCGCCGAGCGTGGCGACGCGGATCCGTTCGACGGCTCGGCGATGCCGGAGTCTGCAGGCCCCGGTTTCGCTTCGGCTGAGCAGCACGTTTCGCAAGAGAACAGCCACCGGCTCAGTGAACCGGCGGCAACGCCGTCGGTTCCCAGCAAAGCCGCTCGACCGGTGAGGATCGAATCGTCCAGCACGGCCCGTCAGGAAGCCGAAACGCTCAACGACACCCAACAGGACCGGGAAGCCGCGGCGAAGAGAGCGATCGAAGAAAACAGTGATATCGAACCGCTCTTCTTCCCCTCTGAAAAGCGGGCCGTAGAGCTTGCCGGCACCGGGCTCGAACCGCCGAATAGGACCCAACCACAGCCGGGAGGCTTGAGTCCCGCCGCAGGCGCGGCGAAGGGGACTGCTCAACTTGCTCAGTTGGATTCGCCGCCGCAATTGCAGCCGGTTCCCGAAGCGGCACCGATTGCCTCGCCGTCCGCCAAAGAGCTGAAGGGCGATGGAACGGTCGGCGAAAATGTACCGAAAGGACCGCAACAGCCGAAGTTGACGATCGAAAAGACGGCCCCGAAAAACACAGTCCTTGGACAGCCGCTGGTTTACAATATTTTGGTCAAGAATATCGGCAGCACGGCTGCGATTGACGTTGTCGTCGACGATCTGATCCCCAAGGGAACGAAATTGACGGGAACCATTCCCAGGGCGGAGCTGTCCGGGACGCGTCTGACGTGGCGGCTGGGCAAATTGAAACCTGGAGAAGAGAAGGAAATTGCCGTCCGTGTAATTCCCATTGCCGAGGGAGTGGTCGGCAGTGTGGCCAACGTCCGTTTTGCTGCTGAAGTAGCCGCTCAAACTGTCGTCACCGCGCCCAAACTGCACTTTACAGTCAGTGCTCCTGAACAGGTGAAGCTTGGCGAATCGCTTGTCCTCAAATTCAAGCTCACCAACAGCGGCACTGCCGACGCGACTGGAGTGATCGTCCGCAACGTGATTCCCAATGGTCTCAAACACGCGAACGGGAACGATCTCGAATATGAAATTGGAACTGTCCCGGCCGGCAAGTCGCAAGAAATGCAGCTCGTTCTGACGGCCGCCGAGGTTGGTGACGTGGTCAACCGGGCCGCCGTGACTGCCGACGGTGGTGTGTCGAGCGAGGTACAGACTGCGCTGAAGGTGATTGGGGCCGGGACGCGTCTCAAACTTGAGCGGATCGGTTCGAACCAGCGCTATTTGGGCCGTCCCGCCGTGTTCGAAAACCGGGTGACCAACGACTCATCGCGTCCGGTGATCGGTGCGACCGTTGCGGAGATCATCCCCGCCGGTCTGACATTCGTCGAAGCGTCCGATGGAGGTCAATATAATCCGCAGAAGCGTTCGATCGTTTGGGCCGTCGGCAAACTGGATCCGAAACAAAGCAAAGTCCTCAGGGCGACGCTCATCCCGAAAACACCGGGCAAGCAAACCAGCGTGATCAGGGCGATCGAACCCAACGGCGGCGCCGCCCAGATGGTTGCCGAGACCAACGTCCTCGGATTCTCGTCGCTGGCGGTGCAAGTTTTCGGAGGCGACGAGCCGGTTGTCGCCGGCGGGCAGGCGACGTATCGAATTGCGATCAAGAACCGGGGCAGCGCCCCAGCCACAAATGTTCGCGTCCGCGTCGCTGTTCCGGCCGAGACGCAACTGGTTTCGTTTCCCAACATGTTGAAACCGGTTGCGGGCGGAAAAGAGCATCCGTTCGAGCCGATCAGCAGTCTCGACCCCGGCACAGAAACCACCATCGAGATTGTCCTGAAGGGCCTTCGACCCGGAGACGCCCGGCTGGGAATCTCCGTCCAGTCGGACCAGATGCAACGGCCGCTGAGCCGGGAAGAGGCGATTCTGATTCTTCCGGCCACTCCGTGAGCTGAGTGTATGGGCGAAAACTTCCGCGACATCCTCGAAACTTTCGAGAATCCGTACACGGACCGTGATTACGTCGTTGAAACTGTCTGTCCTGAGTTCACCTCGATGTGTCCGAGGACCGGTCAACCCGACTTCGGCACGTTGACGATTCGCTATGTGCCCGACCGACTGTGCTTCGAGCTGAGATCGCTGAAACTCTACCTGCAGCAGTATCGCAATCACGGCGCCTTCTACGAGGACGTGACGAACAGAGTTCTGGACGATCTGGTGGCCGTCACGCAACCGCGTTCGATGAAAATCGTCGCGGAATTCACACCCCGCGGCGGGATTCGGACCAACGTGATCACCGAATATGTCGCTGAATCGCAATGAGTCGATTAGGGATTTTCTGAGGCATCACTCCGTACGCTCGTCCTGAAACAAGCGACCACACGGGATGTGTTTGGCCGGATTTGGCGGCGTCGCGCTGAGCAACGCAACACTTCCGCCAGGCGCCAGAAGACCGGTTGCGATTCGTTCCAGCTCAGCACGCGGTACACGATGCGGCGACCGTTTCGACGATGTGGCCGTCCACACTGAATGTTGCGAGCACGAAACATGGGTTCGTCATGCTCTTCGGCTTTGTGTTTGAGCCACCGTTCAATACGCGCAAACCACAAGGGATTTCGAGTTTTCTGGAAGTTTTTCCATCAAAAGGTCGCTTGGTTAAGGACTAGCTTGTCGTCACAGGCTGCAGCCCACCCCGAAATCCCGCCCACCGGTGTCATTTCGCGATTGAACGAATTTCGCAAGCTGAATTCGGTAATCACCGGACGGTGATCGGAACGCCACGACCAGCCCAATCGGCATCGCTCGACGTGCACGCGGTCGTTCGCCCAGACCTGATCCAGCGCGAGCACCGGCAGCGGGACCGGCCAAGTTGCGTAGAATCCCGTTCCGGCTGCTTCAAATGCGTTGACAAAACGCCGGCGGAAATCGGCCAGATGCACCGAATCGGCCGGCGTGTTGAAGTCGCCCATCACCAGTACCGGCCGGTCTCCCAGCTCGGCAACGAGACGTGTCAACACTTCCAGCGGTTCACGCCGCGACATCAATGGGTTGCTTTTGACGTCCACCAACACGACCGTGAACCGTTCGCCGTCGAGTGTGACTTCCACCCGAGCGCACCGTCCACCTTGTCCCAAAGGCAAAGCGTCGTCTTCGGGGCTGACAACCTCACCGCGGCTGATGACGACCAGACCGTGGCCCAAATAGGTAACGGTGTATTCGGGAAACCGCTTCTGCCAAACTTGGTTCACTTTGTCCCTGCCGCGGCCTGCCTCCACGAGTGCCACCAACGGCGGATTGATTCTGTGGATCTCTTCCGCCAGAGAGTCCCAACCCATTTCCCCCCGGGCGACGTTCCAAAACAGGACCTTGTGAGTGCCAGCCGTCGGGACGGATGCGTTGTGGAAATATGCTGAATGGCACCACCAGAGAAGACAAAACAATCCGGTCACTGCTGCGGCACGGGCCGGCTTCCGCCATTTCGTCACGAGAAACAGGCCGCTTGCCGCAAGGGCCAGCCCGGCTGCAATCACGGGAGGCACGCAATAGTACACGAGCGAGAGGATCGGAAAATGATCGCGGACGGTCAATCGCACAGCGATCCCCGCCAAGCAACCTACCGAACAGGCTGCACCAATCGTTGTCGTCAACCGAGCTGCGAACATCCGAAAGCGGCCGCTTTTGACGTTGCTGGGCTGTTCGGTCGCTACCGTCACTGAATTCCTCGCCGTTTCGTCCGTGACTGCGAGTGAGGCCGTTGAGTGTGGGGCAGGCTTTCCAGCCTGCCGAGCCGTAGAGGCAAACTTTTCAGCCTGCCAGTCCCCAACGGCAGGCTGGAAAGCCTGCCCCACACCATTCTGCAAATCAAATCAGGAAAGCCTAACAGACGCCTCAATGGCCAACCCTGATCCTGCGAGAACACCACACGGTCATTCAGTTCAATTTCTTGACGGAGATGTTCCGGAACTGCATCAGGCTGGAAGCGGGCCTGTATTGGCCGTTGCGAAATCCACCGTGATGCTGCAGGGCAATGCGACCCCGCTTGGGCACGCCCGGTAGTTGGGCGTTCTCGATGACCGTCTTGCCGTTCAACTTGACCGTCAACCGGTCGCCTTTCATGGTGATCACGAACGTGTTCCACTGGCCGACCGGCTTGTCCGCCTTCATTTTGGGGGTCACACCGGCCCTGACTTCCGGCGGCATGTTCTTGTCTATCCGGTAGCCGTACACTTCGCCCGAACCGATCGGCCAGCACCAGATGTTGACCTGCGCCTTCCCGACGCCCCGCAGAAAAACGCCCGAGTCGGCGTTGGGCCGCGGAATCTTGATCACATTGCCGTTCTCGTCCTTCTTGTACGTTCCGTCGGGCAGGATGATCGGCATGGGGTACAGTCCGGTGGTTTTCTTGATCTTCCAGTCGATCTTCAGAACGAAGTCGCCGAACTCTTTTTCCGACCAGAGGTTCTTATCTTTTCCCGGGGCTTCGCTGCGGGCGTCGTAGTCGATCACGCCGTCGATCACCTTCCAGTGGCCGTTGTCCCCTTCCGGGACCACCCAGCCGGTGAAGTCCTTTCCGTTAAACAGCGAGACAAACCCGTCTGCCTTCTTCTCTCCCGCATTCAACACACCGCCGCCCAGCACACAAGCCAACCCTGCCAACACCCACACCAGCGACACCTGTTTCATCACGTTCCCCCCGTTGCTCGATTGACGATGACATCTCGACGACTTCAAGGTACTTGTCCGGCCGTCTCCGCGTCAACCGCGACGTAAAGATCGAGCTGAGTCTGGAGAGCCCCTATCACAAAGCAAGCGAGCAGGGGCGTCAGCCGAGACACGTAGCACACGCCAGTCAGCGCTGCAATGGCCGAAATGACCAAAAGTGTGGGTAAGTTTTTTCTTCCGGTCGCCTTGCATCAAACCTGCGTGACGAGGTAGTTCTCGATCCCGAGTTTCTCGATCAGGTCGAGCTGCGACTCCACCCAGTCGACGTGCTCTTCGGACTCGACCAGGAGTCGCTCCATCACTTCTCGGCTGCCGCCGTCGCTCTGTTCGATACACAGCATGATCCCCTTGTTGTAGGTTTTCACACCGTTGAGCTCCAGAGCGAGGTCGTTCTCGAGCTGCTCCTTAACGTGCGTGCCGACGCGAATCACGTCGTGACGGGCGATTTCCGGTACCCCCTCCAGGAAAATGATGCGATCGATCAACTGCTCAGCGTGCTTCATTTCCTCGATCGCTTCGTGGTAGTGTTTCTCGCCGAGTCGATGCAGCCCCCAATTCTTGCACATCTTCGCCTGCACGAAGTATTGATTGATCGCGGTCAATTCGATGGTCAGCCCATCGTTGAGCGCGTCGATGATCTGTTGATTGCCTTGCATGGTTGTTCTCCCTACGGAGTGCGTCATTCGGATCGAACCGAACATCGGCCCGTTCACTGCGAGAGAATTCTAGGCCCGGTTCGGCGGGGTGGACCAGAGTTGAATCGGCCGAATTGCCGATTTTCGACTGATTGATACTCGGTCTCCGGTTGCGACTGAATGTCAACATGGTTCGCTGCACAAAACAGAAAACCGTTCTAGATCCTTTCGAAATAGCGCTGCCGTTCCCAATCGGTGACGGCCCGATCGAAGGCTTCCTGTTCGGTCCGGAAAAAATGCACGTAATGGTCGAGGACGTCGGCTCCCAGAGCCGTCTTGACGAAGCCGCTCTCTTCGAACGCGTCGGTGGCCTCTCTCAAGGTCCGAGGCACGTGCGGCAGGTCATCGGCGTGATACACGTCGCCCTCGTAGACGGCCGGCGGCTCGAGCCGGCGGGCGATTCCGTCGAGTCCCGAGGAGAGCGCGGCGGCATACGTCAGATACGGATTGCAGTCGGCGCCGGGAATTCGGCATTCAATCCGCAGGCTCTCTCCTGTGCCGACAACACGGAAGCCGGCCGTGCGGTTGTCGTGACTCCAGCCCAAGCGGGTCGGCGCCCAGGAGCCGGTTTGGTACCGCTTGTACGAGTTGACCGTGGGAGCGTAGAACACCATCCACTCCGGAACATGGGCCATCCAGCCGCCCAAGAACCAGCGAAACTCGTCGGAGCATGAGATGGGGCCGAGGTCCTGTTCCCCGACAAACGTGTTCCGGCCGTTCCGCCAGAGGCTGAGATGAATATGGCAGCTAGAACCGGCCCGGTCTGCCGCATACTTCGCCATGAACGTCACGCTCACGCCGAGCGGATCGGCGACTTCTTTGAAGCACTGTTTGAAGATGCTGTGATTGTCGGCCATCCTCAGGACGTCGGCGTAGCGGACATTCAGTTCGTGTTGCCCCTGGCCCCATTCCCCTTTCGTGCATTCCACGGGCACCCCGGAAGCGGCCAAATGTCTGCGGACTTTCGCGTTGAGGTGCTCTTCACGGGCCCCTTGCAGGGCGTGATAGTCTTCGATGTACCAGCCGGCCGGCTCCAGGTCGGTGTAGCCGGATTGAGCCGCTTCCCGATACGAGTTCGTAAAGATGTAGTACTCCAGTTCCGAGCCGGCCCGAGCTTCGTACTCCATGTCCGCGCAGAGATCGAGTTGGCGTTTCAGAACCGAACGAGGCGCCAGCGGCACCAATTCCTGCATCATCTCATCCTCGACGTCGCACAGCACCATCGCCGTCTTGTCGAGCCAGCTCGCCACGCGCAGCGTACCGGCATCGGGAACCAGATGAAAATCGCCGTAACCCCGCTCCCAGTTCGCGAAACGGTATCCGCCGACCGGTTTCATCTCCATGTCGACCGTCAGCAGATAATCGCAAGCATGGGAACCGGCCTCGGCTGTGTGTTCGAGGAAGAAGCCGGCGTCAAACCGCTTGCCCATCAATCGGCCGTAAAGATCGCTGAAAACGGCCAAAACGGTGTCGATGCGGCCGGCCGAAACACGCTCGGCCAATTCCGCTCGCGTGAGCATTCCAGATGCGCGTGACATGGACTGTGTCTCTTTCTGAAACCACAGAGTTTAGCACACCACGGGGTTTTTTTCCGCAAATCAAAAACAGGAAAGGCTCGCGAGGGCGAAGCTCCCGCTGAGCCGAGATTCTGCATGAAAGCCCACGGGTGGTAACCCGTGGGGTCCCGCCGGTTGCCACCGGCGGGCTTTGTCGGTTCGACAAGAGCCTCGCGCTGCCTTCCAACGATTTGCGCGACAAAGCTTACTGATGGACCAGCTCTCCCTCGGCATCGGCGATCAGCGCCTCTTCCTCCTCCGGCGCCTGGGCCACCAGGTGATGCCGACTGTACACGAAGAAGTAAACGACGCCGACGACCAGAAAAGTGGCCACACCGCCGACCGCCGGGCGGTACGCTTCCACGTCGAAGGTGGCCGCCAACGCCACCAGCGAAAGCGCGGCCCCAACCACCGCACCGGGAATTCCGAGCGGACTGCGATACGGCCGCCGCAAATGGGGACGGCTGATCCTCAGTTTCACGTAGCTGAACATGACCATCGCGTACGAGATGACCGCGCCGAACACGGCCATGTTCAGCAGGGTCGCACCGACCTTGCTGTCTTCGCCGCCGGTCACCTCGATGCAGACCGCGCAGGCGAAGCCGATGACGGCTCCCAGCACCAACGCCGCATGGGGTGTATGGTTCCGCCCGGTCAGCGAAATCCACCGCGGCAAATAACCGGAACGTGACAGCGCGAACAGCACGCGGCCGTAGGCGTAAATGATCGTATGGAAGCTGGCGACCAAACCGGCCAATGAGATCAGTGTCAACAGCTTGCTGGCGGCTCCGATTCCGAAGACGGCCCGAAACCCGTCGGCCAGCGGCGCAGCGGATTGACCGATCGCTTTGGCTCCGCCGCCCACGCCGGTATTCAGCACCAACGTAAACAGCGACAAGAGCAACAGCGTCAGGATGCCCAGAATCAGCGCTTTGGGCATGTCGCTGACGACGTCGTGTGTTTCTTCAGCGGCCAGTGGCAACTGTTCAATCGCCAGATAGAACCAGATCGCAAACGGCAGCGAGGCAAACACGCCCCGCCAACCTTTCGGCAGCCAATCGGCCGACTGGCCGGCATCCACTTTGATGTTGAACAGGAGTTCCCAGTGGAACGCCCCCATCGTCAATGCGCTCGTATAGAAAACCACCAAGACGGCGACGGCAATCACCGTGACGACCAATCCCACCTTGAGCGTCAGCTCGACCCCGCGAATGTTGATCGCCACGAATAGCAAGTAGTACAGAAACCACCAGACGAAACCGGGAACGCCCGCGATCAGCTCGTTCATATATCCGCCAATGAAATAAACGATGACCGCCGGAGTGATCACGTACTCGATCGTATCGGTCAGGCCGCAAATGAATCCTCCGGTCGGTCCGAACGCATTGCGGGTGAACGAAAAGAATCCGCCCGTATGAGGCAGCGCGGCCGAGAGCTCGGCAATCGTGAAAATCATGCACACGTACATCATGGCCATCAGGACCGTGGCGATCGCCAGCCCTGCGAAGCCGCCGTGATTCAGGCCGAGGTTCCAACCGCCGTAGTCGCCCGAGATCACCGCTCCCACGCCCAACGCCCACAGCAGAACCCAGCCGGCGCTGCGGCGCAGTTTTCGTTTGTCCAAGTAATCGTGACCGACGTCGTCGTCGTACCGCGCAACCCCGGATTTCTTCTTCGCCATTCAGCAGCCCTCGCACGACGGTCGGACGACGCAATTGATTAGAAGCAGTTTCAAAACTGGGTTACCGGGATGGGTGGCTGGGGTCGAACATCGTGAGCCCCCAGGATTTGCAGCATCTGTGGGGTCGCGTTGCTCCACCACAGCCACCCGGATAGGGTTTTGAAACTGCTTCTAGAGCGGATTGTCCTGGTACTCCATCAGCTCGACCAGCGCGCCGTCGCTGGTCTGGTAGAAGCCGACCCGCAGGTTCTCCATCGGCCAGAACGGTTCGAGCACGACCGGCATGCCGCGGGAGGCCTCCTCGATCGAATCGACGCGGTAGGCGACGTGCGGCTGGTTCCGCAACGGGCCGGTGACAGGTGTGTCCGGCTCGTACCGCAGCCATTCGACGTGAAACGGATGGTTGATGAAATCGGTGATCCAGACGCGTGTGGCTTCGATAAAAATCTCGCCCTCTTTCGGTTCGTCGGTAATCAGGCCGATGTGAGAGAACTCCATCAATTGGCTCCCTTCTCTTGTTGCTGAACGGAACAAGTCGCATTTCGTCCGTTCTGTTTCTCACGGTAGTTTCGGAGGCTCGATTTTTGGCAGCTCTCCGCTCAAGGACTCCAGAAAGGCGACGATTGGATCGAAATCGCTGAAGCTTTCGCTCAACCGCGGTGCGACGTCAAGCGGCAAGCCGTCGGGGGCCTCCAATGGAACCGATCGAAGATAATAGAGGACGACCTCTTCCAGCGTGCGGATCGAACCGTTGTGCATGTACGGGCCGGTGCGGGCAACGTCTCGCAAGGGGGCAGTGCGGAACGCGTACTGGTCCTTTTTCTTCCCGGTCACAGCGCCCCGGCCGTGATCCCGGAAAGAGACACCCAGCCGATAAAACTTGCCGTCGCTCAAGAGCGGGCCGTTGTGGCAACGCACGCAATTCGCCTCGCCGGCGAACAATTCCATTCCCTTCCGGGCCCTTTCGGAGAGCGCCCCTTTGTCACCCTGCAGGTAGCGATCCAACGGAGAATTGCGGGTGATCAAAGTCCGCTGAAACGCGGCCAGCGCCCGCGCGACGCCTTTGCGCGTGACCCCTGTGCCGAAAACCGCTTGGAACTGCGTCACGTAACCGGCAACGGCATTCAATTCCTTCTCCAGATCGTCGAGCTTCTGGTTCATCTCGGCCGGCGCGGTGATCGGCCCGAGCGCCTGCTCCTCCAAACTGCCGGCCCGTCCGTCCCAGAAGTAGCTGGAAAGAAAAGCCGAGTTCAGCACGGTCGGCGTATTGCGCACAAGCCGTTTCCCGCCGGCGCCTTTCCCGAGAGCCAGACCGTCGCTGAACGCTTTTTCCGGCAAATGGCACGTGGCACAGCTCATGCTGTTGTCGCCGGAGAGCCGGGGATCGAAAAACAACTGTTTGCCGAGGGCAACCTTCTCGGCGGTCGTCGGATTGTCCGGCGGGGCCGGCGCTTTGGCCGGTAAGGGAACCAGTCGCTTTCCCTTGGCCGACCCAGGCGGAACCGCTTCCGCGTTCAGAACTGAAAACAGCAGACACGCCAGCGCGATGCCGACAGTCATGCTCCAGCGACCCGGCAAATCCATCGCGTCCATCAGTCGCCTCCGTTTCTTCCCAGGCAAGACTCGCTGACCGGACCGACGTCACGCAGTTTTCGCGGCGGGTGGCACGCCCTGATGTCAGGAAGGGCGTGGTCACGACCTACGCCACACCCATCCCTGCGGTCTGGGCGTGCCACACTTCCGAAACGCTTACAATGTCGCCAAGCCGTCATTGGACGGTGGATTCCAATGAAAAGCAACCGAAAACGTTTTTCCGGCGTCTCCTTTTGCAGGCCGTCGCCGGTTGGTATGGAATCGTCTGTGCGCGCGCTCTCACCTTTCCCGACGAAGGACTCAGACGCGCGCGGAACGACCGGCTGCACAGGGCAAGCCGATGATAAGTGTCCCGCTGCTGAGCGGGGAAATGTTCGACATCGCCGTATCTCCCCCTCGCCGCGTCCCCGCGCCGCGTCTCCGATTCCCCCTCCCCGAATTTGGCGGAGGGCCCCGGTCTCTTTTTCACGATTGTGCTTGAAGATCCGACATGGAAGAATCATAATATGTGCCACCGTTTAGGGTTCCCGATTCGGTAGTCTTGTTTCGCACTCACGGTGAGTCCGCCGTTGCTGTACAATGAGAGTCTGTGCGTATTCCTCGGTTTTGATTGTTGTCAATTAGTTTGTTCTTTTTGCTCGTTGGGAAAAGGAGATCGTCATGAACCATCGTTATCTCAAGAGGCGCGGCTTTACGCTGATCGAACTGTTGGTCGTCATCGCCATCATTGCGATCTTGATTGCGCTGCTGTTGCCCGCCGTCCAGCAGGCCCGCGAAGCGGCCCGTCGCAGCCAGTGCAAGAACAACCTGAAACAGATGGGTTTGGCCATCCACAACTACCACGACGCACATGGCCAGTTTCCGCCCGCGTTGATCAGCTCGGGTCGTTGGAACAATGCAGCGAACAATGACGTCCAGAACACGACCGGTTTCGTATTGTTGCTCCCATACCTCGACCAGGCGGGTCTTTACAACCTGTACAATTTCGATCTCCCTTCCAGCACTTCGAGTCCTTATGGCCGGCCGCTCGCCGGCGGCGTGACCGACAGCACCGCCAACCGGCCGGTCTATTCTCAACTGTTGCAGGTCTACACGTGCCCCACCGACGATTACGGAGCTCGCACGGCCACGTATGGTGCTAACGGGACGAGTTTTTATGAGCGCAACCAGTGCCGCCGCAGCAATTACTTATTCGCCACCGGCGCCTACACGGATTACGATCAGCCGTGGGGAAACATGGCGGGCAGCGCCTACCGTGGTGTGTTCGGCAACGACGGCGCCGCGAAGGTCAAGGACATCAAAGACGGAACCAGCAACACGATTGCCATCGGAGAGTCGAAGCAACAACATATCCCCTTCAGTGGCATTTACTACTTCGGCCCCTACTGGGGCTGCGGGACGCATACGTGCTGCCACGGACGGGTGCCTAATGACGCCCGTTTCAACATCAACTACGATTGGAATAACAACGGCAGCCAGTTGCAGTACGCGTGGGGGTTCGGGAGCTGGCACGAAGGGGGGGCGCATTTTCTGTTCGCCGACGGGTCGGTCCGGTTCTTGAGCGAAAACATCGATTTCAATAATCTGTTTCGTTACCTGAACCGCATCCGGGACGGACAGAGCCTTGGGGAGTTTTAGGTCGAGAATTTGAAAAGTTCGTGAAGACTAGTAGCATGCACGAAATAACTTCCCGATTTCAGATCCCCGGAATTTTGAAAATCCCGGGGATCTCGCCCCCCAAGCGAGAATTTGTTTCGTGCACGATCCTCAATGTCTATCGTTCTTTGCTTTTTCCTTTCTGTTTGCTTCTCGTTTCCGGCTGCGGCGGCGGCCCTGAGGGTCCAGCTTTGGTCCCCGTGAGCGGAAAGGTGGCCGTGGACGGGAAAGCGGTGGTTGGGGCCACCGTGACCTTCCATCCCAAACAGTCGGGTTTGAATCCGAGCATCGGCACCACCGGTGAAGACGGGACCTACGAGCTGGTCTACTCGAGCCAAAAAGGAGCCGTCCCCGGAGAGTACAAGGTCACCGTCAGTTATTTCACCAATCCGGATGGGACGCCCTTCCAACAAACCGACGAGGGGATGGACATCGTCCAGATGGAGATGCAAGGCAAGGTGAAGGAATCGCTGCCGGCGAAATACACGGACCCCCAACAGACAGAGCTCAGCTTCACGGTTCCCGACGGCGGGACGAGCGAAGCCCATTTTCACCTGACAACCCACTAGCTTGTTGCCAGACTGCCCGTTGTGGAGCGGTTTGGATTTTGTTCGAGTTTCACTTTCTTGACGAGGAGCTGATCATGAACGATTCTCATTCGTTTCCAGCATCAGCGGCCCGCCGCAGGGCGTTTACGCTGATCGAGTTGCTCGTGGTGATTGCAATTATCGCCATTTTGATTGCCCTGTTGCTGCCGGCCGTCCAGCAGGCGCGCGAAGCGGCTCGGCGCACGCAGTGCAGAAACAAGATGAAACAAATTGGCCTGGCTTTGCACAACTACCACAGCACCTTCGGCCTGATGCCCTACTCAACCAGTGCGAAAGGCTCGTGCACCAGCGGAAGCGGTGCGCCAGTCAGCGGTAACATCAAGAATCATCGCGGCTGGGTCCTGTTGTTGCCGTATCTCGACCAGGCTGCGCTTTACAATCAGTTTGATCCGGATCAGGCCGCAGGGAATTATGACCGCGCGGGTGGCCCATCCGGGCTCGCGGGTTCTGCCGCCAACGGCAACGACATTGTCGTCTCAACGGTTGTGGATGCCTTCATTTGTCCGTCCGATGACGGCAATCCTCGCATCCTGACCAACAGTTCCGCTTATTCACCCAGCGGAAGCTCGGCGCGGCGAGGCGCAAAGACCAGTTACGATTTCCAGGCGCACCTGGAGACATCGGGCTGCACCAACTGGGGAAATCGCGCACTCAGCTCGCGTTACATGTTTGGCACCGAATCCAGTTGCCGTTTCAGGGACGTCAAAGATGGAACCAGCAACACCGTGATGGTCTGCGAAACGACATTGGATGTGAAGGACGGCTTCACCGCTCCTTGGGGCTATACCAACTGGACCGGTGCGGGTGTTGACATTACGTGGAATCCAGGTACAGGCGGTTGCGTGGCAGCGCTGGGACTGGGGTCCGCGCCGAATATCAACTACTGGCCGTGTTGCTCCTGGTGGACGCCGCCGTGCACCAACTTGACGGCGTATAAAGTGGCTCATTGGGCACGGGCTGGCAGCGCGCACGACGGAGGCTGTCACATTCTGCTCGCCGATGGCTCTGTGCGGTTTATCTCCGCGACCACCGACCGAACGGTGCTCACGTACATGGGCCGCATGGCCGACGGCGTTCCGCTGGACGCCTTTTGAGAGTCCAGAAAACTTTTCATGACGAAACCTTCGTCGCTCCGCATGACAGCCAGAGCGCAGCTGGGGCGTTCGCGGGCGCAGTGAGATGTGGAATCTTCATGAGGACTTACCGACAATGAGACACCGAACCGCTGGATTGCTCTGTTGCATCGTTTGTCTTGCATTGGCCGGATGTGCTGAGGAACCGGTCACTCCACCAGCTGCGCCATCTGGTATGGCCGCACCACCGGAATCGCCGGATGCACATCCCGAGGCGGCGCTGGAAGAGAAAGGGGCGGACGCAGCACTGTCCGACGATCAGAAGCCCCCAAGCAACTGATGTGATCTGTTGGTAGTGGAACTCGCAAGAATTCAGCCTGAGTGATGGAGCAACGGAATTCTTGTGAATTCCGCTACGCGCAGTTTTGGGCTTGGCCGTGTGCTAGCAATCGCGGCGAAGTCGACTTGCGTCAGGCGTATTCGCGGTGGAAGGGTTGGATTCCCAGGGGGTGTTCGAGGCGTGCGGCCGAAGGCTTCCATCTCGCTGGCAAAGTTTCCTTGAGCCTGCGCTGCCGCAGCCGTTCCGCGCCCGCCGCAGCCGACGGCTTCATGAACTTGCGGCGCGAAGTCGAGACGCCATTCTGTTGAGTTTCGTCGTGTATCATCTTGTCTCCACGGAATGTTTTCATGCAAACAACAGGCGAATCCAGCTCCTGGCAACGGGAGCGTGGGTTCGCGTCCCACCTCCGGCACTGGCTCCACAAGTGCTTGCCACCTGCGCCACTTGGCCGGAAACACGACCATCTCGACCGTAACTCATGGAATCACAAGTGCTGATTGCATTCTCTGACGTTGTACCATTCGGAATGCTCTCGGCGGAGCGTGCCAGCCCCGGACACCGATCATTTTGGCGACGACCGACACTGGTATTCTCATCGACCGTTTCTTATGATAAACGCTGATCGTGCACGTGACCACACCTTCACTGTAGCGTGAGACACCATGTGGCGGATCATCCTCTGGATCGTTTACGCAATTGTCTGTCTTGGGGCCATTGTCGGCTACGTGGCCAAGCTCGACGTGGAGCTGCCAACGCTGATCGACATGCATCGCGGCTTGGCGTGTCTCGTGCTGCTTTTCATAAGCCAATTGGCACCGATCTTCGATCTGCTGTTCCGCCGAAAACGGATCGAGATCATCTCAGCCGTGTACTTCGGCCTGCTGATCGGGATTCTGCTGAGTTACCTGCTCGGGTTGGCGCTGGAACCAGTCCTCCAGGATCCACCATTCAGAGAGTTCCGACCTCTCGTTCTTCTGCTGACGACCCTCATTCTGCCCTACCTCTGCATTTCCTTCTTGCTGCAGACGAGAGGGGATTTCCGGTTCGTGATTCCCTACGTGGAGTTTGCGCGCGAACTGAAGGGCGCCAGACCGCTGATTCTCGACAGCAGTGCGCTGATTGACGGGCGAATTGCCGACCTGGTCGAAACCCACGTGCTCGACACGCAGATGCTGGTCCCTGAGTTCGTGCTGAACGAGGTCCAGGACATCGCCGACAGCAACGACAAAATGCGGCGAACCCGAGGACGCCGCGGGCTGGAGGTGTTGTCCAAGCTGCAAAGCAGTCCGAACGCCGACGTCAAAATGTATGAAGTCAACCGGGGCGAGTTCAAAGGTATGTCGGTTGATCAGCGACTCGTCGCGCTGGCCAAGCAAATTGGCGGGCGCGTCGTGACCAACGACTTCAACCTCAACAAAGTGGCCAGCGTGCAGGGGATTCCGGTGGTCAACCTCAATGACATCGCCAATGCGCTGAAGCCCCGTTACCTGCCCGGCGAACGGCTGAAGATTAAGATCCTGAAGGAAGGTGAATCGCCCGGCCAAGGGGTCGGATACCTCGACGACGGGACGATGGTCGTTTGCGAGCAGGCCAATCACCTGATCAGCAAGGAGATCGACGTCATCGTCACCAGCGTTCTGCAGAGCAGCGCCGGCCGGATGATTTTCGGCAAAATGGTCTACTCGCCACACCGTACCGAGCGGCAGTAATTCTTGAGGGTTGAGGGTTCTCCAGGCATCGACTTCTTTCTGTCGACTTTCAACTCGCAACCGCTCCGCTACATCTGCTCGCACGCACGGATTCCCAACAGGCTGAGCCCCTGTGCCAGGACGCGCGCCGTCAGGTCGCACAATAACAGCCGGCTCGTCCGCACCGCGTCGTCCGGCTCCTTGAGAACCGGACATTTCTCGTAGAACGTGTTGAAGCAGTTGGCCGTCTCGAACAGATACCCTGTGAGCAGGTTCGGCCGGTAGTCGGCCGCGACGTCCTCCAGCGCCTCGGCAAACCGGACCAACTGCAAAGCCAGCGATCGTTCTTCCGGCTGAGAAAAAACGATCCGCGCCCCCGATTGCCGCAAGGCCTCGCGGTCGATCTTCCCGCGGCGAGAGATGCCGCAGATGCGCGCGTAGCCGTACTGGATGTAGGTTGCAGTATCACCGGTCTTGGCGAGCATTTTCTCCCAACTGAAGACGTAATCGCTCTCGCGGTTGTGCCTGAGGTCGGCATACTTGATCCCGCCGATGCCGACCACCTCGGCGACGTGGGCCCGGGCGGCGTCATCCAGTTCCGGCCCGTCCGGTTTCGCATCGTCGTTTGCATCGACGATTTGCCGCGCTCGCGCGACCGACTCGTCAAGCAGGCTTTCCAGCCCGATGGTGTCTCCCGAGCGCGTTTTGAACGGTCGCCTGTCGTCGCCCAAAATCGTCCCGAAGCTCACGTGGCGAAACTGGGTACAGGTTGCACCGGGGGTGGCGAGGGCTAAGCCGCGAGCGGCTGCCCAGACGCGGGCCGTTGCGAACAACAGCTTGAAATGCTCGCTCTGGCGAGCGTCGACGACGTACAAAATCTCATCGGCAGCCAGGTTCTCCACGCGGTGCTTGATCGTCGCCAGGTCGGTTGTGGCGTAGGTGAAGGCCCCGTCGGCTTTGCGCACGATGAACGGAGCCTCATTGCCTTCGATAAAAACGCAAACGGCTCCTTCGCTTTCTCGGGCGACTCGGCGCGACTGCAGATCGTCCACGATATTGGCCAACATCGGCTGATAGTAACTCTCGCCCAAGGCCAGGTCGAAGCGAATGTCGAGACGGTCGTACATCGCCTGAAGCGCTTGCAGGCACTCGGGCAGAAACTGCTCCCACAGCCGGCGATTCTCGTCGTCGCCGGCGTGCAGCCGGGCGGTCTCGGCGCGGGCGGCGGCCGCGATGTCGGGATGCGCGCGGGCGAGCGACTTCAGTTGCGGATCGCCGTCGACGGCGTCTCGTTTTTCTTCTGCTGCGGTCGGCTCGTGGTACTGGGACAATTGGCTCACCAGCCGGTACAGCCGCGCCAGCTCGCCGACGGCGTCAGCGGCAAACGCTTTTGCGTCGAGGAAATGCTTGTAGCCGAAAATGATCATCCCAAACTGGGCGCCCCAGTCGCCGATGTGATTGTCGCTGATGACCTTGTGCCCCAAGAACGTCAGCACGCGATACAGCGCGTCGCCGATGACCGTGCTGCGCAGGTGTCCGACGTGCATCGGCTTGGCGATGTTCGGGGCGGAATAGTCGATGACGTACGTGCGGGGTGTTTGGGCTGCTTCGACGCCCAAGCGTTCCTCGTCGATCAGCCGATTCGTGCAAGAGAGCAGCCAGTCATCACGCAGCCGGAGATTAATGAAGCCCGGGCCGGCCACTTCCGGCGGGCTGCAGAGGTCGGCGACGTCGAGGTGGCCCACGATCTCGGCCGCCAGTGCTCGCGGGTTGGTTTTCATCCGCTGGGCCAGCGGCATGGCGCAGTTCGCCTGAAAATCGCCAAAGCGAGCATCCTGGGCAGGCTTGACCATCGCGACGTACGGCGACGGGTCGTCGGTGAACGACTCAAGC
>CAZGYE010000078.1:0-19019 GCA_964530165.1 uncultured Planctomycetaceae bacterium
CTCTACGGGACTTTTCACGACGGGACGGTCTCCACCGACCCGCTGACACGCCGGGTGGATGTCTCCGGGAGTCCTTTGGAGGGCAAAGTGATCGGTCTGGGAGCGGATGATCCCGCGATCGGCTTGCCCATTGTCACTGGGATCATCGAGGGGAACAACGAGCTGCACGGTGAGGAGGGCGCCGATTTGATCTTCGGCGGACAGGAACCCGATACCATCTTCGGCGGTGCGCAGGACGACCGGATCTTCACCGGCGTCGAAATGACCAAGGCAGCCGCTGCGGACGATAAGACCGGCGGCGATTTTGCCAACGCCGGTAGCGGCGCCGATACGATGTATGGATCCCAAGGAACCTCTCCTGTGGGCAAGGATACCCTGGAAGGCGGCAGCGGCAACGACCTGATCTTCGGCGGCGACGAAGCCTCGCCCGGCGACCTGATCACCGGCGGCAACGGCGACGACACCATCGACGCCGGTGGCGGCGACGACACCGTTCGCGGCAACGCCGGCGCCGACAGCATCCTGGGCGGCGCAGGCGACGACTGTCTGCGGGGACACGCCGGTGCGGACACGATCATGGGCGGCGACGGCGACGACGCCATTAGCGGCAACGGCGGCCAAGACGCCCTGCACGGCGACACCTTCGATCCGTTAACAGGTCTGTTCGCGGACTCGATCACTGGCGGTGAAGGCAGCGACGACTTGACCGGCGGTCCCGGCGCCGACTGTCTCAAGGGCGGCAACGGCACGGACACGCTGCACGGCGGCAAGAATGCCGACACCCTGACCGGCGGCGACACGTCTGCCGACGATATTGACGGCGGACCGGGCAAGGACGTCCTCTTCGAAGACGTCGAAGACACCTACACACTCACTGACGCATCCCTGGTCAACAGCTCTGCGACGGACACGCTCTCCCGTATCGACGTGGCCGTCTACGACAATTCCGGGGGCGCCGGCGGGAAGAAATGGGATGGGTTGGGCTTCTCAGGCGATCAGACACTCATCGGCAGCGATGGGGCCGACACGCTGCTGGGCGGTGACGGCGAGGACCTGATTATCGGCGGAGGCGGCGCCGACAGCATTGACGGCGGCGACGGCAGCAAGGACAAGGACGATATGCTCTTCGGTGGTTGGGCGGCTTTCCTGATCAACGATGACTCGGAGGTCGTCAACGATGTCCTGACGCCCGACCCGGACACAGCCCCGGGGCTGGCGCTCTCCGACATCAACATTCCCAAAGACATCGGCGAGTTCATCCGCGTGGACGGGGTCAGCGCCAGTCTGGTTCGTACGATGGATTCGGCTAGTCGCGACCTGGTCATCACGGCGCAGGAACGGGCCGACGACTTGCACGTCCTGTTCCTCGATTCCACCAGCCACGCTGTGGAAGCCGCAGTCCAGTTCGTGGGCGGGTTTAACGGCATGACCGGCGTGATGGCCACAACCGTCGATCCGAGTGACGGTTCCTTTGATGCCGACACCAGCGCAGACACCATGAAGGGGAAGGATGACAACGACGTCGTGATTGGTAGTGAGGGCGATGATAGTATGTTCGGCGGAAGCACGCATCCCGACCTGATGATCGGCGGCGAAGGCGACGACAACATGGACGGCAACGGCGGCGACGACACGCTCTTCGGTCTCCAAGGCAAGGACACTCTTCAAGGCAAAACTGGCAACGACTCGCTCGTGGGCGGCGAAGATGCCGACACAATTGGAGGTGCGACAGAAGATGGCGACGACACGATCAGCGGCGGTCCCGGTGCCGACAGCATCAACGGCGGTGAGGTTGGCGAAACGGCAGGCGACCTGCTGCTGGAGGTGGCCAATATCCATGCCCAACTCAAACCGACCAGTTTCGGACACATCGTCGAGGGATTCGGCTTTGCCAAGGACACGATCGTTGTCGACACCATTGAGAAGGCCTACATTGAGGGCGGCGACGACGACAACGATCTAGACGCCTCGGCATTCACCAGCGCGGGCGCCGGCTCTGTGACGCTGATCGGCATGGGCGGCGACGATACGCTGGAAGGTGGCGCCGCGGCCGACTCGCTGGACGGCGGCGGCGGCGACGACATCATCGAGGGTCACGCCGGCAGCGATACAATTCTCGGCGGAAACGGCCTCGACACCATCGACGGCGGTGGCGACGATGATTACATCCTGGCAGGTCGGGGCGCCGACTCGGTTCAGGCCGGCGACGGGGCCGACACGGTCTATGGCGGCCGCGACAACGACACGATTATCGGCGACCTGACCGGTGCGGCGGGATTTGCGGTCGATGCGGACACGGACGTGTTGGCCGGCGGCCCCGGGGCCGACTACATCACCGGCGGCTCCATTGCCGATGACGACGCCGACGGCTTCCAGGACGGGAACGAAGACGGAAAACGCGACTTCCTGTATGGCGACGGCCGGGTGCTGTTCGACGACACCACGACCGTCCCGGACGGAAACGACACACTCGACGGTCAGGGCGGCATGGACGGGCTCAGCGGTGGTGACGGCAACGACATCCTGGTCGGCGGGTTTGACGTCACGACATCCGGCAACACTGACGACGATGACACGCTCGTCGGCGGAGCCGGCAACGACACACTGTTTGGTGGCCTGGGGACCGACATGCTTGTCGGTCAAGGGGGCGCGGACGTCCTTGACGGTGAGACCGCTGCCGATACGCTGGACGTCGACGCGGCCGACCTGGTCGTGCCGGATGGGGCCGACTCGGTCTTCGGACAAGCCTTCCCGTCGGCTACGGTCGGCGTCAACACCTTCCTGAGAGACATCCTCTTCGAGCCGCTCGACGGCGAGACGCTCGGTGCCGGCCCGATCGGCGGGGAATCGTTCTTGGATTGGCTGGACGAGATTTAAGCGGCTCGCCGCCCAAGGGCGATGCTGAGATGTTCACCGGCTCGGTCTATTGCTCCGCGATAGACCGAGCCGTTTTCGTTCGTCCACCGGGCAGCGTGGCCGGGCGAAACGGCGCACCCGGATTCTTCATAGAAACCCAAACCGACGACTTGTCGTCGCTGCACGTGCCAGGAAACCAGTGGATTCCGACAACAAGTTGTGTCATTCTGTCATTGCTGGAAAACTTCGGTGGTTTCGAGGCCTTGGCATCTTTGCGTCATCCGAGAGCCGCTTCCAATTCGGCGATCCGCGCCTTCCACCGCTGGATCTCTTCCGCCTGCCGACGGACAATTTCCAACAGATCGTCAATCCGTTGATCGCGTTCCCGAAGTTCCTTCTCGAGATCCCTCATACGCAAATGGGTAACGTATCACCACCTCACATCCTGCCAAGATCAGTTCGTACAATGGGAAATGACTTTCGATGATGAGATTTCGCCATTCAATCCAAACTGCACAGGTCAGCACACAACACTTCGTCTGGATCGCTACGCTCACGTTGGCCGTTCAGACTGCATGCTCGCAAGCAACTGCCGCTTCGAGCGCAAGACAGGCGAAACAGACGAAACAGACGAAACGCTTTGTCGAACACGTCGTGCGTGAGATCGAAGGCTGGCAGGTTCATCTCGACCCACGTCTGTTACGCGGGAAGCACGAAAAGTTGGGCCGCAGTGCGCTAAGGATCCTGGCGAACCAACTCTATGAGATCAAGCGGGTGCTTCCAGCCGAGAAGGTCAAGAAGCTGCAGCGCGTGCCCGTTTGGATGGATCTGGATCACCGGCTGGGTTCGCTGCAGTATCATCCTTCGGGCCAATGGCTCAAGGACCACGGTGATGACCCCAGGATGGCCAAGGCTGTGCACATCCCCAACGCCGGCCGATTCGTCACGCACCAGCGCACCAATCACCAGCCTTGGGCCGTCCTGCACGAACTCTCTCACGCATACCACGATCGCGAGCTCGGTTTTGATGACGAGTTGATCAAACAGGCGTACCAGCACGCCCTTCGAGACAAGAGGTACGAGTCGGTACTGCATATCTCCGGCAAGATGAAACGCCACTACGCATTGACGAACCACAAGGAGTATTTCGCGGAGATGAGCGAAGCGTTTTTTGGCACAAACGATTTCTATCCTTTCGTTCGCGCGGAGCTCGAACAGTGCGATCCTGAGACGTATCAACTGTTGACGGAAATATGGATGACCCACGTGACCGCGCCGCCTCAACCCGTCCGCAAAGCGTTTCGCCTGGACCCGTTCTACAAGAAGTACGTGAGCGCCATCGGGTTGCCGGTCGTCAGCTCAGAAAAGGTCTTGGACGCCGCTTTGCTTGAAGCGGCTTATCTGATCAACCGCATGTTGGCCGGGCGCGACGACATTCGCCAGGCGATGATTCGCAACCGCGTGCGTTTCGCAGTGATGTCGACAACCGAGTTGACCACGGACATCCCCGAGCACAGCGACTTGGAGCCGAAGAACTACTGGGATCGTCGTGCGCGCGGGTTGGGCGCGACTCCGCAACGTCGGGCCGTCAGTTGTGGAGAAGAGAACTTGCTCGGCTGCCCTGGCGACCCGTACAGCACCGAAAACATTCTCATTCACGAGTTTGCCCATGCCATTCACCACATGGGACTCGATTCGATCGACAAGAACTTCGATCCCAATTTGAAATCAATCTATGACCAGGCCGTGAAGGAGGGACTGTGGAAGGGAAAATACGCCGCGAGCAACCGTGCCGAGTACTGGGCGGAAGGGGTCCAGTCCTACTTTGGCACAAATCGCCCGCCGGATCACGACCACAATCATGTCGATACGCGCGAAGAGCTTGCAGAGTACGATCCGCGTCTGTTCCAATTGATCGATCGCGTTTTCCAGGGCAATCCGTGGCAATACCAACGTCCGGAAAAACGCCTCCGCCAAGTGCACCTCAAACAAATCGACCGGAGCAAACTGCCGCGTTTCACATGGCCGCAGCGATTGGCTGAGGAATCGGCAAAACTTGAAGCGCTGAAGAAAGCAAAGCTCAAAAGCGCTCAAGAGCCTTCATCCAGATAGCGGAAGCCCGCGCTCATTTTTTGTGAACTTGTGTAGTTTCGGTAAGAGATGTCGCCCGTCGCTCCAGAATTCACGATTTGCGAATGGTAATCGTCAAGCCGGAAAATGATCGTCGTCGATACCCCCAAACAGAATGAAAAAAGGTCAACCGAACATATCGACCACCTCGACATTATGCGGCAGTAATTGCCGATTGGCTCGCAGCCAACACCATGGCGAAACAGAGTGAGTGGTCGTGGTTCCCAATGATCGTTTCCAAGGAGGTAATCCGATGAAAAAAGTGTCCGCAATCTGGATGCTTCTTGCGATGTCCGCGATTCCGTTGACAACCCGGCCGAACTCTCTCTCCGCTGCTGAACCGGACTCGGCGTTGAAGCCCGTCGGCTGGTTGACGAACAGCTCCGTTGATGTTCACCCGCATGTGTGCGGCGAGTGCGGCGAGGCCGATGATTCGGGAGTCGAATGCATTGAACGGACCCCGGTTTCCGAATGCGTGACGGGCAAGAAGACGGTTTTCGGCTGTCAGGTTCGGTACGAGTACGTCTCCATTCCCGAGACTCGCTATCGATGGAAGAAGAGGTGGGTCACCAAAAAGATCCCAGCCGACACCTGTGTGCCGGTGTGCAAGGCCCAAGACGGCCAGAACTGCTACGGCGCTGAGCGCTGGGACAAGTACGGCGAGGGCTGCTGCAGCAAAGTTCACTGCAAGTCCGTCGAATGCAAGCAGGAAAAAAGTTCCTGCAAATACTGTGATTCCAAACCCGGAAAGACGACCATCAAAGTCTGCTATAAGACGTGCGTGAAAGAGGCGTATACAGTTTACCGTCAGGTTAAGAGACCTATCTGCGTGAAACGGCCTTGCCATGAGAAGGTCAAGGTGCCCATCACGCGATACGAATGTCACCGCGCCAAATGCGACAACGACTGTGACCAATGCGATGGTTCAGGATGTGCTTCCTGCACCCCGTAGACCCGCGGCAAGTACCCAAAATTACGGACGAAGAGACTTTGCTAGGATGGAGAAAAAAATGACTCTCAAGGAACTGCGCGCATCGGCGCGCATGAGAACGGCAACACTCGTTGCAATCACGACGTGCCTGGCGGTCCTGGCCACCGCCGAGCAGGCCCACGCAATCCCGACTTTCGCCCGAAAGTACCGGACTTCGTGTATCACCTGCCATACGGTTTTTCCCAAATTGAATGATACGGGCGAGGCCTTCCGCCGGAACGGTTACCAATTCCCGACCAACGAAGACATCCTGGTCAAGGACGAGCCGATCCAATTCGGCGGCGACGCCTACAAGGACATGTTCCCAGACTCGATCTGGCCGTCCGACATGCCGACGCTGCCGCCTGTGTTCATCCGAGCTCAGTTGCGGGAAGACTTCTCCACGGATCCGAAGACCGACGGCTTGAAGTGGCGACAGGACTTCCCGCACGAGCTTGTGCTGGGCGGAGCGGGAACGTTCGGTTCCGACATTTCCTTCTGGTACGAAATCGAATGGGAACCCGTGGACAACGACGAGGAGCCGCCGGTGATCGAACGCGCCTTCGTGCAGTTCAGCAACCTGTTTGCCTGGAGTGAAGACGAAGACGAAAACGGCATGCGCCAAGGCCACTGCTGGATCAATTTGCCTCGGCACGCGATGAACTTGCGGATCGGTAGAATGGAACCCCAGGTGCTGCCACACTATTGGTCGATACACAACCGCCCCGGCATCGAGCAGTACTTGCACAACAGTCGCAAGACTGGAAACGGCGACAACACCTTCAAATTCGAGAGTGCTCAAAGCGCTGCTGTTGAGCTGCACGGCGTCATCCAGCAGTACAATTCCTATGTGGTCGGCTTCGCGAATGGTGGGCTGGTGGCCACTGAAGAGATTGGCGCGGACGCGCTGGACGACAACAACCACAAGGACGTCTACTTCCGCGTGGCCCGTAAATGGTTCGGCTTCCCGCTGGACGGAGTGCTCGGCGAAGCTGAGCCGCTTGGCGACGCGCAGGTCCGCGCCCAAAATGCCGACGAGGACGACGAAATGGCGCCGGCGGGTCTGGACTTCTGGCGTGCCGTCGGGTTCGAAACCGGTTTCTTCGGCTGGTGGGGCGAGGCCAAGCTCACCAATCCCGGTGGCGATATCGGGGAGGATTTCCGGCGACTCGGCGTCGACGCGCGACTCCAGTGGTTCGACCTCGATCTGATGGCCATGTTCATGTGGGGCCACGACGAGTTCGCCGGCTTGACCGGCGCGGGGAAGAATCTGGGCGGCGAGGACTTCTACCTGTACGGCATTGCGGCCGACTACATGGTGAAGCCCTGGATCATGGCTCAGTGCCGGTACGAAGAACTGGCCTTCAACGAAGACGCCCGCCAAGGCAAGGAAGAAGGGCGGGTCATTCCGGGCGTGATCTTCTTGATCCGGCAGAACATGAAGCTGCAAGCGGAATGGGTCATCGACACGACCGGCATGGATACCGGTGGCCGTGCAGCGACCGATGAGGCTCGTTTGCAGCTTGACTTCGCATTTTAGACGGGACGGACGAAAGCCGCGCGACCGGGGACAGCACCTCGCAAGAACCGGCCGCGGCTTGACGGAAAGGATTCCAACATGGCCGATTCGATGTGGAAACTGGCGATCCTCGTTTCCCTGTTGAGTGGTGTGGCGGCGCCCACGCAGGCGGATGACAGGCGCCTCTTCGAGGGAGACGGTGTGGAGGACTGGTTGCCGGCGGACCCAATTCGGCGAAACAAGGAATTTCCTTCCCGGACGAGGGCGGTGGGTAGTCGGTTGGTCGATCTCACACGACCAACCACTACCATTCCGCAACCAGCCCCAACGGGTGAGTGGCCCTCGCGTGTTGAGAATCGTCTGCAGTCGACTGCGGGGCCGGTACACAGGCCGACCGCGATTTTGTGGGAGACGCCCGACTGGACGTCCAGGACCGCGCCATTGATGTCGGCCGGCAGGTCTCTTACGGAAACCGAACCGTTGCCGGAGGCAGCGCCCAAATCGTCGGCCGACGGCACATGGCGCGAAGAGGGCCGCTATATCATCATCAACCTCAACGGCCAGGAATTAAAGCTTCTCAGAACGGCTCCCGTCGCGGGGCAGGACTCTCGGCAAACAAACGGGGCGTCGCCTGTTGAGTACCGCGCCAATATGTCGAGCCGAGCGCCGGCGAGCGGCGGTGCGGTTTACGGACGGCTATCCCATGGAGGACGACCGCTGCCGGAGTGCAGAGTGTCGCTTGTGCCACTGCAAAAGACTTATGGCGGCTACAAGGTTGATGGAGCCAAAGAGCCTCAAAGTGCCGTTACCGACGAGCAGGGCAACTATCGTTTCGAGGGCGTGCCGGCCGGACCCTACAAACTGTTCTGGATGCCAAAGGCAACCAACCAGTGGATTCGACGAATCGCATTCCGGCCAGACGTCTTTGTGCGGAACGACAAAACATCGCAGGTGAAAGAGATCCGCGTCTCCCTCCGGACCATCAATTAGCCCGGATTATTCATAGAAACCCAAACCGACGACTTGTCGTCGTTGGATGTGTCGTGAAACCAGTGGATTCCGACAACAAGTTGCCGGCTTGGGTTTCACAACGACAGCCTATGAATAATCCGGGCTAATCGACTTGGAACGGATCGTCGATTTCCCGGCCGTCGAACCGGCGGATATGTTCTGCCGCGTCTGTCCGGTACTGGAACGCGTGGATGTTGTTGCCATTGGCCGGGTTGGTCACGACCGAACTCTCCACGAAAACCGCCACGTAAGCATCCAATGGTTCTCCCGTCAAGGCGTCACGAACCACTGCCTCTTCGGGCGCAGGGTGCGGCCCCTTGGCGAGCCAGCGGCGGGCACATTGGATGGAACAAAAGGCGTGCCACCGTCCATCGGCCATCTTCAGGTCGGCTCGGAGCGTCGAGGTGAGTTCCTGCCCGTCCATCTCACACGTCTCCGACGTGTCGAAGCCCCCCCACAGGCCGGCCGCCAGCGCGATCAGCGCCATCACCATCAAATAAGCCGCCGGCCATTTCCATTCTGACATGTCCATTCCTTTTCCAGCAGCAGGTCGGACCGGCGAAGCTACCAGCCGCGCACGGCCAGGTGTGTGAGAATCATCAGCATTGAGGCCGCCAGCGTCGTGGCGCCCAAAATACGGACTCTCCGGTACAACAGCGACGGCACCGGACAACCCAGTTCCAGCGCGGTTCCCAGCACCGCCGTCCAGCCGGCCGCGAGAAGTCCAATCCCCAAATTGCCCAGGATGAGCGGAGATTCGGGCGCTCTTCCGTTCGTCACCAGGCAATAGACGCAGTTGTGAAACGGCAGACGCATCAGCACCGCGGCAAGCACCTCGGAGAACGCCAGCAGCGACACGACGCCCAGACCGGCGGAAACGACTAGCAGCACGCCGTTCAGAACCAGCGCCAATCGACGGCGGCGGGCGGCCGACTCAGCCCGTTGTCGCAGCAGCCAGACGGCCAGCAGTGGGATGCCCCCGAAGAACATCATCGTCAGTATGATTCGGCGGAAACGACCGGGCAGGGTCCACGGCAAATAGTACGACGGCGCCTGCAACTTCGAGCTCGCATCCTCCCCGAAACTGGAACAACAAGAAACCTCGTTGAGCGACTCCATGTTGAGGACATAATAGAGTTCGGTCGCACAGGTTGCACCCACCAGGCCGGCCAGTACGACCAGTGCCAACATTCCCCCGGCTCGCCGAACCGGCCGACCGGAACTCCGAGACGCGTATTCCAACAGCAGCCAGCTCCCCAGGAGAAAGATCAACGCCGGCACGGCCGCCTGGATCACGGTTGTCGTAGAGGGCATCACCTTCGTCACGCCGTACATGCACATGGCGCCGGGAACCTCTGGGACGAAACTTGCGAGCATGGCGTAGAACAACAGCCACCCAACCACCAGGATCCCCAGGCAAACAATCCCCACCAAGCGGGCCAGGTGAATGCTGCGCTCCGCCGCACTCGTCTGCTGCTGATCGCTGCTGTGACGAATCCGCCACGCCGCCCACAAAGCCACTCCGGCCAACACAGCGGCCAATACCAGTCCTAGCCCGTCCATGAACAACATCAGGATGCTGTATTTGTTGACAATCATTGAAGGCGCTCCAACCGCCCGGCAACCATGTGGAACTGCTCGGCGTTGCCGGTGACGAGTTTGGGATCGTGGGTGGTGATGACGACCGTCTTGCCTCCGGCCACCATGGTATGAAGCGCAGCGAGCACTTGTTCCGCCGATTCCGCGTCGATCTGTGACGTCGGCTCGTCGGCCAATACCAGGTCCGGGTCATTCACAAACGCGCGCGCCAACGCGACGCGCTGCTGTTGCCCGCCGCTGAGTTGCTCGGGCGGACGGTCGGCAACCTCGGTGATCCCGAGTTGTTCGAACCAGTTCATCGCCCGGCGTCTGCGCGCGGCAAGCGACATGCCAATCGGCAGCAGCGGCAGTGCTGCGTTCTCCCAACACGGCAGAGCCGGGAGCAGCTTGAAGTCTTGAAACACCAGGCCGACGCGGTTTCGCCGCAGCAGCGCCAGAGCGGCGTCCGACAACTCAGCCAGATTCCGCCCGAACAACTCCACGCTGCCGCTGCTGGGCCGGTCCAGCCCCGCGATCAGCGAGAGCAGCGTTGTTTTCCCAGACCCGGACGGGCCAGAAACCACCACCAGCTTTCCCGCCGCCAACTCCAGGCCGACCGAGTCGACCGCCTTCACCGGGTCGCTGCGGACGGCCGTGTAGTGACGGACGAGTTGACAGGTTCGAACAACCAGTGGGGCAGGCTTTCCAGCCTGCCGGCAGGCTGGAAAGCCTGCCCCACTGCGCCATGGCGAGTTCTTCCTCATCGAAGGCTCTCTGCCGGCGGCTGAGTCGCCAGCCGCCACGTCGTATACAGACTGCCGAGGATGGTGATGGTGAAACAAAGCAGCAGCGCCACCGCTGGCGGCGCCGGGGTGAAGCGCGCCGGCACACGGAACGGCGCCACGTGCCCCAGTTCGCTAATGAAGAACTGAGCCACAACCAGGCCGTTGAAGACGCGCAGCCAGACGTAACTGACCAGCAGCGCCAGGCACGCCGAGACGATCGACAACAGTGCTTGCTCGAACGTGACCAGGATCATCACGTCCGTGGTCTGCCAGCCGACGGCCTTGCAGATGCCGATCTCACGCCGCCTCTCCGACAACCCAAGCCCCGATGCGACCAGCAAGGCAGGGATGCCAACGGCAAACGCCACGAGGAACAAGACAGTGAAGATCCCCTGTTGGTGACGAAACCCTTTATCCACGTAAGCGGCCACTTCGCGGTCCTTGGTCTGCAGCCGGTACGGCTGATTTCCCAAGATGGCCAGAGTGTCCTGCCGCACAGCCTGGATATTCCCCGGGCCGGGCCGGCAGTAAATCAGGAACTCGGAGGCGTAGCCGGCCAGGTTGAACAATTCGGCTGCGTCGTCGAGCCTCAGGCAAACCAGTTGAGCGCTCCAGATGCTGGCGTCGCGCCGGAAGACGGCCGAGACGCGGAAAACCTTCGTCACGTCACTGACTTTCAAGATGATCTGATCGTCCGGCTTCAGGCCGAGGTGCTCGGCCAAGGCGGACCCGATCATCATGTCCCCGCGTCGGCTTTTGCCAGGCGGCGTCCGCTGGACCGGTGGCGGCAGCAGTTCCATCTGCTCGGGCTCGAGGCCCAGGATCACGACCAGTTCCGAATTGGCCTGCTGTGTTTCAGGCTGTCCGAAGGTTGCCACAGCCCGGCCAGCAATCCGGGGAACCACCCTCAGAATGTTGGCACTGCTGCGAAATGCTTCCAGGTACTTCAGGGCCACCGGTCCGTTCCGGCCAAAGTGATCCATGGTCAGATACAAATCCGCGCCTTCCTGCACAGACAATTGGGCATCCGCCCGAATCCCCTCCGAAATCGCAATGCCGGTGACGTAAGGCCCGCAGATGGCGACGAGACACACGATGACCACCGCCGAGCGGGTTCGATATCGGGCCACGTTCGCAGCGGCAGCGACAAACAGATTACGGTAAACGTTCACGGCCCGGAAAATCCTTGTTCGTCCACGCGGATAACGTTGGACCGGTCGAGAGCAAAGAACGAAACCGTTCCGGTGTGCTCGGGGCAATAACAATACCCGCCCGGCAATGGTTGCTCTGCACACGTGCAGTGCTCCAACCGGGGATCGAAATTGACAAAGCACCAGCGTGGGCAGACGGTCGCTCCGAGACCCAGGCCACCGGCCATCCGCTGAAATTGCCGGACGGCATCGCGACGGCCCTTGGCGAAGTCGGCTTCGTCCCGCACCAGCACTCCCATCGCGACAGCCAACAAGGCGCCTGTCAAGGCCATGATCCGAGCGGCCGGTGAGGACACTGTAAACCGCTTGGCATCCCTGTTCACCCCGTGGTCCCTCCTGTGCCAATCGGACAGACTCGCACCTTCGCCAGGGTAATCACAACGGCGGCGTCAGAAAAATGCGCAATGGAAACATGGCCTGAACCAATCACTCCGTTTCCGTTGCTCCGGCGAAAGCATGGATGAACGCGACGACGTCGCTGATCTCCTGCTCGGTCAACGTGTTACCCCAGGCGGGCATCAGGACAGATTTGCCGACGTAAGATCCGCCGTGGGCAATGGCGTCGTGGACACGTTCCTCGCTGGTTTCCTGCCAGAACGTCTCGTCCGTCAGGTTGCGAGGGGGGCGTTCGAGGTTGGACGCCTTGGGGCCTTTGCCATTGCCCTTTTTCCCGTGACAGAGCTGGCAATAATGCTGGTAAACGAGAGCACCTCGATCGCGGGCGTCGGCCAGTGGATCGACCGGTCCGCTGTGGATCGCCAGGGACTCGATCTCAGACCGGTAGACGTGACCGCCATGACCCTGCTGAGATCGGATCCACGACATGGTCAGAAATGCGGCCGCATAGACCGCGGGAATGAGGCCCGCCAGGACAACCGACATCCACCGTCGCATCACTTTATGTTTCCTCCTGGAGATCGGGCTGATTCAATTCACCCCGGCGCCGCCGGTCTTCGGTCGATACTCAGGGTTCTTCAGACTCAGCAAGTAAGCGGTCAGGTCGGCAGCTTCCTGGTCGGACAGCTCGCGGTTTGGCTCCAGGGTGTCGGGGAGCATCGCGCGCGGGTCTTTCAGCCAGTCGAAGATCCATTCGCCTCGAAGCTTGTCGCCGACCCAGGTTCCTTGAGGGAACTCCGGCACCTGAGTCGTGAGGCTGGGGCCAATGTCGCCGCCCTTATTATGCAGTTGATGGCAAGCGAAGCACCCTTTCGCGTCAAACAGCGCCTTCCCACGACCGGCATCGGCGCGATCGCGCAGGCGTTTCCAGCCGACTCCGATCTGGCTGTCCACAAACACACGCGACATATACTCCGCCATGAACCGGGCCTCCTCGTCGGGGAAGTTGAAATTGGGCATGGCGATGGCGATCAGTCGCCTCATCGAATACGGCATTTTCAGGTAGTGGTACAACCATTCCCGATTGACCCTGTTGCCTTCGAAGGTCAGATCGCTTGCCAGAAGGTCCCCCGAGCCTCGGATGCTATGGCAGGACAGACAGCGGTAGCGGCGCTCCAATTGGCCAAACTCGTCCTTCGGGTTGAAGGACACCTTCCGCTTCCTGGGAACCTCGAAGCGTCTTAAAGCGACCCGCTCGGCGCTATGACTCATCAGGGCGATCGTCAACGCTTCGGCGTCTGCGTTGGAGAGCAAGAAATCGGGCATCTTCAGCGAGTTCAACAAACCCACCTCGTTGAGCTTTTGCACCAGCCAGTCTGCTTGTTCCGGCGGCGGCAAGTCGGGCAACTTCAACTCGGGGGCCAGCCGGCCCTCTGCCGCCGCGCTGGGCGCTTGCGGGGCTTGTTGCTGGTCCGGCGCCTCTGGCTCGGCTGGCGTTTGGGGTTCCTTGGATTCTTCCGGCCCGTTCTCCCCTGCGGCCGCCGGCAGTTGCCAACCCGGAGGCAGGGCCGTACGCTCTTGCACCTGGGCCAGGATCCAAGCGAGCCGTTGGGTGTCCGATCCTTTTTTGGGTAAGGGAGCCGACTTCGAAAACAACGCCGTGGGCTGCAAATTCTTCCAGATCGCTTCCGCCGGGTCCTCGCCGAAAGGAAGCCGGAAATCGCTGGTGAGCGATCGGGGCGATTTCAGTTTCGTGTAGAGGAAATCGGGCAGCGTGTGCCGTACTTCGGCGTCGCCAAAACCCAGGTTGTGGACCGGCTTGCCGCCGATAAAGGTCAGGTCCGGACCGGGCGGCTTCGTCGGCTCCCCGGTCGAGTCGTGGCAACCCGCACAACCAAGTTCATCGTACAACTGTTTGCCCTGCTCCTTCAGTTCCGGCGAGTCGGCCGGCAGTGGGGGCGCTGCCTCGTCCGCATCCAATAAATCGTAGTCGACCCAGTCCTCGTTCTCGATGGTGAATTGGGCCAGGTTCAAGGCCTGCTGATCGCTAAAGTTGAAGCGCGGCATCTTGGTGCGGGGGTAGAAGGCGTGAGGGTCCTTGTAGAAGGCGACGAGCCAACGCTGGTTGACCTTGTTGGCGATTTTTCGCAGGTCCGGCCCGATATTGCCGCCCACGAGCTTTCCGCCGCGCTCCAGGCTGACATGGCAGTCGATGCACTGTTCGTCAAGGTGGAGTTGGGCGCCGGCGTCGTAGTCTCCTTCTTGTTCAGGCATGGTATCGATCGCCTCGTTCCTGAAGGTCATCAGGTAGGCGGCCAGGGCGTTGGCCGAAAACGGGGAGAGATGGAAATTCGGCATCTTGCCCCGCGGCAAGTAGCCTTTGGGGTTCAGCAGCCATCTGTTGAGCCATCTTCGCGTGACCTTGCTGCCGATGCCAGCCAGCCGCGGTCCCACTTTGTCTCCGTCGACGCTCTCGCCGGTCCGGTGGCAACCGACGCACCCCAACTCGCGCAACAGACGCTTCCCGCGAGTCAGGACGGGCGCACCCGGGACTTCCTCCTCGTTGTGGCACTTGGTGCACGTTGCCTGGACAAAGTCACCCGTCAGCAACGGCCGTTCCCAATGCGGAACGTGGCCGTGGGCGTCGTCCAGAGTCGTCGCCGCTCCCTGGCCGTGGTGACAGATGGTGCAGCCAACCTGCTCCAAAGGATGCGAGGAGAGGAAATTCCCAGGGTTGGGGTGGGCCTTGTGCGGGTTGCGCTCGCCGGCCATCAAAGGATTGTCCATCCCCAGATGGCAAATCACACAGCGGTCGGTCACTCCCAACTCCCGGTTGTAGATCTGCACAAACTTCGGCGGAGTGTTGGCGGCTCGTGCCGCCTTTTGGGGGTCCTCAATCTTTTCGGCCAACAGGGCGTAATACTCTTTCTGCCACTGCTTCCATGTGGGCGTATACTCCACCCAGTAGTTGGTGCCGCATAGCACCAAAATGGCCAAAGAGGCGACGGCGAAGTGAACCCTGAGCATCATGGCGAGCGCCTTCGTCAGATGTTGAACCACGGCGTATGGAGGAAATACTTGATATTGAACATGAGACGCAGCACGATCTTTGTGGGCACGCCGATCATCAGCAGCAACAGGATCATGGTGATGATGTAGCGAGGAAGGCCCAAGTCCTTGCGGAACTTCGGCAGCAGCATCGCCGGCAACGCCAGGCCGAGGGCGAAATAGCCGATCAGCAGCAGACTGCCCCCCCACAAAGGCAGATTCCACGTCGCCGAGATGGTCGGTTTGGGAATCGTCCAATCTTCGTTTGGCCAGTACCACGCCCAACTAGGCCCGCGCATGAATAGCCCGATGAAGATCAGAGCGAACCAGAACATCATGCCGAAGGTGAAGACGGTCACAGCGAATTTTCGCTTTCCGAAGGCGTACTCGCCGGTCCCTTCACGGTTGACGTCTAAGTAGGCAATGGCGGCCAGTCCGAAAACGACTAGGGACGGAATCATGACCCCCGCGATCCAGGGGTCGAAATACGCCAGCAGTTCTTGCAGCCCCACGAAATACCAAGGCGCCTTGGCTGGGTTGGGGGTCAGGGCAGGATTGGCATGCGCCTCCAGCGGCGCGTTGAACCAGACGGCCAGGACCCAGATCAGGATGACCACTGTCAGGCCGACCAGAAACTCGCGCACCACCAAGTGGGGCCACACCTGGACCTCATCCTCGGTCAGGTCCCGTTTTCCGCTGAAAGTTTTCCCGTCAACGTAGGCAAGCAGGCGGTGACGCCCGGCGGGGGAAGGCGGCGATTCTTCCACGTCGCCGGTCGACGAGGAGTCGGCGGCCACCGGCTCTGGGCTCGCTTCTTCGACCCCCCCGGGACGAGAGATTCCACCATCCTTACGGATTCTCCAGAAGTGGATGGCCACCAAGACGCAAAAGATCGCCGGAAGCGCCATGCAGTGCAAAACGTAGAACCGAATCAACGCGTTCTGGCCCACCAGCGTCCCGCCTAGAAGCGCGAAACGGACATCACTGTCGATCCGTGCGCCCAGCAAATCATGAAACGGTCCCGTATGGCCGATCAACGGTGTCGCGCCGGCCATGTTCGTGCCGACGGTGACCGCCCAATAGGCCAACTGGTCCCACGGAAGCAGATATCCCGTGAAGCTCAACACCAGTGTGAGGACCAGCAGCAGCACACCCACCACCCAGTTGAACTCGCGAGGTGGACGATAGGAACCCGTGTAAAAGACGCGCACCATGTGCAGTATGACGATCAGAACCATGGCGTGGGCCGACCATCGGTGTATGTTCCGCAAAAAGACGCCGAAAGGAACCGCGAACCGCAGGTCTTTCATATCGCTGTACGCGCGACCCACGTCAGGTACGTAGTAGAAAGTGAGCAAAATGCCAGTGACGGTGAGAACGAAGAACAGCAGGAACGACGTCCCGCCCAACCCCCAGGTAAAGGTGAAGCGCAGCGCGTGCCGAGGAATCGAGACCGGATGCAAATGCAGGAAAAAGTTGCTGACAACTGTCAGCGAGCGTTTGCGGGGAGTGTCCGGGACTCCGTGACGAAAGACCGATCGCCACAACTGCGATTCCGTGATGGTTTGGCTGCGTTTCTTAAATGCCATGCTTCACACCTTCAGCACGTAGGGCTTCAGGACGTAGGGCTCCTGGTCTCGCTTGCCCGGACGGTTTTCCCGCAGAGCCTTGTTCACCACGATCTGTCCATCATCGCTCTGCGACAGCGCCAAACGGTACAAGGGGACCGGCGCCGGTCCCGCCTTCGGGTCGCCTTGGAGCGAGAAGTTGCTCCCATGGCAAGGGCATTTGAAAAGCTCTTCGCTTGGGAAATAGCTCGTCAAGCATCCCAGGTGCGTGCAAACACCCAGTAGCGCATACAGCGTGTCCTTCTCCCGGACGATCCACACCTGGTGACCCTTGACCCAGCGGTCACTGATCGCGCCCGGCTGGTACTCGTCGGGAAGACCTGCTTTGAATTCCGACGGCGGTTCGTATAGCACCTTGGGAAAGAAGAACCGAAAGTTCGCGTACAGGGAACTGGCCAGGCTCGCCAACAAACTCGAGACGCCAAGCCAAACGAACCCTTTGGCGACGAAGCCGCGGCGGTTGTCGCTGGCACCGCTGTGTGGTTCCATTTCAGCCATACACCCAGTCCTCCTGAGCCTCAAAACGCCGCATCGTGATCGCATCCGTTGGGCAGCGGCGGACACACAACCCACAGCGGATGCAGCGAGTCTCGTCCAGAACCATCGCGTACCCGTTTCCACGACTGGCTTCGGGGAAATCGTCGGCCGCGTCGCTCCAGTCGATCCGCGAGGCCGACACCATGGCGATGCACTGGTAGGGGCACACGTCCACACACCCTCCGCACAAGATGCACAGCTCGCCGTCCAAGAAGATGTTCTCGTTGCAGTGCAAGCACCGGTTTCCCTCGACGGCTGCTTGGTCGGCGGAAAAGGGAAGTTCAACCTCGGTGAACCCGATTCGCCGCTCCAGCGAGTGAGTCGGACACGCTTGCCGCGCTGTCGCGTCGTAAGGATCGCCAAGAGCCCGGGGCGGAATCACCGGAAGCTGACCGTGCTGCCTCCATTCGACGTTGCCATGCAGATACTGGTGGATCGAGCGAGCGGCTTTGCGGCCGTCGGCGACGGCATCGATAATCAGGCGAGGCCCGAACGCGAGATCACCGCCTGCGAACACGCCGGGTGCGGTGGTCGCCAAGGTCTGCTTGTTGATCGTGACGGTCCTGCGGGGCGTGGTTTCGATCCCATCTTCATCCCGGAGAAACGACAAATCCGATACCTGCCCAACCGATAGGACGATCGAATCGGCCGTGATCACCGATTCGGAACCGTCGTCGAAACGCGGACTGAACCGGCCGTCGGCGTCGAAGACCGACACGCACCGCAACGTCTCCAAACCGACCACCTTGCCGTCCACACCCAAAACTCTTTTCGGTCCGGTGGAAGGGTGAAAGATAATCCCTTCTTCCTCGGCTTCTTCCACTTCGTAGCCGTGGGCCGGCATCTCCTCACGCGATTCGAGGCAGATCACGTGGACCTCGCGGCTTCCCAACCGCCGCGCGGCCCGGGCGGCGTCGATGGTTGTGTTGACGGCCACCTGATCGGTGCCCTCGCGAGCAGCGGTCCGCGCCACGTCTACGGCCACACTGCCGCCGCCAATCACCACCACCTTATGCCCCAGCCACACGCGGAAGCCCAGGTTCACGTTCAGCAGAAACTCGACGCCGCGCAATACGCCGTCGAAATCGAGGCCGTCGATCCGCAGGTCTTTACTGCGGTGCGCTCCGATCGCCAGAAAGACCGCCCCGAACCCCAATTCCTTCAAGTCCTTCAACAGGAAATCGCGGCCGAGGGCCTGATCGCACTTCAACTCGACACCGAGCTTCAGGATTTCGTCCACTTCCCTCTGCACGATTTCCCGAGGAAGCCGGTATTCGGGAATGCCCAACGTTAGCATGCCGCCGGGCACCGATGAGGCTTCAAAGACCGTCACGCCGTATCCGAGTCGGGCCAGATCGTGAGCACAGGCCAGCCCGGCCGGACCCGATCCGACCACAGCCACCGCCTCCT
>CAZGYE010000079.1:0-18900 GCA_964530165.1 uncultured Planctomycetaceae bacterium
GGTGTCAACCGGCTGTTCCGACAACCAGGGGGCTGACGCCCCCCGCTCGCCCATTCTGTCACAGCCGCTCTCGACTGTCACCGGGCAAGTTTGTTCACAACGGAAAGCCCACCGCTCGGCACCCGGCATCGGTCATTCTGGCCACCGTCCACGGCGGATCCCAGGTGAAGTCCACGACGATGTCGCGCACGTCTTTGAGCCTCAGTAACCGCTCGCGAATGCCTTCTCCGACCCGCCCACCGCCCTGGGTGAGCAGAAAACTGTAAACGGGACGCCCGCGGTGCGGCATGGTTAGCAAGATGTGGACGACGCCGTCTCGCACACGGACGTCGTAAATGTATCCCATATCCACGACGTTTGCGTCGACCTTGTAGAGCTGCTCGTCCCTCACCTCACGGAGTGTTTTCCAGATGGCGGGCTTGAGCGGGGACTCTTCGGCGGTCTCTCCGAAGCGGGCCAGAGCGCCGGTTGCCGTGGCACCCGCCACGCGGGGCAGCTTGTCCGTACACACTTCGAGTGGATTGCGTAACTGATGTCGCACGCTCTGGATCTTGACCGCCGCGTCTTGTTCTGGATAAGGAAAGACGAGATAGGCATTCTTCTGCCGGATCGAAGCGCCCGCCGGCAACTGTGTGCTGCGGACCGGGTAGCGGGCCCAAACCTGGCCGTGACCGTGATAGTGCAAGGTCGGCGAGCCGTTGTGTCCAAGTTGATCAAATTTCTCCGCCGTGTGTTCCAGCCATAGGGCGATGAACGCGTCGCGGCTATCGCGGTGGAAATAGCCGACGCCCCAGAGCTTCCCAGCGTGCTCGGCGGGCACGCTGCCTTCGTGCAGTTTGCCCTGGCTGTCGATCCACACTATGTCAGTGAACGAGTATCCGGAAAAGACCCATTCGTCGTCCCGCATCGCCGCAATTTGGACGTCCTTGACCGCGTCCATGCGGCCGTCCTTGAAGAAGTAGGGCAAGCCGGCGTAGAAGGTGTAGGTCACGTCCGCGTGGATTCGGCTGGGAGTGAATAGCGGGTGAAGGGGACTGTACGGGAACCCCCAGCGGCGGACACGGACACACAACGGACCCTTGACGACCTCATAGTTGGGACAGTGCGGCCAGTTGCGCATCCGCAGCTTTTGAAAGTCTCCCTGGTCGACGTAGTCGTGGGCCCAGTCGATGCACGGCGGTTCGCCGTGTCCCTTGCCGCCGGCAAAGAGTTCCAGCCCGTGTTGCCGCTTGTAGGTGAGCCGTTCCAACTGCCCCATCTGTCGGGAAAGGCGGGCGACGAAATGATTGTTCTCAATGTCCAGTCCGTAACCCTCACCGCTGACTCGCAGGTCGGTGCTGTATTCGGGCAACTCAGCGTTGGGATTGCCATAGAACACCAGGTAGGTTGCCTGTCCGTGCGCGGGCGCATCGGCGAGAAAGACAAGCCGACAGCGGCGTTCCTTGCCACGACGCGATTCACCGTAGACTTGGCAGGGAACTTCGCGAAGCGTTTGCCGAGGCGTGTCCAGGCGCGCAACGCGCAGTTCGCGCTGCAGGTCTGTTGTCTGGTCAACACGAAAGCCGACGCTCAAGTCCACCGGTTCATTCGATCTGGCAATCCCGACCGTTTCAAATAACCTGACAGGCTTGAAATAGGCCCACCCTCGCGCCCACCGGCTCCATGCAGGGGGAAGCTCGCTCGTCTGCGCAAAATCCTCGGCGCCGAGCTGCGGCTGCTCCAGAGCACCGTGCATCTGCCGCTGGAAGGTGATTGTGTCCTTGATCGACTCCGAGAGGGACATCGCAAGATCATAATTGCCCGCAGCATACGCTGCCTGGAACAGACGGAGTTTTCCCTGCACGCTGTCCGTGTGGTCTTTGTAGCGTGTCTCAGACATGACAGCTCACTTGTCGTTGAATTTGCAACTCTTGTGGTCTTTCGTCCGGCCTGCCTACGAGGAGCGGTCCGATGCGGCGGCTTTGGCATAGTGGCCGTACTGTTCGGCGATCCGCGCCTGCTTGGGGTCTCCTTCGTGAAACACAAACCGGTAGCGGAACGTCACCGACTCTCCGGCCTTGATCAGCATGTCTCCGGTTCCCGGAGGCTCGCCCCCGATGGCGTGTGCGCCGAACGGATCGGCGGCCACGTAACCATAGCCGCGCGCCATCCACCACGTGGGATGTCGTGGGTTCCCCGGATGGTCAAAGATGGCAATGCCGACCGTCTTGTCGTCGATCTTGCCCCAATAGTCGATCCACTTGGCCCGCTTGCCAAAAACCGCTTTTCCACTGACGCCTTCGCTGTTGACGGCCTGGCCGTTGGCTGTGGTCACGCCGCGCTTGGGGTCGTTGTCCAGTCGGAGGTTCGGATGCATGCGAATGGCCATGATGCCATGCTTGTCGTCGCGGAACGTCACGTCGCCGTGCGAGGCGTGGAGAGTGATCTCCCAATCGATGGCTCGCCCCCCCGGGACAGCCTGGAAAGAGAGCGTCCGCGTGTCGGTGCAGACGATCTTGCCGTTCGGAGCGACCCACTTGTTGCTGGTTTGGATCCGCCCGCGCGCGGAACCGCTTTCCACCTTGAGCAGCTTGTCGTGCACGGTCTTGCCGGAGTCTGCGAATTCCGCAAAGAAGTTGACGCCGTCGACCCAACCGTGAGCGAAGAACATCGGTTTTTGGTGCGGGTGGTCGTGCGATTCGCCCGGCACGCTCATCTTGATCGGAAAACTGCGAGTCATGCCCAGCCCGTGCGGACCGATGATCGGAAACAGGACCGGCCGGGAATGGCCGCGGAAGATGTACTCCGTGAACAATTGGCCGTCGATTCGCACGCGCAAGCGGTCGTCGGATTGTTTGATGGTCACCGTCTGGGCCACCGCACGGCCGGGCATCGCCGAGAGCAGATAAGGTATGGCCACCAGACATGCGGTTGGAAAAGTTGCCATTCTTCTCATGGGAGTCTCCTTCAGACCGTTTCACAATCGCATGTTCCGGCGTGGCGAGCGGTGGGCGTCAGCCCACGGGTTGGAACAGGGGACTCACGTCCCCCGCTCGCCGAAATCCGCAAGCACAAAGTACGCCGGCTATCGTAACCAACCACCCGGCAGGCTGGAAAGCCTGCCCCACAACACGCCGATCCGTTCTAACCGTAGGCGGCAACGGCCTGGATGAGCGCTTTGATATATCCGTAGGCAAAGGCGAAACCTTGAAAGCCCTGAGGATCGTCTGGATGCACCGGCATATGATCGGGCATCAGCATGTATTCGTAGTCGACTTCGTGCAGCGTGCGGGCCACCTGAAGCATGTCCATGTCGCCCTCGTCGGGATAGACCTCTTGAAAGTCGTCTCGCCGGCCGCGAATGTTTCGGAAGTGGATGTTGAAGATCTTCTTTCGCTCTCCGAAGTAGCGAATGACGTCGTGGATCTCGCGTGCGGGGTCCGCAAGCATCTCGGCCGCACTGCCGAGGCAAAGGTTCAATCCGTGGTACGGACTTTCCTGAATGGACACGAATTTCTTCAAGCCCTCAAAAGTGCCCAGCACGCGATTGATTCCCTGAAAACCTTCGGGGGACACGCCCGGATCGTGAAGATGACAGGCAAATCGCACCTTGTATTCGTTGCAGACCGGGATGACTCGTTCCAGGAAGTAGGTGATCCGCTCCCAGGCCATGTCTTCCGTGACCCGGCCGGCCCGTGTCAGCGGTGGATCGGCCTTGGCTTCCGCCAGTCGCCAGGTGCTGTAGCTCGACCCGCCTCGGCCGGGCGTCCGCCCGGTGCGCAACACGCCCAACAGACTCATGTTATACTTGATGCAAGGAATGCCCACCTTGGCGCACGCGGCGATCATTTTCTGGATGTCGTCGATGTCCCGATCTCGCTGAGGATCCTGAGCCAGCATGATGCTGGGGCGTTTTTCCCGGTCGATGTGGCTCGACGACAGAAACGATAGTGCCACGACGTCCAGGCTGACGCCGTGTTTCTCGCAGAGGTCGCGGGTTTGTTCGAGCTCTTCGACGGTCCAGTGACCTCGCTCGCCCGGATTCGGCGGATAGCCGCAAACGTTGTTCACTCCATGACGTTTGACGAACTGCAACATTGGGGGAGACGTCGGCCCCCGCTGCGTGCCGACGTGCATCTTGACCGGTTTTTGCGAACGGCCTTTCCCTTCATTGTTGGCCGCAGGCTCCGGATCGTTTGCGACAAGCTCCGGTGAGCCTGTTCCATTACAGCCGGCCAGCGCCAGCGTGGCTCCAGACCATGCAAAGAATTCTCTGCGGTCCATCGTGCTCACTCCTCATCGGTGGGTGATATGGGTGGCTCCATTGACGGAAACGACACTTGAACAGACCCAGTCTTGATCAATGGCTCACCAGTTGCAACCGCAGGGTCCGGACAAGTGAAGAAAAGGGAAGAAAAGGGCCGGAGAAGAGATTTCCGGTTTTTCCGGTTCATCCAGTTTTTCCGCACTCATACCTGGCTATCCAGGTGCCGGTCCAACGGAGCGGACCTCCGTTTTTCCGCGAAGATTCTCCTCAAGAGGTGCAAACCGCCTGTTTTGCCGCGGTTTCACCTTTTCGTATGTTTGATTTGCAGCCTCCCGGCCGGTGAACTGCTGTGTTCAACGGCGGAGTACGCAAGCTCGTGCTGCAAGCCCCAGACCTTACTGCTGGGCATGAAAGCGAATAGAATCGAAGCGATGTCGGCTCAACAGGATACGCCGCCAACGAGAGATCTCCAACGCGTCACCCGGGCCGTCGTGTGGAATCAGGGCCTGTGGACGGCCGGGTATTCGCTGACGACGGGCGGATTTTTACTGTATTTCGGGTACGAGCTGGGTGCCACGGGGTTTCTGATTGCCCTGTTGCTGGCCACGCCCGAAACGGTTGGAATTGCCGGGCTGCTGGCGCGTTGGATGATTCAGCGCATGGGGAGCCGCAAACGGGTGTGGTTCATGTTCTCGCTGTTGGCCCGCCTGGTCTCGCTCGGCATTCCACTGCTGGCGTTCCCGGCTTATCGACCGGCCGGAATCAGTCCGCTGTGGATCATGGTCGGTTGTCTGGCTGCTTATCAGAGCCTGCAGGCGGTTGCTTACCTGGCGTACCTCTCGTGGATGACCGACCTCGTTCCGGAACACCATTGGGGACGCTTCTTCGCGAAACGCAACATCGCCAAGCTCGTCGTGTTATTGGTCGTTCCCGTCGTGGGCGGATACATGCGGGACGCCTGGAAGGAATGGTTGCGGGAAGGGTCCATGCCGCCGGAAACCGCGTTACTCGCCTACGTGGCGGCATTTGTGATTGGCGTCGTGGTCCTGCTGATCTCGATGATTCCCCTGCTGCGTCTGCCTGACGTGTCGGTCCGGTCGGCAACCGTCAGCGTCTCCGATTGGCGTCTGATCGGCGACGCGTGGCGAAACCGCTCGTTGCGGTTTCTGCTGGTGCACAACTGGTGGCTCGCATTCGCGAACGGATTGACGCAAGCGGCGTTCTTCACGTATCAGCGCGGGCCGCTCGACATCTCGCTGGGAACGTTCTACCTGCTGATCGGCGTGATGCGCGTGGTGAAGATCCCGGTCAGTGCACTGGCCGGGTTCCTCTGCGACCGTTTCGGCAACAAAGCACCGCTGTTCTGGAGCCTGGTGGTCGCCGGTTCGGCGCTCGCCTTCTGGCTGCTGGCGACGCCGGAACGCTGGTGGTGGCTGTTCGCGGCGTATTTGTTGTGGGGCGGATTCGCCGCCGCGAATATCTCCGGCCGCAATCTCGCGCTGAAACTCTCACCCCGCAGCGACAATGCGACTCAACTCGCCCTATTCCGTCAGGTGGCCGGTCTGTTGGCCGGGGTGAGCGGTCTGCTGGGCGGGTTATGGCTCGACTCGTTGCGGGAATCACAGTTTCTGATCGCATGGGACAACTACCGTTTCGAGAGCTATCAACTCCTGTTCCTCGTTTCGTGGATCGGCCGCATGACGGCCGTGCTCTGGATTCTGCCGATCCACGAGCCAGGCGCCCGCCGGCTCGGCTGGATTTTGACCGCGTTGTGGCGGTGGTGCCGACGGCGGTGTCGATCGAGAACTTCAGAGCCGCGTGCCGGGCGAGAGTGAGTCTTCGCGTCATGCGCGCCGTTCGCGAGATCACTGAAATTCTGAACATGCCCGGCTGCACGGTCTGCAGGAAACGCTGAAATTAGGGACCGCCCGGTTTGCTTTCGGGTGACTGTTGTGGAATCATGAAGTGTCGGAGTTTCTCGATGTTGACTGTTGTGCTCGACGCCGACCGCGTCGACAGGGCGAAACCGGACCCGCCGTTAACCCTTCCTCTGTTCTTACATTTTTCCCTGCTTACGCTGTTGGAGAACAATGTCCGAAGACCTCGTCTTCATGATGGGAAACTATGAGGCCCGCGTTCCCACGGATCGGCACTATTCGGAGAACCACTTGTGGCTCAAGCAGAGTCCGGTTGGATATCGGGTTGGGTTCACGTCGTATTCGGTTCGGTTGTTGCAGGATGTTTATTTCCTGGCCTGGAACGTCGATCCGCACACCAACGTGTGCAAGAAAATGGAGATTGGTGAAATCGAAAGCTCGAAGGCGATTTCCACCCTGTACGCACCATTTGACGGACGCATTCTCGATTTCAACGAGAACCTGTTGGACGACCCGTCGACGATCAACACCGACAACTACGACAAAGGCTGGTTGTTCGGTTTTGAGTCGACGGCCGAACTGCTCGCGCCGACGGAATACTTCAAGCTGCTGGAAGCCGGCTGGGACAATGACCAGCGATTGTTGAAAGGTCAGATCAATTGAGAAACCAGTCAGCGATCAGCGATCAGGTGGTTCTTTGCTGAGTGCTGAAAGCTGAATGCTGAGAGAGATATCGTGACTGGCAGCAAACTGACCGTCGTTCTTTCGCAGGCTCAGGGGAAGAACCCGGCGAAACGTGAATTGGAAGGAGAAATCGCCGCCGCTCTGATGAGGGATCCCGACGTCGACGTCTCCCTGGTTCCACACCTGCACGACATGTCCCGCGACCACAGCGGCATGCTGTTTCTGCGGTCGATACCGGGAGACCTGGTGGTGCTTGCGTGGCTGTATCCGCGAGCGACTCGGTGGATACTGGACCGCAACGGAGTCAAAGGACGGGCAGGCGTCACCTTGCTCAAACCGCAGGACGAAGCGGAGTGGGACGAAGAACCGGAGACGGCCCTCGAGGAGCGTCAGCCGCATGGGATCGGCGCGGTCGACGCCCCGGACCGCAAGGTTTACTGCATCGACTTGCGGACGCACTCCGATCCGTTGGTCTATCTCGACGAAATCCGACGTATTGCGGAGTGCGGAGTGCGGAGTGTGGCGTGTGGAGTGAACCAACCAATTCCGCATTCCGCATTCCGCACTCCGCACTCCACACTCCGCCGGCGGTGGTATCCGGTCATCGACTACGATCGTTGTACGAACTGTATGGAATGCATCGACTTCTGTTTGTTCGGCGTCTACGGGCTCGACAACCGTGATCGCATTCTGGTCGAAGAGCAGGACAACTGTAAGAAGGGCTGTCCGGCTTGCAGCCGTGTTTGCCCCGAAAACGCAATCCTCTTTCCAGGCCACAAGACGCCGGCCATCGCCGGCGCCGACGGAGAAATAGCAGATCTGAAGATCAATTTGTCGAAGCTGTTCGGGGCTCCCTCGGCAGTGGAGATTGCCGCTGGGGAGCGTGACGCCGAACTGCTCGGCGAAGGCCGTGAGGCGGTCCGCATGGCTGCGGGCGCTCCGAACCGGCAAACCAGCGAAGCGGCGCCGGAACGCGACGAATTGGACGACTTGATCGACGGACTCGACGATCTCAACTTATGATTGCTGAAAGCCTTTTCACGAAAGAGAGCCAATCCGTGACAGTGGCCGGCCCTGTTTCCCACCAACGACTTTCCGACTGCTACGCAAAGGCCCGTGAGGTGCTGCTAGGGGAACGCAATCAGCAAGGGTATTGGACGGGCGAACTTTCGGCGTCGCCGCTGTCGACGGCGACGGCGATCGTGGCGCTGGAGATGGCTCGTCGAATGCGGAGTGCAGAGTGCGGAGTGCGGAGTGGAAGAATTGATTCCGAACTCCGAATTCCGAACTCCGAGTTCACGGCTCTCATTCACGGTGGATTGGCGTGGCTCTCCCGTCATCAGAACGGTGACGGCGGCTGGGGCGATACGACAAAGAGCCTCAGCAACATTTCAACCACCATGCTGGCGCATGCCGCCTTCCACACAACCGGGACTGCCAAGCGGTACTCGGCAAACGTCGAAGCGTCCGCGCGGTACATCACTCGCGCCGGCGGCGTGCAGGCCGTACTGGACCGATACGGGAAGGATAAGACGTTTTCGATTCCCATCCTGACGCACTGCGCGCTGGCCAATCAAGTTGACTGGCGGAATGTCTTGCCGCTGCCTTTCGAATTGGCCTGTCTGCCGGCTCGCTTTTACAAGACCGTTCGCCTGCCGGTCGTCAGTTATGCCTTGCCGGCGTTGATCGCCATCGGGCAGGTTCGTTACCACCACCGTAAGCCCTGGAATCCGCTGGTCTGGCTGCTGCGGCGATTGGCAATCCGCCCCAGCCTGCGGGTGCTCGAAAGCATTCAGCCCACGAGCGGCGGGTTTCTGGAAGCCACTCCGTTGACGAGTTTCGTGACCATGAGCCTCGCCGGCATGGGCTTGGCGGATCACCCGGTTTCGCGGCGAGGGGTCCGGTTCCTCGCCGACTCGGTGCGGGCCGACGGTAGCTGGCCCATCGACACGAATCTGGCCACCTGGGTGACGACGCTTTCGGTGAACGCGCTCGCGCACGACTTGCCCGAACGGGACCGCTTGCCAATTCGCCAGTGGCTGCTCGGCCAGCAATACCGAGCGGTGCATCCCTACACACATGCGGATCCCGGCGGTTGGGCCTGGACCGACCTGCCCGGCGGCGTGCCCGATGCCGACGACACGCCCGGAGCACTGCTGGCCTTGTTGAATTTGAATGACGGGCTGTCGAACGACCAAGTTTCCCAAACAGATTGGCAGGCGCTGGCCGATGGCGTCGGCTGGCTGTTGGATTTGCAGAATCGTGACCGGGGATGGCCCACGTTTTGTCGTGGCTGGGGGGTGCTGCCGTTCGACCGCAGCGCGCCGGACATCTCGGCCCACGTGATCCGCGCGTTGCTGGCTTGGTCGAGTCGCGCACCGGAAACAACGGCGACCGCACCACTGAAACGACGTGCGGCACAGGCAATCCATCACGGTTTTTCGTACCTGAGAACCGCACAGCGGGCCGACGGTTCGTGGCTGCCGCTTTGGTTCGGGAATCAATTCCACCACAACGAGGCAAACCCCACCTATGGAACCGCACGCGTCCTTGCCGCCTACCGCGATGCCGGCCGGCTCGAGAGCGTTCCCGCCGGACGTGGCTTCCAGTGGTTGCGTGACTGTCAGAACGAAGACGGTGGTTGGGGCGGCGGACCGCGGTGCGGAGTGCGGAATGCGGAATGCGGAATGGAGAGTACGGAGTGCGGAATTCCCCTCAACCCTGAACTCTCAACTCTCAACTCTCAACTCTCCAGCGTTGAAGAGACCGCGCTGGCGGTCGAAGCGTTGGTTTCAGCCGATTCCGAGGGTGAAGCGGCACGCCGTGGTTTATCGTGGTTGATGGACGCTGTCGAAGACGACACGTTTCGGGAAACATCTCCCATCGGTTTTTATTTCGCCAAATTATGGTATTTTGAAGACTTGTATCCACTCGCGTTCACGGTTGCCGCCCTGAGACGCGCCCTGAAAGCGGATTCGCTATTGGTAACTGTTTAGCCGAATGTAGTGATGAGGAAATTAGGAATCTAGGAAGACAGGAGAAAGACGATTTCCGACATTCCTGCTTTCCTAATAATCCTCCGCTGACCACGAAATGCACTGTTGTGAGGAAGTTGCTCCAGATGGCTAAAGTGTTGCCGCGATTGTTGACTGAGACGGCTCGACGAACAGCAGAGAGGAACACCCCGTGTCGCTAGCCCCTTCTGGACCTCGCAACTCCGAAAGCGCCATCATCACGGATGAGTCTGGCCTGGCCCCGTCATCGGCCGACGACAAGCCGGTCACGCGGAAGCGCCGCCGAAGCACCAGTCGCCTCAAGACGGTTCCGGAAACGCTCATCCTGCGCGAGCAGATCAACGCAGCGGCCCGCCGCTATGCCGAACCGCTCGATAGGACAAGACCGGTCAAGAAAGGAGAGCTGGAACAGCACGGGCGGAAACTGCTCACCCAGATGGGCCTGCCTGAAAAGTACCTGGGGTTTACGATGGTGCTGATCGGCAATTTTTTCTGGAAGCGGCAGTTTCTGGCGGTGCCTTTCGAACGCCGCATGCTGCTGTTGCCACACTGTCTGAAGCACGCCGAAGGCTGTCCGGCCGACTATGACGAATTTGGGCTCGACTGCGAAGATTGCGGGGCCTGCTCCATCGCCGATTATAAAATACGAGCCGAGCAACTTGGCTACAAAGTGCTGGTGGCCGAAGGGTCGCCGATCGTGCTGAAGATCATCGTGGCTGGTCACATCGACGGAATCCTCGGAGTGGCCTGCCTGAATGTACTGGAGAAGGCTCTCGACAAAGTACTCATCGCGGGAGTGCCTTCGTACGCCATTCCGCTGCACTCCGGCAATTGTAAGAACACGTCGCTGGATGAATCGTCACTCTGGGATGTTTTGGGCGAATACCAGCCGCTGCCCGAGCCGCAGACGGCCAGTTACGTCCCGCTGATGCGGGCCGCTAACAGACTGTTCCATGAAGACTTCCAACGGTTGTTGCCCCGAGTCCGCAGCAAGACCGACAAAGCAGCCAGGTCTCTGCTCGGCAAAACCGAGCACATCGCCTACGATTGGCTCGCTGACGGCGGCAAGCGGTTCCGACCGTTCATCACACTGGCCGCTTACGACGCAATCACAGGAGCCGAAGGCCTGCATGCCCGGCCCGGCGGTGAGGACGACATCCGCTACCCCGATTCAGTCAACCGAGTGGCGATGGCCATCGAAGCGTTCCACAAGGCCTCGCTGGTGCATGATGACATCGAAGACGACGATCTGTACCGCTACGGTCGGGAAACATTGCATCGCCGTTACGGCATGGGAACAGCGATCAACGTCGGCGACTATCTGATCGGCCTCGGCTATCGGTTGATCAATTCCATCCACAGTGATCTCGGTGCGGAGGTTGCCGCCGATGTGCTCGAGCGGATGGCGGCGGCCCACGTGAAGTTGTGTGACGGACAAGGAGCGGAAATGGCGTGGCAGTCGTCTCCCAATTGGAACCTCACGCCGCTGGATGCCTTGCAAATTTACGCGTTGAAGACGGCCCCCGCCTTCGAGGCCGCCCTCTATGCCGGGCTGCGCATGGCCGGCCCCGTCGATCAGTACGAAGAGGTGATTGGGGCGTTTTCGCGGCACTTGGGTGTCGGCTTCCAGATTCTGAACGATCTGAAAGACTGGCAGGGGGACGACAACAACAAACTGATTGCCGGCCAGGATGCTCTCGCGCTGCGTCCCACCATACTACTGGCGCTGGCCCTGCAAGCGGCCGACGACCGCCGGCGAGAGGAGCTTGAAGAGCTTCTCACCGGCGACAAGCCGGACGCTTTGCGGATCGGTCGGTTGCGGCGTTTGTTCGCACAGTCCGGCGCCTTCGCCAAGGCCGAAGCGCTGGTTGACAAGTCCCGCGCTCGCGCCGAAGCACTGGCCGATGCCGTCGAACCCGACGAGTTACGACAATTGCTGTGCTTCTTCGTCGAAACCGTTTTGGCCCACGAAGAACGACCGCTCCAAGCGGACTCGCCCGTGTTGGTTTCGCTCCCTTTGGCCGGTGCCGCCGGTTCGTAGTGTTCACTCAAACGGCATGGGCTCCGGCTGCAGCAAGAACGGGAAGACGCGGATCGGTTTCCCAGCCGGCAGTTGCCGTTTGTAGATCAGTTGGGCGGCCCGATCGGCGGCAAATTGCAGCATCGTGAGTTTTAGCCCGCAAAAGTATTCGGTCCCCGCCTCGGCGGCGACGTCGGCGAATACTTCACCGGCCGACGCAGCATGCCGCCGGACACCATGGATGCTGCTCTCGCGAACCTTCATGCCGGCAGCCGAGAGTTTCACCAGCCCTTTGACGAATCGCCCCACCGTCGAATCTGGCCCACCCGAAACACGCCACAGACGATCCCACGCTTCATGGGCTTCCCAGTAATAGCCGAGATTGAACAGGTCGATTGCCAGCAAATAGGTTCGATTATCGGCCCATGCGTCGGGATCGAGTGGTTTTGGAGGCCGCCCCTTGCGATTGTGGCTATGTCCTCTCGGATCACGAATGGGATGAGGAGTTTCCGTCCCCGGACTGAAGGTATAGGGCGGTACATCGGCTGTAGGCAACAAGCGGGTCGGGACGTTTTCCGTCTGAATCATCCGTCAATCTCTCCACAGACTCAAGAAAGACACACTCCGTCTCCTACGAAAAACGAGGAGATCGGAACAGAGTGGGTATACCAAGATGTTCGTCTCACACTTGTCATATCAAACCGATTTCAGCTCGCCGAGTCAAACAGAAAATTGGCAGTTCGTCGAGAAACTACCGAAATCGGACTGCCGTGTCGGTACCAGAGGGTAAGCAGCGATTGTGTACTGTTTGAGTGGTTTAGGCAGGTAGTTTTGGCGTGAATACTGAGGAAACTTAGGGGTTATACTAAACTCTCCTAGCGGCCTATCTCCGCTGAATTAACACGTCACTGAATTCAACTTGAAAACCCAACAAAGAATTCTGAAATGGACCGCTAAGCGTCTCCCAACAGATCTGCAATCCGTTCGGCGATCTCCTGCGGCTCGGCCATGCGACCGGCTCCGACGTGGCCGCAACTCAGCCAGCCGCTGCCGGGCTCGATAATGTGCACACCGTCCTCGCGCAGTCGGACGACGTTGCGTTGGACGGCCGGCTTGTTCCACATCTCGCTGTTCATGGCCGGCGCGAGCACAATGGGAGACGTGACACTCAAGGCCAACGTCGACAGCAGATCGTCGGCCAGTCCATGGGCCGCTTTGGCCAAATAGTTCGCGCTGGCCGGGGCGACGACCATCAGCTCGGCCCGCAGGGCCAAGCCGATATGCTCGCCCCGGTAATGTTCTTGCGGATCGAACAGGTCTCGATGAACGGGCCGGCCGGTCAGTGCCTGGAATGTCGTGGGGCCGACAAACTGTTCGGCTGCGTGCGTCATCACGACGGAAACTGCCGCGCCGCCCTGCACCAGTTTGCTAACCAAGTCGGCCGACTTGTAAGCGGCAATGCCGCCGGTGACGCCCAACAGAATTTCACGATCGGCGATCATGTGCATTTCGGGTTTCGGATTTCAGGTTGGCAATCGCAAAGGTCACGTCAGTCACTCCTACCTGACAGCGATGAGGGCAACCGCTTGCCGGTATCGCGAACCGCAACCCTCAAACTTCTCAGAGGTCGTCGAGGCCCGGTCCGGCATCTGTCAGCCGTTCCACGTCAGGAGTGTCATCGGCGGACACCGCCAGGTTCCCCGACATGTCGAGAAAGATCTTGTCCTGCATGATCTCGGCCACCACAACGTCTATGTGGCTGCCGGTCGCGACCTCGACCAAAGGCCGGGCGCCGCGATTCAACGCCACCAGGCGTTTCTGGATCAGCGATGACAGCTTAAACCGACCACCGACCTTGTTGACAATTTTCTCTTCTTTGAACGCATCAAGCATGCGACTCAGCCTCCAGGGATGATAGGATCTCGGAAATCTCTTTGACCGCTCGGTTCAGGTCGTCGTTGAGGACTTGATACCGATAGCGATCGGCAAATTTCAGCTCATTGCGGGCCGTCACGAGCCGGCGCTCAATCGCCTCTTCCGATTCCGTCCCTCGGTTCCTGAGCCGGCGTTCGTATTCCGCTTCGGAGGGGGTCATCAGGAAGATCGTAACGGCATGGGGATGCCGCTCGATGACGGAAAGCGTTCCTTGCACGTCGATCTCTAAGAGTGCCCAGGCTTCCGCCTCGCGGGCGCGCCGAAGCTCCGACTTGAGTGTGCCGTACCAATGGCCCGATCCGTGCACCTCGGCGCATTCCACGAATTCGCCATCGACGCGGCCGTTTTGGAATTCCTCCGGTGACAGAAAGTAGTACGCCTCGCCGTCAATTTCGCCCTCGCGCGGCGGCCGGGTCGTCGCGGAGACGGCCTTAAACAGTTTCACGGGCGACACGTCGATCAAACGATCGACGACGGTCGTCTTGCCGCTACCGCTAGGCCCCGACAACACCACAACCTGCACATCGTCCAGTCTGCCACAGTTGGTCTTCGACACGCTACACCAATGTGAAGGAAAAAGGCAAAAGGAAAAAGTGTTCGCTCGGCCAGCCGCACGCAAATTCTCCCAGACCGATGCATAGGATCGTCTTCTACTTTTGCCTTTTTACTTTTGCCTTTCTCCTTGTCATTTTCCTTTTGCCTTGTTATTCCACGTTCTGCAAAATCTCGCGCATTTTTTCAACGGCAGACTTCATCTCAACCACCGAGTGAGCGATCGCCACGTTGTTGGCCTTCGAGCCGATCGTGTTCACCTCACGAAACATCTCCTGGCTGAGAAACTCCAGTTTCCGGCCCAACGAAGTCTCCCCGTCCAAAAACACGTGGAATTGATCGAGATGAGACCGCAGCCGCGTGATTTCTTCGTTGATGTCACACCGCTCGGCAAAAATACTGACCTCGCGAATCAAATCGGCGCCGTCGATCCTGGCGTCAGTTTCCGCCAGCAATACGCCGACTTTCTCGTGCAGCCGGTCACGGTAGTCCTCGACGACCTTGGGGGCAATCTGGACAACTCGGTTTAACTGGTCCGTGATGATTTCGCAGTTGCTGCGCAGGTCCTGCTCCATCAAACGTCCATCAGACGCCCGGAAAATTTGTAGTTTTTCGATTGCTTCCCGCAGGACGTCGCGGATGATCGGCCAGTCGGCTTCAGGGTCTGCCGATTCGTCACCCTCCTCGGTCAGCACGCCCGGCAGTTCGAGCAAACTGCCGAGATCCTTCGGAGCCGCTGCCTGAATTTTTTCCGCCAGATCGTTCAACTGTCGCCAATAGTCCTCGATGACCCCCCGATTCAACGCGTACCGTCCCTCGGCACCGATCCGGTGAACGCGGATGACCACCAAGACCGTGCCCCGGGAAATCGATTCCCGCACGACTTTTTCCACTTCATTTTCCAGGCGGGCGTACGTGTCGGGACACTTGGCCGAAATCTTCAGATAGCGGTTGTTGACCGCTCGGACTTCGACCTCGACACTCAACTGCTCGTGTTGGATTCGAGCATCGCCAAACCCGGTCATACTCAACAGCACAACTGATTCTCTCCCCTGCGAGGCTGTGAGAATTCTCTTTTCGTGCAACCGGGGCCGGTTGCGCAGAAAGCCGGAGTGTCTCGAGGAAGAGGGAGTCCTACGGGACTTTTTTATCTACGGGCTTTTCGGATGTCTTCGGACCCTCTCCAGGAGACGTTTCGGCCTTGCCACCCGCCTTGTTGCCGTTTGCTGGCTTCTCGTTTTCCGAAGGTTCTCCCTTTTCAGGTTCTTTCTGGTTCTTATCTTCTGGCGCCTTCTCGGTCGCCGGTTTGTCGTCGCCGTGCTCCGTCTTAGCCGGTAATTCCGCGGCTTCGCCCTCTTCCCGCTTCGTGGCATCCGATTCCTCGGCACCGGGCGTGGCCGTTACGCTGGGCTTTTCGAACTCCGAACCGTGTCGCTCGGCACCGGCCCGTAGGGCGAAACCGCTGGCGCCGGCCAGCACGACCCAGATGACGGCGATGACCACTGTGATTTTGGTGAACACGTCTCCGGCCTTGGTTCCGAACGCGCTTTGTCCCCCTGCGCCGCCGAACGCGCCGGCCAAGCCGCCGCCACGCCCCCGCTGCAGCAGGACAATGAACATCAGCAAAATCCCGGTCAGCAACAGGAATGTCATCGAGATGGAATCCCACGGCATGAATCCGGTCTCCCTTTTTTGCGAACGATCGAGCTTGGCCGGGTACTGGTCAGCGACTGGCCACCTCGACAGCCGCCTGCACGATCGCCAAGAATGATTCCGCCTTCAAGCTGGCACCGCCGACCAGTGCCCCGTCGATGTTTGGCTGTTCCAGCAGCGACAACGCGTTGTCCGGTTTGACGCTGCCGCCGTACAGGATGCGCGTGTTTCGCCCGACTTCAGAATTGTAGCAATTTCCGAGCCATTTGCGAAGATATGCCTGCGCCGATTCCGCCTGTTCGAGTGTGGCCGTCACACCGGTTCCGATCGCCCAGACCGGTTCGTAGGCGACGACCACATCGGCCAGAGCTGTCGCATCCAGCCCGGCCAATCCGCCGTCCATTTGGGTGTCGAGCACCGACTGGGTTTTGCCGGCCTCGCGCTCGCCCAACAGCTCACCGACACAGAAGATCACTTTGAGTCCTTTCCGGAGGGCCGCGACGACTTTCCGGTTGATCAATTCGTCGCCCTCACCGATCACGTGACGCCGTTCGCTGTGCCCCAGAATCACATATCCACAACCGACGTCCAAAAGCATCTCGACGGCCACTTCGCCGGTGAAGGCTCCCGGCTCTTCAAAATAGGAGTTTTGGGAACCCAAACTCACCCCGCTCCCCGCAATGATGGCCCCCACTGTCGTCAAATACGGGCAGGGGGGGCAGACCAGCACCTCGACCGAGTCCCGTTCTTCGGGCACCGCGGCTGCGAGCGCCGAGGCCAGCGACCCAGCCGAAGCCAAGGTCGTGTTCATTTTCCAGTTACCAGCAACAAGCAACCGCTTCACGACATTATTCTTTTTCAATCGAGCGGTTCGCTGTGAGGGAATGATCCCAAGATTTTCATGCGCACGGCCTTCTTTTCGAGCTCGGCCAGGGTTCGCTTTGTTCTGGCTTCCTTGACGTGTCCTTCGAAGTCGAGAAAGAACAAATAGCCGACTTCCGGTCCCCGCAGCGGAAATGACTCGATCCACGTCAGGTTGATTTTATTCTTCTTGAATGCGACCAGCGTATCCGACAACGAGCCTGGCCTGTGCGGGATCTGCAGGAGAATGGCGGTTCGGTCGCTGCCCGTCGGGCGGTTCGCGTCTTCGCCGATAACAGCGAAACGCGTGATGTTTTCCTTGTTGTCCTCGATCTCCTCGGCAACGGCTTGCAGGTCGTACTCGACGGCGGCCTGCTGGCTGGCGACGGCCGCCGCCCCGGGCTTGTCGCGCGCTAATTGCGCCGCCGTTGACGTGCTGGTCACCTCAATCAATCGGGACTGCGGCATATTTCTGGCCAACCAGTCGCGGCACTGGGACAGCGCTTGCGGCTTGCTGTAGACCTCAGTGATCTCACTGCGCGGGCAGCGCGCCAGCAGATTGTGGTGCACCCTGATCTGAACTTCACCGCAAATCCGCAACGGCAAGCGGGTGAACATGTCCAGCGTATCGACCACTCGGCCATCGGTGCTGTTCTCGATCGGCACCAGCCCATACTCGGCATGCCCGCGGTTGACTTCCTCAAAGACCGAGGCAATGGTGTTGACTGGAATCAGGTCGGCCCACTCGCCGAACCGCTCAATCGCAGCCAAATGTGTGAAACTGAACGGAGGACCCAGATAGACGACCCGCTGCGTCTTGACCTTTCTGCGGGCAGCGCTCAGAATCTCCCGAAAAACGCCTCGCACGGCATGACTCGGAAGCGGGCCGGGATTCGCAGCCTGCAATTGTTTCCACAGCTCGTCGTCGGCTCGAGGGTCGTAGAGCGCCGCCTGTGGATTGGGGCTGCTCTCGATCAGTTTCGTCGTTGCGGCAGCGCGTCGGTTGATGAGTTTCAAGATTTCGCGATCGAATCGGCGAATCTGCGTTTCGCGCGAGGTCCTTGTCCTCTTGACCGGTATCTTTCGGGTGACCTTCTTGCGCGACACCTTGGCCGCAACTTTGCGACCGGCCCTCTTGCGGGTCGCCTTCTTCTTTGGTTTTTTTGCCGACGCGGTTCTTGCCGACAAGGCGGTCGTCCGAGCGCGTTTCTTGGCCAGACGTTTCTTTGCCATGGGAGTCTTTCAGACTGATTCCCGCGAACTCGGCAAATGCCGGTACACCGCGGCCCGTCGCGTGGACTCATCCCGGCCCCAAACAAGCCGATTCGCCGAGAGACCGGTGAGCCGCGAGCCGAAACCCCTTTGATACCAAAATGTTCTGTACAGAATCTCTTCTTCCCGCCGCCAATCCGCTAACCGCGCACCATTCTTCCTCTGGAACGGCCTTCCGAGCAAGCGTACTCAGGCAGTGTTGGTTGTTGTACAGAGCCGAATATGGACTGTCAAGCGGTTGGCGGCACACGTTCTGTGACGTCATGCGAAATGTCGATGCGGCAGTGTGGCACGCCCAGAGCAAAGCGATGGGCGTGGTCGTCCTCAGCCACGCCCTTCGGAAGAGTCAGGCCGTGCCACCCTACCGCAACGAACCCAAACGACCGAATGGAGCAATGTGCCTCCGTCGCCCTCCCCACCGGTTGTACGAATTCCGCGCTCAACACGGCCCGCAAACCCAGACTGGAGCGTCCCTTACGCCGTTTTTTTCCAGAAAATACCGCCGCGAACGGGGTTGGCGCAAAAATGTTGCCTAAGAACTTTTTTTTCGCAAATCCCACACCCAATAGCCGAGGATTGCTCAGCCGACGTTTCCACACTCTCGTCGCCGGCGGAACTTGCACCGACGCTGCCCCCGAAACCGTCCCCAGCCGCGTCTCCCCGCCGACCTCACAGCACACCCAATTTCAGCCCCTCTTGCCCAGAGATCTCAAACAACCGGGCAGAAAAGAAGGCAGAAAAGGGGATAAGTCCAATTATTGACAAGTCGTACTGGCCGTGATAGGG
>CAZGYE010000080.1:0-18859 GCA_964530165.1 uncultured Planctomycetaceae bacterium
TTTCGCTTCCGGCTCTGGTTTTGCCAGAGGGATGGTCGCCTCTGCGTCCTGACTGGGCGGCTCCGGCTCGGCCGGCTTCGGTTCCGGCTCGGCCGGCTTCGGCTCGGCCGGCTTCGGCTCGGCCGGCTTCGTTTCCGGGGGTTCGGGCGGCTTCTGCTCCGCGCCGCCGCCGCCGGGCGCCGGCGCGTCTGCGGGAGTTTGGGAAGCGACGTCCGCCCCCAACTCAAAATCGTCGTCATCGGCTACAATTCCGGACGCCAGCTCGAAATCGTCCTCCTCGGCCGGGACCGCTGGACGCTGCACCTCTTGCTCGATCGGACTCTCCACGCGTCGAGTCGTCGCCGGTCGGTCTTTCGCCTGCTGGTCGTCCGGCGCCGCGTCCCCCTCGCGGCTGTAGATGACGGGAGGCGGGTTGTCCCGCATTTGCCGGAAGCTGGCGGCGATGTCTCTCCGCATAAAAGCGCCGCAGTTCCAGCACCGCACCAAACCGCGCCGCACCATCTCGCCGCAGTTGCGGCACGGGTCCTCGATCGTCGACGATTTTAGCTGACTGGGCAAGGGGTCGTCGGAGAACGCGGCTGCTCGCTCCGGATCGAAGACATGCTTGCACAGGGGACACTGAATCGTGTCGCTAAGCAACAGCGTCTTGCAGGTCGGACAGGAGATGATCGAGACAGTCATCGTATAGCTCACTCAAAGAACGGAAAGAGCTTCTTCAACTCCGCCGGCGCCGGCCGCCGGCCGTACTCGCACATTTCGAACATTTCGGCGAACTTGACGGCCTTTCCGCGCTGCTCGCCATACCAGTGGACCAACGCCTCGCGGTTTCGATCGGCCACGCCCGACTGCCTGCGACCCCAGCGCTGGACCAACCAGGCGCGCCGGGCTTTGGGTTCGCGGGGAACCGAATCAGCGCGCTGCTGGCTCCCGCCGGCGCCTCCTTCATACACTTGAGAGACCAGCGCATCGACGGCGTCCAACTTCTGCTCGAAGACGTCATCGACTGAGACGGCGACGTCGGCCCGGAAAGGGTACGGCTTCTGAAACCCATCGCTGTAGTACATGAAAACCGGATTTCGTTTCAAACGCGGCGTATCGGGGCAGAAGTACGGAACCGTCACCATGAAAGCCGCGTCCTGCACGAGGACGCCGACGTAGCGGTGATCGGGATGATAGTCCCAAGGCCGGTGCGACATCACCAAATCGGCATGCCAGCGGCGAATCAAACGTGTGATGATTTTTCGATTTTCGAGTGTCGGCATCAACTCGCCGTCATGGATGTCGAGCACCTCGGTCTCGACGCCGAGCACCTTGTCCGCTGCGTGCACCTCGGCGGTGCGCCGCTGTGCGAGAGGTCCGCCGGCCATGTTCCAATGTCCGATGTCGCCGTTCGTCACCGAGACGAGCTTCACGTGATGGCCCAGCTTGGCCCACTTGGCCGCCGTCCCGCCGACCTTGAATTCGCAGTCGTCGGGATGGGCGCCGAAACAAATGATCCGCAGCTTGCCGTCGTCCTCAACACGTTCCGCCAAACCCCGCCGTCCTTTGATCCGTTGAGAAACGGTTGCTTTCGGCGGAGCGGTTTTCGGCGCTGCTGCGACAAAGACGGACTCAGTCGATGCCTTGGCGGTGGTCGTTACCACGGCGGGCCGATCGGTGGAGTCGACATCTACGAACCAAAGGATTCCCCACCCGACAACGAGCAGGCAAACAAGACAGGACTTCATTGATGTTTTCATGTTTGTTTTCCTCTGAATATCGGCGCCGGTTGAAGAATGTTGAGCTTCATGTTCAGGACAATGTCCTTGACTCGTGCGCGGTAGTCTTGCATGTGCGGTGCGATCAAGTGCGCTGTGAGCGCATCGAGACTCTCCCACTTTTCGAGCACCGTGACTGCGTTCTCGCCCAACGGTTGCTGGGCGGCGATATCCGTCTGGGCGTCGACGGCCGGACCGTATTCGATGCACCCGGCTTCCGCCCGAACCGTGGAAACAATCTGGTGAAACTCCTCAAGGAATTTCTCACGCTTTCCTTCCGCTAGTTCAACAGTCGCGATGACGAAAATCATGAAATCGACTCCAGGATGTTGCACTCTGGGTTGGGGGGTCGTTGCCGGTTGTTCTTTCCCGTTGTACCACAGCCGCATTCTTAGTTCCATGCGTCCACTCGCGGATTTATCGTCGCGAGGTCGTCGTACCGGATCGATTTCCGGCTGTGCCGGTGGCGAAAACTGGTGCTGACCCGAATGGGCCGTTTCCGGTAGAATCCGGCCTGCTCTGGCTGCAGATTTCTGCCCGGCCGGTGGACGTCCGCCGGGTGGTGGGAATCCGATGTCGCTCTCTCTACGGAGTTCTGCAGATGAAACCCCATGTCGCCCAAACGCTTCGGCCGATCCTTGTCCTCTTGTGCGGATGTCTGAATGCCTGGAACGTCTCCCATGCGGCCGACGCCCCGTCGATCAAGCTGGCGCTCTCCTTCCGGCCGGTGCAGAAACAGGTTGAATGCGAAACGCCGAAAGAAAGTGAATACGCCAAATGTAAAGTCAAAGTCGAGCGTCACGCGAAGGCGTCGGGCTGGGTGGTGCTTGGTCCGGCCGGTCAGCCGCTGCGGCGATTCGTCGACACCAACGGCGACAACGTCGTCGACCAGTGGCGCTACTATAAAGACGGGCTGGAGGTCTACCGGGACATCGACGGCGACTTCAACAACAAAGTCGATCAGTCGCGGTGGCTGAACACCGGCGGCTCGCGGTGGGCACTGGATTCGAATGAGGACGGACGCATCGACGGCTGGAAGGTGCTCTCGGCCGAGGCAGCCTCCCGCGAGGCCGTTCGGGCTCTGGCTGCCGGCGAGAAACGGACGCTCTCCACCGTGCTGATCAACGCAGACGACGTCCGCACGCTGGGCATCGGCGAGGCGGTTGCCAAGAAGCTGCTCGAAGCGGTCAGCGACCCCGGCAAGAAGATGACTTCGATACGTTCCCGCTCGAAAGTCCTCTCTTCTCAGTCGCGGTGGAGAAACTTCGACAGTTCCAGCCCCCCCGGCACAATTCCTGTAGAAGACGGAAAGGCGACCCAGGACCTGACCGTCTACGCGAACGCCATGGCGATCATCGAAACGGGCGGGAAGACTGGATTCGTGCAGATCGGCGAGATGGTCCGCGTGGGAGATGTCTGGAAGCTGACACAAATTCCTCATCCTCTGGAAGGCGATTCGCCACAGGTGAGTGTGGGCGGCATCCTGATGCAGCCGACGTTCGCCTCAGCCGCAAGCCTCGCCGCTTCCAACACGACCGTGACACCGCAGATGCAGAAACTGCTCGGGGAGCTCCAGGAACTCGATCGCAACAGCCCCGCTCCCACCGCCGGCCGGGCCGCCTTGGCCCGTTACAATTCCAAACGGGCCGATCTGTTGAGCAAGCTCGTCGAGAAATCCGGGTCTGACGAGGAACGCAATCAATGGACGCGGCAGATGGTCGACGGGCTGGCGACGGCCGTGCAGACCGGCGGGTATCCCGAAGGGCTGGCCCGGCTGAAGACGCTGGAGGCGGACGCACGCAAAACGTCTCCCAAATCGCCGATGGTGGCGTACATTTTCTACCGCCGATTGCTGGCCGAATACTACCAGAAACTACAAGAGGCCGGCACCGACACACGCGGCAAACTGCAAGAGTGGTGGCTTAAACAACTCGAGCAGTTCGTGAACACGTTTCCCGATTCCGACGATGCACCGGAAGCCCTGTGGCAATTGGCCATCACTCAAGAATTCAGCGGGAAACTCACGACGGCTCGACGTTGGTACGACAAGCTGATCAACCAACACGCCGACTCCAACGCCGGCAGCCGCGCCGCCGGGGCTTTGCGCCGGCTCGACTTGAAGGGCAAATTGTTGACCTTCTCGGGACCAGGATTGGACGGCCAAACGATCAACGTGGCCGACTACCGCGGCAAGGTGCTGCTGGTTGCGTTCTGGGCCACCTGGTGCAAGCCGTGTACCGAGGACCTGCCGCAAGTCCGCGCGCTGTACAAGCAGCATCACGACCAGGGCTTTGAGATCCTCGGCGTCAACCTCGACATGACATCCGAGCCAATCAGCGAATACCTCAAGAAACACCAAGTCACCTGGCCGCAGATTCATCAACCCGGCGGTCTGGTCGATAGCGAGCCGGCCAAGGCGTTCGGCATCATCTCGCTGCCGACGATGTTCCTGGTCGACGCCGACGGTAAAGTCATCAGCCGCGCCACATCGGTCGCCGATCTGAAAACGCAGTTGCCGGAATTACTGAAAAAGAAGTAGCCATGGCAACAGACGGTTTCCTGAAACGGCTCGGCGACAAAGCGAGCGATGCGATTCGCCACGCGATCATCAGCCACCACCGCCGGTCCGGTGCGGTGCTGTTCAGCGATACCACGCTGCGGGACGGCGAGCAGATGCCGGGCGCGACGCTCGAACCGGACGACAAGCTCCGCATCGCGCTGGCACTGGAAGCCGCCGGCGTGCATTCGCTGGATGCCGGCTTTCCCGCGTCCAGCCGGGCGGACGTCGAGGCCATTCGGAAGATGATCGGCGTCATCAAGAAACCGGTCTTAACGGCCCTGTGCCGAACGATACCCGAAGACATCGACGCTGCAGACGAGGCGCTGGCCGGCAACCCGGTCCACAAGCGCGGGGTGAGCCTGTTCTGCGGGACCAGCCCGTCGCATCGCCGGTACAAACTGCAGAAGAGCAAGTCGGAAGTCCTGCGGATCATCACCGAGGGGGTCTCTTACGCGGCCGAGAGGTTTGCCATCGTTGCGTTCAGCCCGGAAGACGCCAGCCGCACCGAAATCGAGTACCTCGCGACATGCTACCGAGAGGCGATCGACGCCGGAGCCACCACCATCGGGTTTCCTGACACGGTCGGCTGGCTCACCCCTGCCAAGGCTCGCGAGTCTGTTCGGCAGATTCAAGACAACGTACCGAACATCGACCGGGCGCTGCTGGCGGTCCATTTTCACAACGACCTCGGCCTGGCGGTGGCCAATACGCTGGCCTCGATCGAGGAAGGGGCCAATGTGGTGCAATGTACGGTGGGCGGTATCGGTGAGCGGGCCGGCAACGCCTCGCTGGAAGAGGTGGCCATGGCCCTCGTACTACATCAGGACCAGTACCAGCGGGCAGCCAAGATCGACACCACCAAGCTAGCCCCGTTGTGCCGCCTGGTCTCGGAGCTGACCGGCATTCCGATCGCTCCCACGAAACCGGTCGCCGGGGCGAACATCTTTGCCACCGAAGCGGGCATCCATCAGGACGGTCTGTTGAAGAACCCCGACACCTACCTCCCCTACCGGCCCGAGCAGGTCGGCGCCTCGAAAATCAAATTGGTGCTCGGCCGTCACAGCGGTCGCCGGGCCGTGTCGCACCGCCTGCAAGAATTGGGAATCGAACTGGCCGAGCAGCAGGTCCTGGACGTTCTGGATCGTCTCAAACGTTTGCCCAAAGGGACCGTCATCGACGACGCCGTGCTCCGCGAACTGGCCCTGGGGATTGACAAGTGACGATTGACGATTGACGATTAGTTAGGCCGCATTGTTCATGGAAACCCAAACCGACGACTTGTCGTCGCCAGAGATGGCGTCGAACCAGTGGACTGCAACAACAAGTTGTCGGTTTGGGGTACGACAATGACACCCTATGAATGAATCGGGTTCGTCGTTCAATCATCAATTGTCAACCGATGAGAATCACCGATCTCCGAGCGGTTCAACCTGTCTCCTCCAATTCGCCGCCCGATTGGCGGACGAGCATCGGTCAGATTCTGATCGCCGTCGACACCGATGCGGGATTGACCGGCTACGGAGTCGGCGGCGGCGGGCTGGCCGGTATTCACGTGGTTCGTACTGTGCTGCGGGACCTGCTGCTGGGCCGTGATCCGCAACCGATCGCAGAACTGTGGCAAGCCATGTACGACGCCACCTTGCCGTTCGGGCGTAAGGGGATCGCCATCATGGCCCAAAGCGGCGTCGATTTAGCGTTGTGGGACCTGCGCGGCAAAGCGGAAGGCGAGCCGATCGCCAGGCTGCTCGGCGGGGAGGTGGGCAAACCGATTCCCACCTACGTCACCGTGTGGGACACAATTACGCCGGAACAGGCCGGGTCGTACCGGGCGTTCAAGCTGCACGTCGCGAGCCAAGCCGGCGACGATCCAGCCGAGGTCGTCGCAGCGAAAGTCGACCGGGCGCGGGCGCTGGTCGGTCCCGATCGGCCGTTGATGCTCGACGCCTGGATGCGGTGGGACGTGGAAACGACTCTGCGCGTGGCCGAGCGCGTGGCCGAGTACGGTGTCGATTGGATCGAAGAGCCGATTCCACCCGACGACCTGGCCGGTTACGCTCTGCTGGCCGAGCGGTCACCGGTTCCGATTGCCGGCGGCGAGCATGAATTCACGGCGGCCGGTTTCGCGGAGCTGATCGAAGGCCGGCTGCATCAGGTGCTGCAACCGGACGTCTGCTGGTGCGGCGGGCTGACCGAGCTTATCAAGATCTACGAGATGGCGAAGCGGGCGGGCTTGCGAGTTTGTCCGCATCGCGGCTCGGAACTGTGGGGCCTGCACGCGATTACCGCCCTGGACCCCGAACCGCTGGCCGAGTCGGGCCGGCCCTGGATGACCTGGGTTGGCGGCCAGCCGGAGATGGTCGACGGTTTCATCCGCTTGGGCGACGCGGCCGGTTTCGGTGTCGAGATCGACGAACACCGCCTGGAAACAATGTGGGAATCAGCTCGATGCAACACTCACGCAGATCACTCCGCCCGTGGCTGAAACAGCGGGGAACGCCGAATTTCCAGCCGAGTGGCCCAATAGCTGGCCAACACGCCCAGCGTCGAGAGACCGTAGCGGAGACTCCGGCGAAAGTTGATGCTGGACGCTTCGTCGAAGTAACGCACCGGGACGGGAATGTCGCCCAGCTTGAAACCGAAGTAAACCGCCTGCGCCAGGAACTGGCTGTCGAACACGAAGTCGTCCGAATTCCGCTCGAAGGGAATCGTCTCCAGCACCTCGCGGCGATAGGCGCGAAACCCGGTGTGAAAATCGCCCAGATTCTGTCCCAGGCAGATGTTCTCGATGATCGTCAGGGCGCGGTTGGCGAGGTACTTGTAACGGGGCATGCCGCCCAGCAGCGTCTCCTGGCGGGTGCGAATCCGCGAGCCGAGCACACAATCACAAATACCCAGCCGAATGATCTCGACGGCAACGGGAATCACACGGCTATCGTACTGGTAATCCGGATGAATCATCACGACGACGTCGGCGTCGGATGAGAGCGCGTGGCGGTAGCAGGTCTTCTGATTGGCGCCGTAGCCGAGGTTCTGTTCGTGGGTGAATACGGTCAACCCGAGTTCGCGGGCGATTTCAACCGTGTTGTCGCTGCTGTGGTCGTCGACCAGAATGATCTGCTGGACCGAGCCGGCGGGCACATCGGCCACCGTTTGCCGCAGCGTCGCTGCGGCGTTGTACGCCGGCATGACGGCGACCGCCCGGTTGCGGTGCGGAGGGTCTGAAGGGGATTCGGCCGTTTCGGCGTCTTGCAGTGGTGCGGTCTCAGGATTCGACATGCTCGATCACTCACAGTCAGAGTCGCCGGCGGCGGCGAGATGATGTCCCTTGTTTCCGCTTCCGTTTCCGTGCGGCGACGCCGTCCCGCCGGCGGTGTCGTTTGGTATCCGTGACGGCCCTTACCGTTTGGCCCCCTGCCGCCTCGGTCGCCAAACCCGTTAGAAACTCTTCCAACCGCGGATCAATCGCCGGCGCACCTTGACCGTCATCAACACCGATTGTGTCTTGAGCGGCATCGGTGGGTGGGCTGTCTTCAGCGGCGTAGACGACGCGTGACCGGTCCGTTGCTGCGTCGCCGTGCGTTGAATCCTGCACGGCGTCGACGGTAATTTGTTCCGGCTGCGCCTCGGCGGTGTCCGCGGCGAGGGCGGTCTCTTGCGGCGGCGCGGCGTCTGAGGTCGCGACGGATGTTTCCTCCGCCGTCGCCAGCGTGAGCACATCGGCCGGCAGGACGGAAAACGGCTCCAAGGCCCGGGCCACCTCCACCGGCGTCTGATACCGCTCGGCAAGCTCGCGGGCCATCATTTTGCTCACGACGGCATCCAATTCCGGCGGCACACTCGGCTCGAAAGAACTGACCGGCGGTGCATCCGACGTCGCTCGGGCCATCACCTTGGCCATCGCGGTTTCGCCGGGGAAGGCAAACCGCCCCGTGAGCAACAGAAACAGCGTGCAGCCCAGGCTGTAAATGTCGCTGCGGATGTCGACGGCCGCGGTGTTCCACGCCTGTTCGGGGGACATGTAATCGGGAGTCCCCATCACCTGACCGACGAGTGTCAAACCGCTCTCGTTGCCATCTTCGGAGAATGACCCCTCGTTCTCATCGACCTCCTCACTGACAAACCGAGCCAATCCCATGTCGAGTATCTTGACCAGCGGGTCAATCCGGCCTCGGCGTGCCACAATCAAATTGCTCGGTTTGATGTCGCGGTGGACCATCCCCAGTTCGTGGGCATGTTGCAGTCCCAAAGCCGCTTGGCGAATGTACTCGCAGGCTTCCTCGACATGCAGCGTTTTCTCGCGTTCGATGATAATCGCCAGGTTGGTCCCCTCCACATATTCCATCACCAGGAAATGCGTGTCGTTCACACAGTCGGCGTCGTAGGCGACGACGACGTGCGGATTGTTCAACGATGCGGCAGCCTGAATTTCCCGGTGAAACCGTGCAATCACGGTTGGGTTGCTCATCCGCTCTTTGGAGAGCACCTTGATCGCGACAATCCGCCCCAGCGCCGCATGTTCGGCCTTGAACACCACGCCCATCCCGCCCTGTCCGAGCAGGTCCAGCAGCTTGTACTTCCCCAGATAAAAGGCAAACCGCCCGGACGTCAGCATCTGCACATGCCAGTTGGTCAGCAAGCCCTCGTTCACCAGCCGGCGGCCCAACGGCTCGGTGCGGATTGCCGATCCGACGCGCCGAATGTCCTTGCGAACGTCGGCCAGTATGTCCGAAGCCAGCAGATTGCTCTGTTCCAGACGCTCGAAGAACAGGTTGACGGAGATCGTGGACATTCGGTTGCCAAACCCTATCGTGCCGCTGATAACCTCATTTCATTGTACGGCGCCATCTGCTGCACTGCAAAAAAGATCCCCGCATACCGAGGAAGCCTGTCTGGCGGAGTTGCGGCGCAACGAGGAGTTGCGGCGGGTGGTCGGGATTGTCGCGGCCTTCGCCACGCTGCTGGCTTCGGCACCCAGGCGCCTCTCAGATTCGTGTCCAACTATTGGCGCTCTTGCCGATAAATTTCCGCCAGCAGATCTTCGACCGATTTGAACTTCTTCCCGCTGGCCGTCACCGCTTCGATTTTCTTGCGGGCATCGCCGGCCCTGTGTCCCAGACTCATCAGGGCTTCGTAGGCTTCGTTCAACACGTCCCGTTCGGTTGCCTCGGCCGGCGCGAAGTCTCGGGCGACCATCAGCGCGAACTTGGCCATTTTGCGGCGGAGTTTGGCGATGATCCGCTCTCCGAGGGCCGGCCCGATGCCCGGCAGTGTGCTGAGCTGCTTGATGTCCTTCTCCTCGATGGCCGCGGCCACCTCGCGGACCGGACGAACCATCGCCCGCAGCGCCTTCTTGACGCCGACTCCGTCGACCGAACAGACCAGGTCGAAGAACTCCCGCTCGGCGTCGCTCATGAAACCGACCATCCGCGGGGTCAGCCGTCCCTGCTGCGGGTTCCCTTCGAGGTACTCAATCGTCCGCAGGCTGACTTCTTGCCCGATCAGCGTCTGCAACTGCCGGCGCACGAATTCGGGCACGTATACCTGGTACTCAAACGCCTCGATGGCCAACGTGGCCTCGGTATCGCTGAGACGCACCAGCTTTCCGGTGATTTTCGTGATCAATTGGCTTGTCCATTTGACGTTTGAGTTGAGAGTCCAGAGTTGAGAGGAACAACCCCAAATCTGGCTCTCGACTCTCAACACTGGACTCTCGACTCTTCAAAAGAGACGCTATAGTACAGGCAAATGGCAACCGCAGAGGCGTCGGCGACGTCGTTTGGTTCCAGGAGACGGTCCAGGCCAAGTTCGTTCTTGACGGCGTGCTGAATTTGCTCTTTGGAGGCCCGTCCGCTGCCGGTCAGCAGACGCTTGACTTGGGTCGGCGTGTAATGGACGACCGGGATTTCGGCTTCGGCGGCTACCATCAGAATGGCGCCGCGGGCGTGGGCCATCAACAGGGCGGTCTTCGGATTTCGTCCGAGCGAAAAGACCTGTTCGATGCCCATCACCTGCGGCCGAAACTCCTCGATCACTTCCCGCATTCCGCCGCCGATCTCGAGCACGCGCTGGGCCAGCGAGAGGTTTTTCGACGAACGCACCACGCCGCCCTCACGCAACACAGGCCGACGCGCCGAACGCTCCAACAGCGCATAACCGGTCCGGTTCAAACCGGGATCGACTCCCAAATAGCGCTGCGGCAATTCCGAGGAAGATTGACCTTGAGGATCAAACGCCATTTTGATCGTTCCATCCCCTCACTCGCGTCGCCACAGGGTCTCTTCGGGACGGTCTTCGAGCACGATGGAAAGCTCCGTCAGCCGATCACGGATCTTGTCGGCCAGTTCGAAGTTCTTCGTCTTGCGCGCGTGGGCGCGGGCCTCGATCACCAGTTTCATCAGCTCCCCAACAAGCTGGTCGTCTGCACCGCTGCCGGGCTTCTTGAGGGGGGCGCGGAAAACACCCAACAGGTTGGCCAATTCTTTGAGCAAAGTCATGGCCGCCGTCAATGCCGAGAGGTCCGTTTCGGCCGGCTGCGGGCCTGCATCGAGCTTCCGTTCGGCGATGAACGTGTTGATGCACTTTCGCATCTCGAACAGCACGCCGACGGCTCCGCCCGTGTTGAAATCGTCGTCCATCACCTCCAGGAAGCGGTTGCGAAGATGGGTCAGTTCCGAGAAGAAGCTGGCCGGTTCGGCCGGCAGCGCCGCCGTCTTGTCTCGCCTGTCGGCCACGACCAGCGAGTAGAAATCCTGACCTGTGATCCGCTGGAACATTTCCATCAACCGGTAAAAGCCTTCCAGCCCCTTTCCGGTCTCGGCGATGCGGGGGTCGCTGAAGTCGATCGGACTGCGGTAGTGCGTGGAAAGCAGGAAGAACCGCACCGTTTCCGGGTCGTGCAGGGCGAAAAGCTCCTTCACCGACGCCGCCCCCTTCGAACCGGCCAGTTTGTTGGCCTCCTGCGACTGTTGAAGGGCGGGGCCGTCTCTGTGTCGATCGTGTTCGCCGCCGAGCTTCCCGGTCGAATCGCTGGCCTGCATCAATCCGTTGTGCATCCAGTAGCGGGCGAACGGCCGACCCGTGCACGATTCCGACTGGGCCAGCTCGTTCTCGTGATGCGGGAACAGCAGATCGAGCCCCCCGCCATGAATGTCGAACGATTCGCCCAGCAGTTTCATGCTCATGGCGGAGCATTCGATGTGCCAGCCCGGCCGGCCGGGACCCCACGGACTGTCCCAGCACGGTTCGTCCGGCTTGGACTTCTTCCAGAGGGCGAAATCGGCGGGGTTCCGCTTGCGGTCACTCGCTTCGACCCGCGCGCCGGCCATCATCTCCTCGACGCTGCGACGGCTCAGCTTTCCGTAGTCGTCGTCCGTGGTGACTTCAAAATAGACGTCCCCGTCGAGCGGATACGCGTGACCGTTCTCGACAAGCTTGCCGATGATCTCCTGCATCTCGGCGATGTGCCCGGTGGCGTGCGGGAAGTGATCCACCGTGTCGACGCCCATCGTCGCGAGGTTCTCGAAATAGTCGGCGGTCATCTCCCGCGCCAGCGCTTCGACCGTCGTGCTGTTCTCGCGGGCCCGGTTGATGAGCTTGTCGTCGACGTCGGTGATGTTGATCACCAGCGTCACCTCGTACCCGTTGTACGTCAGGTAGCGTTTGACCGCGTCGAAGATGACCGGCCCGACCATGTGCCCGATGTGCGTTGGCTTGTACACCGTCGGGCCGCACACGTAGATCCCGACTTGGCCGGGCACAATGGGCTGAAACTCTTCCTTCTGGCGGGTCAATGTGCTGTAAACGCGAAGCGTCATGATTCGTTAGGGGTTAGGGGTTAGGGGTTAGAGGAGAGTAGGACGATGGCGTCGGCGGCGATGGCCTCTCCGCGTCCGACCGGGCCAAGCTGCTCGCCGGTCTTGGCTTTCACGTTGACCGCGTCGGCTGAGATCATGAGCAATTCAGCCAGCCGCCCTTTGACGGCCTGTTTGTACGGCGAGAGTTTGGGCCGCTCGGCGAAAATCGTACAGTCGAGATTCACAATCTGCCAGTGCAATTCCCGGACGGCGTCGACGACGTCGGCTAGCAGTTCGGTTGAATCGGCGCCCGCCCATTGCGGGTCGGTATCGGGAAACCGCTGGCCGATGTCTCCCAAACCGGCTGCGCCCAAAAGCGCGTCCGTGACGGCGTGCAACAGCACATCGGCGTCGCTGTGGCCGAGAAGTCCATGGTCGAACTCGACAGCGACGCCGCCCAAGACCAGCTTTCCCCCGGCAACCAAACGGTGCATGTCGTGGCCGAGTCCGACCCGCATCTGCGAATGATCCCTGTGCAATCGTGTCGCCTGTGAAACGGTTCACACGACCAAAGTCGGAGAAACGCAACGGTAAACCCGAACGCCGCCAGAGCGTCCTGACGGCGGCATCATAGCGTGCTGGCCGGTTTCTGACAATGTGAGGACAATCGCTCTCGTGCATGAGGGTGAACACGGACACAAATTGACGCGCCGGCCGCTTCAAGATACACTCCCGCACCATTGATGCTTCCCTTCCAGCGATCCATTTTGTACCTGACGACCTGTGCGGCGCTGTCGGCGTCTCTTGGCTGCAACGGGTTCTTCAAAAAGCCCCCAAGCCTGTTCCACAGAGGCCCGAAGCAGCTACCGGCCATCCAAACCGCGCGCGAGGCCGTCCAGTTGGAAATCGTCACTGTCGAGCGACCCTTCGGCGATCTGCTGTTGAGTTCGTTGTGGCAAGAGGTCGATCAGATCGGCGACCTCGACCCGGAGGTGGAAAAATCGTTGCGAGAGAATGGTTTCCGCGTCGGAGTGGCCAGTTCCAGCCCACCCAGAGTGCTGCAGTCGCTGCTCGGTTTGGCATCGGCGAAGACGGCTGAGTCGACCCACGACGCCCGGAAACAATGGTCCGGCCGGCGGGTCGTGCTGCGCCCGGGCGCCGAAACCGAAATCCAATCCAGCCCGGTCTATTTCGCCTGCTCGATCGAAGTTCCGACAGCCGACGGCAAGAAACTGAAGGACTACGACAACGTCCGCTGCCTGTTTCGAGTGAAAGCACAACGGCTGCAGGACGGCTGGGCGAAACTGGAATTCCTGCCGGAAATCCACTACGGCGACCGGAGCCTGCGGTACGCAGCCACCGACGCCGGTTGGTATCAGCAAACGTCGCAGCGGATCAACCGCCTGTTCGGCCAGCGGTTCGAGGTCACCCTCAACCTGGGCGAAATGGTGCTCATCACCGCCGACGGGAAGAATCCCAGATCGGCCGGGCGTCATTTCTTCGTCGGAGCCGATGACGATGCGAAGGTTCAACGCCTGCTCGTCGTGCGGCTGGCCGGCATGGGCAACACGCAGCCGGTTTACGCTGAGTGAAAGGGTCTCGTGGGGCAGGCTTTCCAGCCTGCCACGACCAATCGGCAGGCTGGAAAGCCCACCCCACACTCGGCAGGCTGGAAAGCCCACCCCACACTCGGCAGGCTGGAAAGCTTACCCCACACTCGGCAGGCTGGAAAGCCCACCCCACACTCGGCAGGCTGGAAAGCCTGCCTCACACTCCGGTAGCCTTCCTTAGACGGTTCCGCAGATCGACTTCCCGCTGGAGAGCAGCGCGTCGCACGCTTCACCAAGCCGGGCCGCGAGGCCGGCTTCGGCGGCTTTCAGATAGCTGCGCGGATCGTAGACCTTTTTGTTGCCGATCTCGCCGTCGATCTTCAGCACGCCGTCGTAGTTTTTCAGCATGTGATCGGCCACGGGCCGCGTGAAGGCATACTGTGTGTCGGTGTCGATATTCATCTTCACGACGCCGTACGCCAGCGTTTCGCGGATTTGTTCCACGGGGGTCCCCGAGCCGCCGTGGAACACGAGATCGAATTCCGCCTGCGGTCCGTGCTTGGCGATGAGGGCCGCTTGGCCCTGCTTGAGAATCTCGGGCCGAAGTTTCACCGCCCCCGGCTTGTAACTGCCGTGCACGTTTCCGAACGTGGCCGCGAACATGTAACGGCCGAGACCTGCGAGGGCTTCGTAGAGGTACAGCATGTCTTCGGGCGTGGTGTAGAGTTTCTCTGCCGGCCGATCGGAATGATCGACGCCGTCCTCTTCTCCGCCGACGACGCCCGCCTCCACCTCCAGAATCATTTCATTCGCCGCACACAGTTGCAGGATTTCCTTGGAGAGTTCTACGTTCTGCTGCAACGGCAGCTCCGAGGCGTCGAGCATGTGCGACCCGAAGAGGTTCGGCTGACCGGCTTCGCGGCGACGGGCGGTCTCGGCGATCAACGGCCTCAGGAAACCATCGACTTTGTCCGGCTGGCAGTGATCGGTGTGCAGAGCGATCAGCACGTCAACCCGTTCGGCCAACCGATGGGCGGCCTCGGCCAGCACAATCGCGCCCAGAACCGAATCGCCGACGCTCAAGCCGGACGCGAACTTTGCCCCGCCGAGGGAGACCTGAATGATCCCGTCGGATTTTTTCTCGGCAAACGCCCTCAACGCTCCGTTGATCGTCGTGATCGAGGTGACGTTAATCGCCGGGTACGCGTAACCACCTTGCTGAGCGGCGTCGAGCATGGCGGCATATTGGGCCGGTGTCGCAATGGGCATGGTTTGAGCTTCCTATTTCTCTCTGTTTGTTGGGGCAATCCTATCACGATCACCGAGAGTGGACAAGTTGCGTGATTCAGACTACCCTACCCGCGCACCAAGCCGTGACGACCGCAGGGCCTGCTATGCCGAAGCTAATCCGCCGCAATGGGTTGCTGGTGATTCTCGCCGTTGGGCTGTTGGGGCGGGTTGGTCTGGCGGTGGGCCTGCAAATCTGGTTAGACCGTCAGCCGCGGCAGTTTCTGATCGAAGGCGACGCCAACGGATATTGGGAACTGGGACACCGATTGGCGGAAGGTCGAGCTTATGAGCTGCATGTTCCGCCGCGGCGCGTGTTGCGGATGCCCGGCTTCCCGGCGGTTTTGGCTTTGTCGATGAAACTTCCGCCGGACGGCAGTTTTCTGGTCGCCCGCATCCTGCTGGCCGCTATCGGAACCGCCGCGTGTGGTTTCGTCTATCTGCTGGCTTCTGAGCTGGCCGATGAAGAGACCGGTCTGGTCGCGGCCGGTTTCACGGCCGTCTCGCCCACCCTGGCCGGCTTCAGCGTGGTGATCCTCAGCGAGACGTGCTTTGCCGCGTGCCTGCTGGTCAACCTGTTGTTCATGGCGAAACTCGTGAAGACCGAGTTCGGCCCGGCGCAGCGACGGCGGGCCGTGGCGCTCTCGGTGTTGACCGGGGTCTCGGCGGCGCTGGCTTGTTACGTGAGACCAAGCTGGCTGCTCGTCGCTCCCGCATTTGCATGTGTTACCGTTCTGATTGCCGAAGAGAAGAAGCCGGCGCTGCTGCGCGGTTTGCTGGTTGTGGCGGTGCTGTTTCTGAGTTTGACGCCGTGGGCGATCCGCAACTATCGGGCGACCGGGCATTGGGTGTTCACGACGCTTTGGCTGGGGCCGAGCTTGTACGACGGACTGCATCCCGACGCGACCGGCGAGAGCGACATGACCTTTTACGAACGGGATCGGCCCCTGTTCATGAAGATGTCGGAGTACGAAGTCGACCAGTATTATCGCCGCCGGGCATGGGAGTTTGCCGTCGAGAATCCGGGCCGAACGCTCAGCTTGGCGGGTGCGAAACTCGTGCGCTTCTGGAAGCCGTGGCCCAACGCGGCCCAGTTCGGCGGTTTCTGGCAACGGGCGGCGGTGGCGGTCTTCTTCGCCCCGATGGTGATCCTGGCAGGCGTCGGCTGGTGGGTGCGGCGGAAACAGACCTGGTTCTGGATGTTCACGATCGGCCCGGTCCTGTACTTCACGGCGCTGCACATGATCTTCGTCAGCTCGCTGCGCTACCGGCTGCCGGCCGAGTATCCGCTGTGGATCGCCTCGGCCGCGGGCCTGCAAGCTTGGCTGATCTCACGGAAAGAGCGCAAAGCTATTCAATCGTGATTTCACCGGATCCCGCAAGAGCTACCCTGGAATTGCTTCGCGTTCCATCTCGACCTTGGAGACGCGATACCCCGCGCGTTCGACATCGGCGATCGCGGATGTTATGGCCGTCTGCAATGAATCAGCGGCACGCTCGAACAACAATTCCATTCCGTCGGCATGTCCACGGATCGACGCATCGGTGCAGCCGGCGTTGCCAAGCGCATCCGTCGCGTCGAGCGTCTCGTCATGCGTCATTTGCGGCGCCGGAACGATTACGCTGAATCGATAATCGGACATGGTCGAAGTTCTCCTGTTACTCGCCGGGGCAACGGTCCACTGTGCGTCGAATGTCCCGCGAGTGGCTCTCTGGATTCCTCGGCGTTGAATAGATCGACATCCAACACTGCCTGTGGCCAAACTGACAATAAACCACGCCCCATGCGTGGGCGCGCCCACTCGATTTCCTGACGGTCCAGCCTTGCTGCTCGGCGTACTTTAAGGCGTCCCGGATGTGTTTGTTCGGATGGTCCGCCACTTTCCTGCTTTCCTGGTTGTCTTGCGACAACTCCAATTATACCATTGGCGGGTGGCTCCGCGAAGTCGAGTCACGCGCGTCGGAACAGGACCGAATCTTGGGGCGTTCGCCTCGAACTGCGTTACTTGGGGCCAAGCTTCCGCGCAATGTCAATCAGATCATCAAAGATTCCGTGCATTGCCGTTCGTCACTTCGAGGGGGGCGAGTTGGCAAGCCCCGCAGACGTCGCAGGCCCGTTCGGTTCGCAGGGCCAGCGCCCCGGTCGGGCACACGTCGGCGCATTGCCGCGCAACAGCCTGTAAGCCGTCGGACAACTTCCCGTCGAATGGAACGCCCACCGCCACCTGAAAACCTCTTCCGATCAGCGCCAGGCCCAACTCCTCGTTGGCTTCGGCGGCGACCCGGACGCACGCATCGCACATGATGCACTTGCCCGGTTCGTAGATGATCGCGGAATGGGTCAGGTCCTGGGAGAACCGTCGCCGCTCGCCGACGAACCGGTAGGGATCGGCGTCGTACTCGGTGGCGTATTTCCGCAGGTGGCAGCCGACGACCTTTCTGCATCCGCAGGTCATGCATCGGCGGGCCTCGGCGACGGCCTGCGCTGCGGTGAACGGGGCTTCGACTTCATCGAAGCTCGTCCGGCGCTGCTCGAGATCGATTTGGCGCCCGACCGTCCGGGGCGCCGCCTCGATCCGGCGGTAAACCGCAGCGATTTCTTCTTCGTCGAGCCTGCGCATCAGGATATTGGCGACCCGCTTCTCTCCGACGAGGGGCCGGCCGGTGAGATACTGATCGATCGACACCGCCGCCAGGCGACCGGCCGCCACCGCGCGAACGGCGAGGTCCGGACCGGAGACCGCATCGCCGCCCGCAAAGACCCCGGCAATGTTCGTCGCCAACGTTTGAGGATCGGCGGTGACGCCCCACTTGGTCACCTGCAGGCCTTCGCTGGCCGCCAGGCGACAGTCCACCGTCTGGCCGATGGCCGCGATCACCGTGTCGGCCTCGACGCGGAACTCGGAACCGGGAATCGGGACGGGACGCCGTCGGCCCGATGCGTCCGGCTCACCCAACTCCATCCGCAGGCAGGTCAACTCCAGCGAGTCGTCGCCGCAGCGGGCCAGTCGGCTGGGGGCGACGAGGTATTCGATCTGGACGCCTTCCAGCTCAGCGCCGTCGACCTCTTCCATCAAGCAGGGCATTTCCTTTCGCGTCCGCCGGTACAAGACCCTCACGGATTGGGCGCCCAAGCGGACTGCCGTGCGGCACGCGTCCATGGCCGTATTGCCGCCGCCGACCAGCACGACTCTCTCACCAAGCTGCGGCCGTTCCCCCTTGGCGACCCGTTCGAGGAACTCGATGCCCGAAACGGCGAGCGCTTCTCCTTCACAGCGTAAGCTTTGCGAGCCTGCCGCTCCAATGGCGATGAACACCGCGTCGTGCCGCGCCTGCAAATCGGCGAGCGAAAAATCGGCCCCCCAGCGGCGGTTCATCTCGAACTGCGCACCTAGATGCCGGATGAGGTCGATTTCGGCGTCCAAAGCGGCGTTGGGCAGACGATACTCGGGGATGCCGTAGCGCAGCATTCCGCCCGGCTGCGGCTGCGCGTCGAAGAGCGTGCAGTCATGGCCCATCTGGAGCAAATAGTACGCCGCGGCCAGGCCGGCCGGACCGGCGCCGACGATCGCCGCCGCCTTCCCACTCCGGTCGACTTGCGACGGCACGAAAGGCCGGCCGGAAGCCAGGTCGTCTTCGGCGACGAACCGGTGCAACGCACCGATCGAGAGGCTCTCGTCCAGTTCGCCTCGCCGGCAGTGCTCCTCGCACAATCGCGGACAGACTTGTCCCAAGGCGCGCGGCAGCGCCAGACGTTGGGAGATCACCTGCATCGCCTGGAGACGCTCCCCCGTGGCAAGCTGATACGCGAACCCCGGGATGTCCAGACCGGCCGGACACGTGGCGTGGCACGGCGCGATGCAGTCGCCTGCATGATCGGAAAGCAACAGCTCCAGCGCCATCTTTCGGGTG
>CAZGYE010000081.1:0-18333 GCA_964530165.1 uncultured Planctomycetaceae bacterium
TTTCCAGCCTGCCGATTGGTCGTGGCAGGCTGGAAAGCCTGCCCCACACTCAACTAGACCCGTCATCTCAAAGTTGACAAACCGCCATTGTACTTTGAAAACCGCTCGACGTCACCTGACGGCAACTCCTTAACGACGTTGTCCAGGCCCCACCGAGTCACATTCTTGGATTGACGGGTTCGTAGTGGCCGCATTCATGCGGTCCTGAACCGTTCAGACCCGATGAATCGGGTCACTACGAACACCAGAACCCGCCGTTTGAGATTCGACGAGCGTTGGACGCTCTGTGTTGTGGAAAATACAATGAATTTCGGGTACGCTATCAGTAATGCGGCTTGACCCTACTCTTCGATGGGATCGAAGTTGAAATGCTGGGCGAAGTCGCCGGTAATCTGGCTGCGATATTCATCGCGGTACGTGGATCGACAATGCAACCAGTCGTCGACGAATTCTTGAGCTTGCTCGCCAAGAGCCAACTGCTCTCGCAGCCGGAAATCGATTCCGCCGTTCAGAGCTGCGTCGTTGACGAGACGGCGACCGCGGCGGACGTTGCCGCGGCGTTCGTCGACCAGCAGTTGCTGACGCGATTCCAGGCCGAGCGGTTGTTGCAGGGGCGGTCGCGGGGCTTCGTGATCGGTCAGTACAAACTTCTGGAGATCCTCGGCACCGGCGGCATGGGCTGGCTGTATCTAGCCGAAGACGTTCAGACGCGCGAGAAAGTCGCCTTCAAGGTCCTCTCCGATCGCCACAAGCACGATGCGGGCATGTTGGCTCGGCTGAAGCTGGAAGCGGCCGTCCGGCTCGACCATCCCAACATCGTCAAGACCCACAAGATCGACCTCGCCGAAGGCGCATACGACGTGTACTACGTCATCATGGAGTTGATCGAAGGCATCGGTTTGCACGAGTTGATCGTCCAGCAGGGTAAGATTCCGTGGCGGCAGGCCTGCGATTTTATCTGTCAGGCGGCCGCCGGGCTGCATCACGCTCACGAAGCCGGGCTGGTTCACCGCGACATCAAGGCGGAGAATTTTCTGATCCAGAACGACGGAACGGTCAAGCTGCTCGATTTCGGATTGTCGTTGTTCGAGCACGCCGAAGAGGACGAGTTCTCGCTGGCGATGATCTTCGGACACGACTGTTTGGGTTCGGCCGACTACATGCCGCCCGAACAATGGACCGACAGTTCCGCCGTCGACAGCCGGGCTGACATCTACAGTCTCGGCTGCACCATGTACGTGGCGTTGACAAACCGGTATCCGTTTTCCGGCAGCACAAATCGAGAGAAGATGCAGGGGCACCAAACGAGACGGCCGCGCCCCGTGCGGGAGTTTGTCCCCGATTTGCCCGAAGAAGTGGAAGCCATCATCGCCAAGATGATGGCCAAGGATCCCGCCAAGCGATTTCAGACCGCAAGCGACGTTTCGCAGTCGTTGAAGCCGTTTGCGCGCCGAGGGCCCGTGTCGTTCGACTTTCAAGCTCTGCTGAAGACGCGGGCGGAGGAGGCAAAACAGCGAATTGTCGCCGCGAAGCAGCAGCAGCGCCAGAAAGCCGCCGTTCCAGATGCCGAGTCTGGCGGCGTCGAAACTTCCAAACCGGATCACGAGACCGCTGCAACAATCGATACCGGTGTGCAGCGAGACACCGAGCCTATGCGCACCGCCATGGGGAGCATCCCTTTGGTCGACCCCTTCGACACGTTGTACGACGGCGAATCGGAAGACGCGGTTTCCGAGCAGCCGGCCGGTGATGGGGCCGCCCCCGCCGCTCCTCATGCCTGGCTGGTGCCGCTGGACGGCGGCGAAGCCATTCCGCTCAACAAGTCGCGTGTGGTGATCGGTCGGCACATGGATTGCGACGTGCGAATCGATTCCGGGCCGGTTTCGAGTCGGCATTGCGAATTGCGGTTCGAGGGAAGCTGGTGGCGGATCATCGATCTGAACAGCAAGAACGGCGTGCAGGTCAACGGCGTCCCGGTCAGCGCCCAATTGTTGTGTGCGGGCGATCGGCTGACGATCGCAGGCGAACACCATTTTCGCATCGACGAGAAACCCGACGCCTCTCGGCGCCGATTCGGTCTGCGCCGACCGAGTTGGTTGATCGTCCTAGCGGCCGCCTTGGCCCTGACGACCGTCGTTGCTTGGTGTCTGTGGGGCTGAGACCGGGAAGCCCTTGGCCCCGGTGAATAAGAACCTCGGGATTTCAGAATCAGCAAGCGGAAAGTGAGAGCCGAAACGCCGCAAACGAGAGATCCGCGATTTTTGTGAGGGCCTCTGCAATCCAGTCTTTCACTTTTTCCTTTTGCCTTTTTACTTTTCCCTTCTATGGCTTTTCCTTCCATGGCATCGATTCCCATCGGCAAACTCCCCGCGGAACTGCTCCAGGGTCTGTTGGAACGGTATGTCACGACCGATCCGCGGGTCATCCTCGGACCGCGTCTGGGTGAGGATGCAGCCGTCATCGACATGGGGGATCGCTATCTCGTCGCAAAAACCGACCCGATCACCTTTGCCACCGACGAAATCGGGTGGTACGCCGTCAACGTGAACGCCAACGACGTGGCCTGCTGCGGCGCCGTGCCCCGCTGGTATCTGGCGACTTTGCTGCTTCCCGAACACGGCACCACGTCCACACGGGTCGAGAGGATCTTCGCGGATCTTTCCAGCGCCTGCCGGCAACTGGGCGTCTGCTTGTGCGGCGGACACACCGAGATCACCCACGGGCTCGACCGGCCCATCATCGTCGGCCAGATGCTGGGCGAAGTCGCACCGGACGGCACCGTGACCACCAGTGGAGCGCAGGTAGGCGATGCGCTGATTCTGACGAAGGGAATTGCGGTTGAAGGCACAGCGCTCATCGCCCGCGAGAAATCCGACGAGCTCCGTGACGTCCTCTCCGAATCCGAGATCCAGCGATACGCCAACTTCCTGCATGAGCCGGGAATCAGCGTGGTGAAAGACGCCCGGCTCGCGCTGGAAGTTGGCGGGGTGCACGCGCTGCACGATCCCACCGAAGGCGGGGTCGCAACCGGTCTGTGGGAGTTGTCGCAGGCCGCCGACGTGGGCGTGCTGATCGAGGACAATAATCTGCCCATCCTCGACGAATGCCGGCTGCTCTGCCGGCATTTCGGTCTGGATCCGCTCGGGCTGATCGGTTCCGGCTCGCTGCTGATCGCCGCGGACGCGGATCTCGCAGCGGCGATCCTCGACCGCTTGAAGTCCGGGGGAATTGCGGCCAGCGTCATCGGAACCGTCGTCCCGGCCGCCGACGGCTGTTCGCTGCACGCCGCCGACGGCGGTTTGCGTCCGCTGCCGCATCCGGCGCGTGACGAGATCACACGTCTGTTCGAGCCGTTGTCTTGACGGTCGTCGCTTGCTCGGCCCACAATGGCTGATGGGAATTCTCGTTTCTTGCTACCAGAGGACAGGACACTGCCATGAACATCGTGGACGCCTTCAAGCGACGGTCGTTGATTGCGCTGGTTTTGTTCGCCCTGTTTGCCGGCGGTCAAACATTCGGGATTTGCGCCCAAGCCGCTAAGTCAGCCGGCGAGACGGCCGCAGCCGCCGGTGTCTCTGGGGGGTTGTGTGTTCAAATCGGAGGCGGAGACACCTCGTTCGTTGCCGATCTGGCCGGAACCGGCCGGTTTCTCGTTCACGTGCTGGATGGGGATACAAAGCGGGTCGAGGAAGCGCGGCGCCGGTTAAGCTCGCAAGGGCTTTACGGGCTGGTATCGGTCGATCGGCTGGATGCGGGCGGCAAGCTGCCCTACACCGAGAATCTGGTCAACCTGCTGGTGATTCTTCGCAAACCGAAGTCGGGAGTCTCGCCAGACGAAATCAAGCGAGTGCTGTGTCCGAACGGAGTCGTGTTGGCCGCGCCGGACGCGATGTCTGCCAACGGGCTGGACGCGGCGGGTCTGGCGAACGTGCAAGAAATTCAAACCGGGCGAAAATGGCTGAGGGGCAAGAAGCCCTGGCCGGCCGAGATGGACCAGTGGTCACACCCGCGTCACTCGGCCTCGGGCAATGCGGTCTCCGGCGACACGGCCGTCGGCCCGCCGCGCCGCGTCCGCTGGGTCGTCGCCGCCCAGTCGGAGGTGCGGGGCATGGTGACCACCGCCGGCCGCAACTTCTACGCCGGAGTGCTCGCCCGGGACGGGTTCAACGGCTTGCGACTTTGGAACCGTGATCTGGTGAGCCCATCGGCCGACGGCCGCTTCGTCATGAAGAACCTGCCGGGGAACATGCCGTCTCCGGTCTCGGCCGGCAAGGTCTTGTTTGCCGTCACCCAAGGCAAGCTGCTGGCCCTGGACTCCCGAGCGGGGAACACAATCCGCGAGTACACAGAAGCCGGACGGCCGCGGCTGCTGCTGCACGACGACGGCGTCCTGATCGTCGCCGATGAGACTTCGCTCCGGGCGCTGGACGCCGAGACCGGACGACTGCTCTGGAACCACAAGGCATCCGATCCGCGACACGTGGTCGCCGGCGACGCGTACGTCGGTCTGATTCAAGGAAGCGCGCGGCGCGGAGAAAAGAGCGAACTCCTCGTGCTCGAGAAGGCCACCGGCAAGGTCCGCTGGAAACGGGACGACTTCCCCTGGGCGTCGAAAGTCAGTCGCTGCGTCTATCACCAGAACATGCTGGCCTACGAAATCTCAAGCTTCAACAATGACGGTCCCGGCAACTCGATGCACGTCGTCTCAGCCGCCGACGGAAAACTGCAGTGGGAACGCGATTTCCTGCCCGGCATGAACCACAGAAGACAAGCACGGGCCATGTTTCTGGGTGATCGTTTGTGGATCCTGCACGGCGGCAGAGACGCAGAAGAGAAGAAACGGCCCATCCAGTGCTCGGCTCTCGACGTCCTGACCGGCCAGGTCCAGAAGACGTTCGCAGCGGGACTGACCCATTGCTTCCCCCCGGTGGCCACTCCCCGGTATCTGCTTGCCGGCGAGCTGAACCTCACGGACCTGAACACCGGCCGACTCGATGCGAACCGCATCACCAAGGCGGCGTGCAGCAGCTCGGGCGGATGGGTGCCGGCCAATGGGCTGATCTACGTGACGCCCAAGCACTGTGTCTGTTGGCCCATGCTTCGCGGATACGCGGCCCTTGCCCCGCAGCGGCCTGAGGGCAGTGTGGGGAACAAGAAAGTCGAGGATCTCAAATTCTTTCTCGAAACGGGCGTCGATCCACCTGCCGACGACGCGCCCGCCGACGAGGAATCTTCTTGGCCCTGCTACCGTCACGACGCCTGGCGCAGCGGCAGCACCACCGTTGCGGGACCGTCGGAACTGAATACGTTGTGGTCGGTTGATCTCGCCGGCAGCCGAACCGAAGGACCGATCGCCCAAGACTGGCGCGAGAACCCTTTCGTCAAAGGCCCGATCACCAGTCCCGTCATCGCCGGCGGAATGACATACATCGCCCGGCCGGACGCCCACGAAGTGATGGCGCTGGACGCCGCGTCCGGAGAAATCCGCTGGCGGTTCACGGCCAACGGACGCGTCGACACCCCGCCGACCATTCATCGCGGTCTCTGTCTGTTCGGCTCCAAGAGCGGGTGGGTCTATTGCCTGCGCGCCGACGACGGCCGAGTTGTTTGGAAGCTGCGTGCCGCGCCGCTCGATGAACGGATCGTCGCTTACGGCCAACTCGAATCGCCCCATCCGGTCCCCGGCAGCGTGCTCGTGGTCGACGGGACGGCCTTCTTTGCCGCAGGCCGGCAGTCGTTTGCCGACGGCGGCATCTTGATCTTTGCGGTCAAACCATCCACCGGCACGATCCGCTGGGTCGAGCGTCTGAACACAGTTCCCCAGCAGGGCTTTTACGAATCTTCCGGTCTGGAGTTCGACAACTTTGACTTGCTGCATCGGCAAGGCGACGGCGTGGCCATGTCGCGTTGGGTGTTCGATCGCGCGACCGGCAAGATGTCTCTGGACCGTTGGGGCGCTTTTGCGAAGCTCAACACGGGCCGGGCCGCCGCCATGGTTCCGCAAGGGAGTTGGTCGTACGCGCCGCGTCACCAAAAGCGGATCGGCTCCTTCACGCCGAGACGGTCGTTGGTCGTTTTTCGAGACAACCTGCTTTTGGGATCGATGCAGGGAATGCGAACCGTCTATCGGCGCGATTTCAATCTGGAGGGCGGCGAGACGTTCGACACCAAATGGATGACCGGCTGGGCAGCGGGCCAGGCCGACCGACAGAACAAAGTGGCCTGGCGCAGCCAGCGGCTGGCCGAGAAAGCAAAATGGTCGGTTGACGTGTTCGACGCCAAACAGAACAACCAAACGATCGACGCCATGGTCCTCGCGGGCGAAAAGCTGTTCCTGGCCGGGTCCGGTGGAGAACTGCAAGTCCTCTCCACGACCGACGGCAGCGTGCTCGCCAAAGCCGACCTTCCCTCACCCTTGTGGGACGGCATGGCTGTGGCCGACGGCCGGCTGTTCGTCTCGACCGCCGCCGGCAGTCTGATTTGCTTGGGAGAGAAGTAAGACAAAGCCCGCCGGTGGCAACCGGCGGGACCCACGGGTTGCTACCCGTGGGCTTTCATGCACGATGACGGCTCAGTAGGACCCTCGTCCTGCCCCGTGCAGTCAAAAAACTCCGCCGAACGACAACACGCTGCCGCTCAACAACTTCCGACGAACCGAAAACGCCAATCTCGGCCGGTTGACTTCGCCCGATTCTTTCCCGATGCTGTCCGTTTTCCTCCCTCAAGAAACCTCGCGTTTTGCAGACCGAAACACACGGCTGACTTTTTTGACTCTTCGCGCCAACGCCAAGCGCGAGACGCTCGAACCGCCGCACCTCGAACTGTGATGCATTGCTGCATCGGTCGACACTTGGCATGACTTTGTTCCCACGGCGTGCAGGGCCTTCGCGCGTTCTGCAAAGGCTCGTTGGCTCATCTGTGGACTTCGAAGTTGGTGGCATCGCTTTCGAGTCCTAGAAGAAATACGCCACTCAACGTGCCGAACTGTTTGAAGTCAAGAATCTCTCCGACCACTTTCTTGTCGCGGGTCACCTCGAAGATCTGCGGCTGTTCGCCGACGTGTCCATGCCCGCCCCAGTTGCAGACCAGTGTGTTGCCGTTGGGCAGACGTTGCATACCGGCGATGAATCTCAAAGGATTTCCCGGTAAATCGTTTTCCTTGATCTCCCAGACGACCTTGTTGTTCTCGTCGACCTCGATGATTCGATGAGCGTCGCCCGCCGCCACGAGCGTATTGCCGTTGGGAAGCCGGATTCCGCTGAAAGCCATGCGTTGGGGGATCTCGCGGACGATCTTGCCCGACGGATCATACTCACGAACGACGTTGTCCGAGTACTGCCCAACAATGTAATTGCCGCTGGCAATCTTTCGAGCACAGCGCATTTGACCATGGGGCCGCTTGCACTGGGTCGTCAGCTTCACCTCTCGGGTGATCCCCCCATCGCGATCGATCTCGATGATCCGCATGGGGCCCGACTCGGCGACCATCACCTTTCCATCGGGCAGCGGCTGACAGGCTTGGATTTCATTGCTGCCAGACGTCTTGAACTCCCAGACGATCTTCTTGTCGCGGGTGACCTCGATGGCCCCCTTGAGATGCGAAAAGAGGATGTTGCCGTTGGGCAGGACCCAGACGTCCTGGGGTCGCTTGGCCGGCATTTGCCAAGTGATCCGGCCCCGCTCGTCGACGAGACAGACCTTGTTGCCGCCATAGTCGGCGCAGGCAAAGGCCTTGCCCAGCGAATGCACGAGTGTCGTGTCGGCATGGGGGCCGGACTTCCGTGCCTTCTTCGTCCCCTTTTTCTGCTCGACGTGCTGCAGAATTCGTGCGGAGAAAGCGTCTTGAATGTGTCGCGGCGCGGCGTGACCCATGAGCGGCTCGTTGATGATCTGTTTTTTGCCTTTCAGGTTGTTGTAGGCCGCGTAGCAACTTGACGGTGGACAGACAGAATCGATGAAACCAACACTCATGATAGCATCGGCGCGGCAGCGGCTGGCGAAGTTCACTGCATCGACGTATCGAGAAGCCTGCAGAATCTTGGGATCGGGTTTGCCGTCGTCGTCGGTAGGAACCAGTTTGGGCCAGCCGTTGACGCGGCCTGCCGCTTGGCCGCTGTGGTCGCAGATCGCCGGCACGCCAGCGGCGATGATCGTCACGCGGTCGTCCAAACCGCCAGCCACCAGCGACTGACCGCCTCCCTGGCTGTGTCCGATCACGGCCAGCACTTTTCCGTCCCATTCCGGCCGCGATGTCAGAAAGTCGATGGCCCGCACCAGTCGCAAGAACATCCCCCGGAAGTAGCTCGTCTCGCGACTCTCGCGGCCGGCGTAGCGGTAGTTCTTGAGAGGCCCCTCGCTCAACTCCCGGTAGAACTCGGCAGGCTTGCCGTTGGGGATGCCATGCGCGTTGATGTCCAGCGACAGCATTCCGGCCTGCGCGCCTTTGATTGCGGCCGGCAAGCTCGAACTGCGGACTCCGGCGCCGTGTACCCAGAGAATCGCAATGATGATTGCCAAGGCCACAAGGCGGCCACGAAGAGCATCTCGCATTGACGGTGTGTTCATTGCCAGTCCCATTCGTTCTGCGGTTTTTCAGAGCCATTTCCTTGCGGGGCGAAACGTCTGAATTTGTGCTCCGCAATCAGTATGATAAGGCGACAACAGGGTCAGCGAAAGCCGTGGCGAGAAAACTCCCACAGTGAACATCGCGCAGAAGCTCCGGTGTCGAATAGCACAAGTTGTTTCTGTTTGGGACGTCTTTTCAGCCGGAAGAGAATCTCCTCAAGGAAGATGTTATGCTGACTCGAAAATGTACGGAGAAAGATCATGTTTGGACGTGGGATTGAGTTGGGGATCGTATGCGGCATCTGTGTGGGGGCCGTGAGTTCGACGGGAGCGCAGATCGTGTCGGATTGGTCTGAAGGTGAGTCCGCCTGGACGACACAGAGCTACTGGCAGGACGAAAACATCCTGCAGAAATACACCTTCACGCCGAACAAGGACGACAGAGTCACGGGCGAATTCAGCATGCAAGTCCACATGCAGGTGGGGGCGAAACGTCCCAAAGACTTGGTCGAATTGCGTTTGGCGTTACCGAAGCCGCTGGACTTGTCCCAGGCCGAGGCGGTCGAGCTGTGGCTGAAAGTCGTCGAGGGATCGGGTTTGAAGGCGCGCAATGCGTACTTTTGCAGTCCGGGGTTCAAGAAACTCGCCATTGCCGATTGGCTCGATGAAATTGACATGTCCGCGCCGGGTCAGTGGCAACGGACCGTGGTTGATCTCACCAACGTGCGCGTCCTCGATAAAGCCACCCCGAATCAGGCCGGCCTCTACGACCGAGGAGACGTGACAACCATCTGTCTGAATTTCGAGCTGCCCCCCGGTGCGGTCGACATCACTTTGCTGATTGATGGGATGCGGACCACGACGCTGCCACCGCTTCCCGAACGACTGCGGGCGGCAGCGGTCAAAGTGGATCGGGGATTCTGGAGATGGCGGGCCAAATATCCTGAAAGGGATTTGTCCCCTCGACCGGATGACGGGCGGAATCTGGCGCTGAGTATTCGCAAGCTCACCCACGGCATTACTCCCGAACGGCCGTTTCTGATTTGGGGCATCGGGCCAAGCTATCTCAATTTTCTGGGAGATGGCACCGTTTTGGCGTGTCATCTGCGGCAACGCTTTCCACATGCCCCTCCGATTATCTACAAGAAACACGTTGGCTCATCGGTGCCCTGGCGTTATGTGCTCGGCTGGGCGAAGCACGTGGTTGTTCCCGAACAACCAGACTTGGTTCTCCTGTACGGCATTGGACTCGAGAGCGATCTGGAAAAGATCTTTCAGACGTTTCGCAGGTACACGACCGCCGACATTATCGTGGCGAGCGTCCACTGGAAAGCTGATGACGTCAAGTATTGGGGAAAGGATGAAGACGCCACGAATTTTGCGGATATTCCCCAGATGCGCCGGATTTGTGAAAAGTACGGCGTGGAGTTCGTGGAAAACCGCAAGGAATGGGCGAAGTATCTGCGCGACCACGACATGAAGGTTGAAGTGGATCCCGAACGTGGTCTGCTTCAAGACGGAGTGCATCAATCCAAGTATGGAGCACTCGTGATCAACGAGAACATCGTTCGCCATTTTGCCGCCAGAGATGCCTATGCGTATGCCCCCGACAGCCGGGAACGCCGCCTGAGCGTGACGCGAAGCGAGGTGGTCTCCGGCAAGGAAAGTGCGACGATTTCAGGCCCGAATTGGACCGTGCGGGAGGGCGTGGCCAGTGCCACCGCTTCGGGTAGCCGGATCAAGGTTCGTTTCACAGGCAATCGGATCGATCTGATCGGTGTCGAGTCGCCGGACGGCGGCAAGGCCCGAATCATGCTGGATGGCCTGCCCGCGGAAAAGGTCCCCTGTTTTCTTGCCGGTCCGATCGTCTCCGGTGCCAACAATGCCCGTCCGAAGCGAGGCTCGGTCAGGGACATCGGCCCTCACGGCATTGCTCTTCGCGGGAATCTTGTTCCACAAACCTGGACAATCCTGGTGACCGACGACGAAGGAAACTACGAACTAACGGGCAGCGTCACGGGGGCCGACGGCAGGGGGCACATGTTGAAGCCGTTTCTCAGCAACAGTAGTCAGATCGGCATTCCCCCGGAACTCTGGCGCCACGGGGCGGGGTGCGTCCCATTTCTGCACCCGTGGGATGGCAAGATTCTCAACAAGACAGGCGACGCCTATACATTTCACGTCTATCGTGCCTGCAAACCGATGATCGATTTTCGCGGCAAAGGCGGTGAATTCCGCATCAATCTCTTCCAAGCCCTGCCGAATCAAGCGCATGTTCTTGAGCTGATCACCGTCGGAGACGGCAAGGTGACTGTCAAGCTCTTCGACATTTTTGAACCTCCACTGCGTTGATCGTCCGTGATTCGAAGCGAATCGTGTGAACGTGGACATGGGATTCCTTTGCCATACTGTCAATCGAGAATCATGGCGGCCGTCTATTCAGCTCAATTCGTATCGGGAATCACGTGACCATCCGGCGAACGACTTGTCACGTTGCTGGAGCGCCCATCCAAGGGCACGAGTTCTTTGGCCCCTTGAACCGACTGGCCGTCGCCGAGACATAGCACCTGGCCATTCTGGGTCGTCAGATACAACCGTCCGTTTGCGGCGGCCAGTGCGTCGAACGCGGGCGGGAAGTCAAGTTTGTAGTCCTTCAGTATCTTCCCAGTCGCCGCCGACACCACACAGAGCCCCCCGCCTTGCTTCCCCTCAAAGGCCGGCGCTGAGCGCATCGCGTTCTCAGGCAGCCCAGCCACAACCAGTCGGTCGTCTGCCAGCAGCATCGCTCGCACGAGAATCGGTACGTTGGCGGTCCATCGGAATTTCACCTTGAACTTGCGCGGACCTGTTCGAGGGTAGTCGCGGTTGGCGCGGGCGTAATCAGGTGGTTCTATCTCGGGCAGGTTCTTCCTGTCGGTGGCGAACAGGTGGTATGGTTGCGCCCCGGCGCTGCGAGGGCGTGAAGGCTCGCGTGCGAATCCGTAGATGGTGGTGTCGTCGAGCACGAGCAACCGGCCGGCGGGCGCCTCGCGCCCAGCGAAGCGCCAGCCGATGTAGCCGCTGTAGAAGTGCCCGCCGAAAATCCAATAGGTCCGGTGCCACCAGTCGTCGTTCAGGAATCCCGCCGGACTGTACAGGTGCCGTTTCGGTTTCCGCGTCTGCAGGCTGCCGGGATCGAAGCCGAGGCGTCGCATGTAAACGAGCTCGCCATCACTCGACAGGACATCCGGCAGTGCGCCGGGCATCTCGAAGATGATCGGTTCTTCGGGCTGCTCACCGGTCTTCGGCGCTCGGCTGTAGAGCCGTTTTTCGGCAAGTTTCCTACCGGTTCTCAGATCGAGCCGGGAGAGGTAGATGCCGGAGTCGAGGTACGAGGATCTGCCCGCCGCGCAGTAGACGACGCTGTCGTTCACCAGCACGCTCCCGTGCACCGGCCACGGGGACTCCAGTTGCCCGAACGCTATCAGGCGTTGGTCGATCGGTGCGGCACGACGCCGCCACACGAGCTTGCCGTCAGCGGCACGGAGACAATACACCCAGCCGTCCGTGGAGCCGAACACGGCCAGCCCTTTCGAGACGGTCGGCGGCGAGTCGATTCGGCCCCCGGCCGTGTATTGCCACAACGGGGTGCCCCGCGTGGCATCCAGGGCATGGACCGTGTGCGTGTCAACGGACGCGACGAAGAGTCTGCCATCGGCGATCACGGGACTGCTGATCCGACCGCCCAACTCCCGCTGCCAAAGCTGCATCAGGTGAGCGGGAACAGCCGAGTCCGTGCCACCGGTGCGAGCCGGGTCGTGACGGTAGGTCGGCCAATCGCTTGGGGCAACAGGCGTCGAAGCCGTGGCAGCCGGTGCTTCATCCGGAACCGCGGACTCCGCGATCGTGTAGGCCGGGCCGCGTTCAAGCCGGCCGTCTTCGGGGATTGTCTCTGGGAGTTTCCGAGTGGATGAGGCAGGTGCAAGGGCGTTGAAGCCGATCAGTTTCGCCTCGATGAAGCACGCACAGGAATGCGGCGGCGTGTACAGTAATCCGTTGCAGGGAATCACCCCGAATCGGCAGACGCCGCGGATCCAATGGTGCCGGAAGGACTCACCCGTCTGAAAATCGATGAACTCCACGCCGGTGCGGCCGGTCACGAGGTAGCGACTGGTTGCCCGATCCCGGTGACAGCGGTGATGGGGCATGGTGGTCTGGAAGGCCCTGTCGGTATTGATCCGGTGTTGAATTTTGCCGGTGAGCACGTCGCGTGCCACTGTATAATCCGGTCCCTGCCGCGACCGGCTCTGCCCGACCCATACCAACCCATTGTTCACGAACACATCAACGGGCGTGTAGTACGATTCAGCGCATTTGCAGCTCCACAACTTCTTGCCGATGTCCGCCGAGTAGGCCGTGAGGTCCCCGGGCGCACTGGCATTGGCCAGCCACTGCGGGAGTCGCCTGCCCGTGGCTTCGTCCACGTTGGACGCTGGCGTCTGCCGACGGTCGGCACACAACACAACGTTGTCAGAGACGACCAGAGTCGGGGCCCGCCAGACGAAGCGCTTCCGCGGTCCTGCATACTCGGTCCGCCAGACTTCCTGCCCCGTTTCCGCGTCCAGGCAAACGACCGCTTGTCTGTCCACGTAGAACACGCGCCCGGAGCCAACGGCCAGGGTTCCGGACAAAGCGTGAGCCCCGGGCTTCTTCCACACAAGACGACCGGTGACGGCATCGAGAACCGTGATCGCAGCCCCTGGCGGGAGCACCGGCTCCAGTAGTGTGCCCCCGCGTCGCGCCACCGGTCCCGCGGCCACCAGGAAGAGCCGTCCGTTGTGGTACAAAATCTCGCCGGTGCCCTCCGTGCCTTTGTAGGTCATGACCGTCCGGCCCGTGGCCGCGTCGAGCGCGGTGACCGGTGCACGCGCACCGAGCGTCACGTAAAGCCGCTGGCCCGACGCCACCAACCGCCGTGAGATCTCAGGCGGACTCTTGTAAAGCCCTGCGGGGTGGGCGTCCCATCGTGGGATCCGCCGTTTCCAGAGCGGCACTCCGCTGAACGCGTCTCGTGCCAGCACGAACCACTGGGATGGCAAGGTCGTCGAAGCGGCCGGGGCCTCGTCCACAATGATGAACAGCCGGCCCGCCGCCGACACCACTGCGCTGACGCTGGCGTGTCCGTGGCTCCTCGTGTGCCGAGGCCCTGCAACCCACTGCATATGATACGGAGGGGCGACCACCGTGTCGTTGGAAACTGCGTTGTTGCTGGCGTCATAGAACGAATGCGTCCAGTCGTCGATCCCTTCGGGCCGAGGCTTGACGGTCTTCGTCCACTTGCCCGCTTCTCGAATATACGCCACGCCGCCGGGTGCCAACACGCGGAGAACTTCCGGCATCGGCAAGCCGGGCGAATCTTCGCACACGAAGAGATTCACGAGATTGTCGATATACGGCAGGCCATCGCCACGCCAACGCTCCGCCGAAACCTTGCCGTACAGACCAGTCGCCCGGATGCGTTCACGTGCCTTCTCGACGTTGCCCGCATCGGCATCCAGACCGTGCACCACATAACTGTCGCTGGCTCGCAATGCGGCGGTCAATTCCCCGTTACCACAACCGAAATGCACAATCAGCCCGCCTGTCACGCCGGTTGCGTCGAGGATCTCTCTTGCCAAAACCTGCGGCTCGCGCCCCGCGTCCGCCCGTGCGGCGCCGGTCAGAACGGCACACACCGTCAGTATCGCGCACAGCGCAGCTCTCCAACTCCGCAGGTCGGTTTGCTTGTCAGTTCGCATTGTTTCCGTGCCTCCTTTTGATTGACATCTTCCTCACATTGTAAAGCTCCGTCTGAAACTTTCCATCTTTCACCTGAAGGACGGGTTCCTGTTGCAATCAGTCAACTGAATTGAAAGCACGCTGGGATGGCGTAAGGTAAAAAACTCAGCCGAACTTTATCTGCAGCCTTGGGGATTTGTCGTGGCTCCTGATAGCCGGTTCGTCGCTATCGGTCCGCGCGTGATGGTCAAACAGCCGGCTTCGCGTGGGATTCCGTGCTTCTTCGTGTCATTGTTTCGGATAATCTTGGAGAAAACGCTCACCAGGTACTCGACGGACCGGGCATTTTCGATATAATAGAGGGTACGCGGCGATGAATGTGCGCGACCATGACGCGGGGTGGAGCAGCCCGGTAGCTCGCGAGGCTCATAACCTCGAGGTCACAGGTTCGAATCCTGTCCCCGCCACTTGTTTTTCCAGTTGCGAAACTGAAAGACCGCCAAGTTATAGAAAAGGCCGATGCCCGCGGGTGTCGGCCTTTCTGCGTCTTATCGCCAATTCTCGCAATAAGTTACGTTTCGTGAAATTTCTCTGACGAGTCTCAAAGTCTCACTCTCGGCCAGTTGCGCGTGTCCTTCCGGTCACCCGAACGCCAACCCGCCGCCCCCAATTCGGCCAAAACTCTCGGTACTCTCTGACTCTCTTGCGGCCTGGGTTATCGGCTGTTGCGAGCGCTCAATCGGTCCAAATTGACACGGTTGGTTTTGGGTTTCTGCAGGTGTCGTTCATGACTTCGCCCCATGCCCTTTCCACCCGAGATGCGCGCACTCGCAGGTCCAGTCGCACAGCCGTTTCCACTGCTCGCCCAGCGTGCGGAAGAACCAGAGATCATAATAGGTCTGCCCCCGTGGCACGGTGAAGATGTGGTTCTGGATCAGTTCCGAGCGGATGACCAGACAGCCGAATCCCGAACCGCGGATCTCGGTCAGCTGATCCTCCTGCGGGGCCGGGCGGCGGGCTCGCTGCACGTCGAGACCGCGATCGGTGCGGGTATCGGCATCCCACACGACGTAGTGCGGGTCCCAGCGGGAACGGTATGGGGCACTGACACAGGCGACGTTACTTTTGAAGTGCCTGAGCAAGCGTTCCAACACGTTGTCCGGTGGGATGATGTCATCCTCCAGAATCCAGCAGTAATCGGTCTCCAGCGCCGAGCGCAGCCGGTTGTAGATGCGGCACATCGCCAGTTGCACCTCCCGCTCGGTCGCCTGATCGTAGCGGTTCTCATCGGCCAGCCCCTTGCGGGCCGCATTGAACGCGAAATGGCGGACGTCGGGATAGTCGCAGGCTGCGATCCAGTCCCGCACCCGACGGGAGAATTCCGGCCGCTGGCCGGTGTCACAGAGGATCAACCGGATCTGGTCATGGGGCCAGGTCTGCCGTTCCAGAAACCGGGACTGCCGGTCCCAGGCTTCCGCGCGGCCGGCCAGCGGAATAAAGAGCGTGATCTCCTGCAAGGTCAGGCCGTGCGTGATGAAGTAGCCCGCCTCGGCTCGGGCGCTCTGCGATCGGACGGTCTTCTGCGCCGCGTGCGTGCGGTACATCAGTACCGCGGTCTGTTTGCGGAACTCCCAGCCGTCACGGGCTAAACGCTGAAACAACAGATAATCTTCCGGCGTCCGGAAATCATCGATTTGATCGGCGAAGACATCCCCGATTTCGAGCGCTTCCCGGCGGATCAGCGCCGCCATATCAACAAAGTTATCCTGCATCAGCCGCCCGCGGCGGTAGTCGGGGAAGTTCGTCCGGGGAGCGGGATCGGCTCCGAACGGTACCAGATCGGCATAGACCACGCCGACATTGCGGCCGGTGAATTCCCGCAGGCCCTCTTCAAGATAGTTCCGCGCCAAGTAGTTGTCGGCATCGAGAAACAGCAGGATCTCGCCGGTCGTCTGCCGCAACCCGTCACGGCGGGTCGGCTGAACGTTGTGATGCTCGACCCGCAGATAACCGACGCCGTCCACAGTGAACCGTTCGGCGATCTGCCGGGTGTCGTCGCTGCTGGCGTCATCGACCACCAGAATCTCATCAGCCGGCCGGCTCTGCGCCAGCACACTCAGAATGGCCGCTTCGAGATAGCGCCCGTAGTTGTGGCAGGTGATGATGACGGAGACCGTCGGGTTTGCCGTCTGCTGTCCGTTGTCCGTGGCGACCGCTCCATAGCCTCCCGCTATCGGCCGGTGATTCCGCAGCAGAGCGAGCAGTTCCGATTTGTTTTGGCGGAGCCGTTGCTGCAGCGCGGGAGAGACCTCTGAGCGGGGGAAGAAGGCGAGCCGATCGCCGCGGGCCTCCAGCCGGATGCCGCGCCGGGTCAGTTCGGCCAGAACGTCAGCGACGTTCTGTTCCGGGCGTCTCTCCGGTACGGAATCGACCGTCTCGAATCGTGGGTCGGTCTCCTGAACCAACCGCCCGCGGCGTGCCGATTCGTTCATATCAGGCCCCAATCGGTCGCCGGTACCTCACTCAGGTTGCCGATCCGGACGACGGCCCAGACCAGCCCACCGTATCCATAGCCGTAGCCGCAGTATCCGTAGCCGCTGCCGGCGGTCTCTTTCCAGAGGATGAACGCCGCCCCGCCGCTTCCCGAACGGAGGGCAGCGGGATTACTGTCGTCCACGTCGGCGAATTTATGGCTGGCGTCCTCCACGCAGAGCCTCACCACACAGAGACCGCTGACACAGGCCTGCCCGATCGCGCCGGCACGGAGCGGCTCGAGCAGCACGACGAACTTGCCGAAATGGTCGGCTTCCGTCGGCGTCACACCGACCAGGGCGACCTGATTCTGAAAGCTGGTCAGGCTGTCGTCGGGTGTGAAGATCGGCCGGTCGATCCCGAGGATATCGAAGCGGTTCCGATCAGCCCCGCTGTTGTTTTTGACCGGAATGATGCCGGTCTGCCGGATGTCGAACCGGGATTCGCGTGTCCGCGACTGCCGCCGCGCTTTGAAATCGCGGGCCGCGTCGATGAACGTGTTGAACGTCTCGGCCGGAATCCTGAGCGGATCACCGGACTGGACTTTCTTGAATGTGTCGCCCATAGTCAGTCCAGAGTCGAGAGTCCGGAGTCAAGAGCCGGAAGAATACAGCACCACAAGAGAACATGTTTTCTTGCTCTGGACTCTCGTCTCTCGACCTTCTCTATGTTCCGATACCCAGACCGGCAAAATCTCCCCACGGATAGACCTGCTCGATGTAGACGGCGACCGGCCGCTTCACCAGCGCCTTGGCGGCCGTGTCCTCGGCGTCCTCGTAGCGGACCCAGAGGTATTCCCAGCCGCGCTTCGCGATCCCTGTGATCTCGCCGACGGCCAGCCCCAGCACATTCGGGCCAGCGGCGAAACGGTAGGTGATCTCCCAATCCTCCTGACCGCGCTTGGAACCGCTGGCTCCCAGGAACAGCACTTCGCCCTGAGCGAAACCCCGGAACGGGCCGTTGTTGACCGTGCCGGTCAGATAGAACAGCGTCGCCTTGTACGCGGCTGTGACCAATAGCGTGCCGATAGAATGCGTCTCGCTGAAGTTGTAGACGGGAACCGTGATGTCCACGCCTTCGACGCTGTCACGGGTGGCCCCGATCGCCCCACCGAAGTTGGGTGCCGGTCCGGAGGCCGCATAGGCGCCGACGGTCGCCAGCGACTGCGTGATGTGCTGTGTCCCGCCGCCGGTGTCGAACGAGAACGAGGAATCGCCTGTTTCGGGCGGTTCGAGCTTCCCGTAGCGGACTGTGCCTTCCCAGGTCTCCTCGGCGATCCGCTCGATGTGGCTCGACTGGCGGACGAGACCGCCATAGAACACCGGCGCGGTTGCCAGCAGATCGGCATGGGCGGTGACGTCGTCATCGGTGCCGCGGATGATATACAGGAGGTCCACCGACGACCCGTCCCCGAGCGTCGTCTCCCGGCTCTCCCATTTTTCTTCAACGGTTACCGTCATGCTGCTTTGTCAGCTAAAG
>CAZGYE010000082.1:0-18243 GCA_964530165.1 uncultured Planctomycetaceae bacterium
GGCTTGATCGTGCATGGTGGAATAATGTGCTCAGCTTTCAGCGGTCAGCTTTCTCCTGCCCGAGAATCAACCGGGCGATCCGGGCGGCGCTGGCCGGTTCGATGTCGTGGGGGACGTCCTGCCCGGTTGTCATGTAGCTGATGGGCAACGGTACTTTGCGTGAGATGCTCAGCAGTGTCCCTGCGCCGGCGGCTTCGTCGAGTTTGGTCAAGATCATCGAGGTCGTCTTTACAGCGGCGAAATTCTCGACGGTCGTCTGCAGGACGGGCAGGCTGGCCGTCAAACTGAGAACCAAGTGCACTTCATCGACGTCTGCCTCGGCCAGCAGGCTTTTGAGCTCAGAAATCTTCAGTTTGTCGCGTGGGTTGCGGCCGGCCGTGTCGATCAGTACCAGATCGAGACCACTCAACTCGTCCAGCGCCCGCCGCATTTCCTGCGGGCTGGTGACGACCTTCATCGGTGAGTCGATGATTTCGGCATAGGTGCGCAATTGCTCGACGGCGGCAATGCGGTAGGTGTCGACGGTCACCAGACCCATCTTCACGCAGCCTTGCAGACGGAAATTGGCCGCCAACTTGGCAAGCGTCGTCGTCTTGCCGACTCCCGTCGGACCGACCAGTGCGACGACTCTCCGCTTGCCGCGGATCAGCTTGATCGGCGCCGAACAACGGATCTCCGATTCGACCATCGCCGTCAACAGCGCCTTTCGAGCACGGCCGTCCTTCAACTGCGAGGATGTACCGTTCTGCGCGAGACGAACGATCAGATCACGGGCCAAATCGTCGTCAACTCCCGCGTCGATCAACTCGGTGAAAAGAGGAAACAGTTCGCCCGAGACCTCCTGGCTGCGACCAGCGTGGCGGTTACGTCCCAGGTGTTCGAGCATTTTCTGAATTGAATCCAGTCTACGGCCCAGCGCCACCGTCGAACCGCTTTCGCCGACGCGCCGTTTCGCCTGCTGCTTCGGCGCCGCGGGCCGGCGCATCGTCGAATTCGATTGCGGCCGAGATGCAGCCGTCGCGGTTTCTGTGTTCCCCTTTGCCGGCGACGGTACCGATGTCCGCCCCGGCCGGCGATCACGTTGCCGGCCGGCTACGGACGAAATCACGCCGGACTTGACCGGTCGGCGACCGGTCGGAAGTTTTGTCGTCGCGGCCGAACCTTCGACCGATTTTGTGTCTGCGTGCGCCGCCGCGCGCGAAGTCGTGAGTTGCTTGTTGCGGAGGAGTTTCGGCGCTGGACGAGCACCCGCCCTCAAACCAGCCGTGATTTCGACTTCCTGTTTCGCTTTACTCCACGGCAAGATCTTGCGATGCGTAATGTGCCGCGTATGCAGAATCACTGCGTTGGCGCCCAACTCCTTGCGAACCAATTGCAGCGCCGCCTGCATGGATTCGGCTCGAAATGTTCGCACGTTGCTCATTCCGGTTTTTCCTTCCCGCGAGGCTTTCCGTCGAAAAGTTGAAAAGTTGAAAAGTTGAAGAGTTGAAAAGTTAAGGTGAAAGGCTTCATTGGACTCCTGCAGTGTTTGAGCGTGTTCGAAAAGCCCCGGCAGGGGCGGAAGGAGGTAGCTCAGGGCGTGAGCCCTGGGTCTGTCGGGCACCCATCGGTATAGCCCCAGCGGGGCGATCGAACCTGTTGGGCTGTTCGTCGCAACAGCATTCTATCGCCCCGCTGGGGCTCGCGCAGAATAGACTCGATCCCGGCCCGCAGGGCTCACGCCCTGGGCTACCATCTAACGTCCCTCCGGGACTAAGACGAAGCTTTTCAAACACGCTCTTAGACTTTTTGACTTTTTGACTTTTGAACTTTTCTCAACCCTACGCCGCTCCTGCTGTCATCCCCTCCAGAATGTCGGCTCCGACCTGCCCCACCGATTCCACTTCGGTATCGCGGGTGACTTCGTTCATGCTCAACACGGCGAGCTTGGGCAGGGCCGACGACGTGATCTGCTTCAAACCGGCACGCACCTGAGGACCGCACCACACCACCGGCGGATGCCCCGCAGTGACCAGGCGCTCCAGTTGTCGAGCGACTCCCTGCACGACCGCCTCGGCCACCTGCGGCGACAGCTTGACGATCAAGCCGCGTTCGCCGTAGTCGAAACCGGCCGAGAGCACGTCCTCCAGAGCCGGGTCCAGCGTGACGACGTGTAGTACACGGTCCTTGTCGCGGTACTGCTGGCAGATGGTCCGGGAGAGCGAGTTCCGCACATACTCGGTCAGAATGCCCATGTCCTTGGTGCGGTCCGCGTAATCGCCGAGCGACTCGAGGATCGTCTCCAAATCGCGGATCGGCACGCGCTCGCGCAACAGATTGCTCAACACCTGATGCAGCCGCGACGTCGGCAACAGGTTGGGAATCAACTCGTCGATCACCTTGGGCGACGTCTCCTTCAAGTTGTCGAGCAGCTCGTGAACCTGCTGCCGAGTCAGCAGCTCGGCACTGTGGTCCCGAACCACTTCGGTCAGATGGGTGATGATGACCGCCGACGGCTCGACGACGCTGTACCCCATCAGCTCCGCCCGTTCCCGATGCGCTTCTTCGATCCATTTGGCGGGTCGACCGAACGCCGGCTCGAGGGTCTCCATGCCCGGCACATCGCCGGTGGTGGCGCCGGTGTCGATGGCCAACAGTCCTTCGGCAAACGCTTCGCCCCAGGCGACGGGAACGTCTCGGATCTTAATCTGGTAGTGACGCGCGTCGAGGCGAATGTTGTCGCGGATGCGGACCTTCGGCAGAATGATCCCCAGTTCCTGTGCGATCTTGTGACGCACCCGCGTCACCCGCCCGAGCAAATCGCCGCCCGCAGCCGGGTCGGCCAGGCGAATCAACCGCACCCCCAGTTCCAGCTCCAGCGGATCGACGGTGAGATTGTCTTGGGGTTTCGGCTCAGGTCGAGCGTGTGTCTTTCTTACCTCTTCTTGTCGCAGAATGGTGTGCTGAATCTTCCGCCCTCGCTGCAGATTCAGACCGACAAGAGCGCATCCCGCTCCCAGGCCGAGCAGCGGCGCCGCGGGAAGGCCGGTGAACGCTAAGGACGTCAGGAACCCCCCGGCCAGAAACAGCGCCTGCGGATGACGGAACAACTGGGTGATGACGTCGCTGGGAAGATTGCTGTCGGACGAGGTCCGCGTGACGATCAGGCCGGCCGCCAGTGAGATGAGAAATGCCGGCACCTGTGTGACCAACCCGTCACCGATCGTCAGCGTCGTGAAGACTTCGACCGCCCGGGAAAACTCCATGCCGTGCTTGACCATGCCGACGTAGAAGCCGCCGAGGATGTTGATCAGCGTAATCACAATGCTGGCAATGGCATCGCCGCGGACGAACTTGCTGGCACCGTCCATCGCTCCGTAGAAGTCGGCCTGCTGTGTAATCTCCTGTCGGCGCGTTTTGGCCTGCTGTTGTGTGATCACCCCGGCGTTGAGGTCGGCGTCGACGGCCATCTGTTTGCCCGGCATTCCGTCCAGCGCAAACCGGGCGGCGACTTCACTGATGCGCGTCGCCCCTTTCGTGATCACCAGAAACTGAATGGCGATCAGGATGCTGAAGATGATCAGACCGACGACGACCTCGCCTTCGCCGCCGGCCACAAACTTTCCGAACGCTTCAATCACACCACCGGCGGCCCGTGTTCCGTCGCTTGCCCCCCGCGTGAGAATCAACCGCGTCGACGCCACGTTCAGCACCAGCCGAGCCAACGTCGTGCCCAGCAGAATGGCCGGAAACACGCTGAATTCCAACGGCCTGCGGACGTGGATCGTCGTCAGCAGAATCATCACGGCCACAGTGATGTTCGACGCCAGCAGCAGGTCCATCAACACCGGCGGCAGCGGCGTCACGATCACCAGTACTGATGCGACGATCAGCACCGGGAAAATCAGCCCGCGATTGCGCAGTATCAGCCCGCGCAAGCCGTCTGTCGCTTCCGGCGGCATCCGTGCCTCCGCCTGAGGAGTAACCCGAGGTTTGTTGGTCTTGTTGTTTGGAGAGAGAAGTGTGAGGCTCAGGTTAATAGTGAATCGCGGAATCTGTGTCCAGCCCATTTGTGAAGAATGAAAGAAAAGCGATCAGCTTTCAGCTTTCAGCTCTCAGAGTAGATTTCCTGGCAAGCAGGGGTTATGAGAGAAGAGGGAAACTGAAAGCTGAAAAACGCATTCGGCTAGTCCGGATTATTCACCACGGAGACACGGAGTTCACGGAGGCGTGCAGAAGCTGTTTCAGGGTCGAGAGTTGAGAGTCGAGAGCAATTCGGCAAGATGCAAATCCCTGGGATTTTGGGAATCCCAGGGATTTGACCGTAAGTCCTTATCTCCATTACTCTGTGTCTCCGTGGGTAGACCTTTTGTGAATAATCCGGGCTAGAGAGCACCAAGAGCCGTGAACGCGAGCCTGGCAAGAACGAACGATCGACTCATCGGGGCAACGGCCTGTCTGTTGTTCGGAACGGCGGCGGTTGCGCTGAATCTGCAGACGGTGCTTGGAGCGGAGACAACGGCAACCACGCTGATGAGTCGCGGACTCTGGCAACGAACGGTCTTAGCACTGGGCGGCACGCTGTCGCAACTGAAAGATGGTCGGCTCGTCGCTGATCTTGATCTGGTGAATCTGTTCCTCCCAACGTTGGTCGTTGCCTGTCTGTGCTGGATCGGTGGGGCGAGTTTCATTGCCGGACGCACGAAGCAACCGCTGTCGCGATCGTTGGCCACATGGGGAGTTCGCGGTTGGTTGTGGTGGTGCGTGCCCGGCGCGTGGGAAATCCTGCGGTTGATCGCCTTCGCAACCGGGCTGGAAAGTATCGAGTCGCTGCTCTTGGCTACGCCGAATCTCTGGGTCTCCCTGATGCTGGCCGGCTGGCTGGCAACCTTCGCCGCATTGTCGACCCGTCCGTCCGCTTCGTCCGAGCAACCCCAGAGGACTGCTGAGGGCTATCGGGTTGCCGGCATCGTCTGGGTGGCCGCGGGGCTGTACGTCCTCGTGTTCACTGCGATGAACTGGCAGTTGTACCGCGGGCTGCTTGTACCGCACGGCGATTCGGCCATGTACGAAGAGCATCTGTGGAACCTCACACACGGCAAGGGATTTCGCAGCTACTTGGATCAAGGTCTGTTTCTCGGCGAGCACGTTCAGGTCATCCACCTGTTGCTGATTCCGCTGTACGTGATCTGGCCGTCACACTTGCTGCTGGAATTGTGCGAATCGCTTTGCTTGGCTTCCGGCGCGGTTCCCCTGTTCTGGATGGCTCGCCGACACACCGGTTCCGATCGGGCCGCCGCGTTGCTTGCCGTTGCTTATCTGCTGTATTTCCCGATGCAGTTTCTCGACGTGGCGATTGACTTGAAGACGTTTCGTCCCACGAGTTTCGGTGTCCCGGCGATGTTGTTCGCGATCGACAGAATGGAGCGCGGCCGTTACCGTGCGATGTGCGTGTTCGGGTTGTTGGCGCTGGCGGCCAAGGAAGATTACGCGGCAATCATTGTGCCGCTGGGCGTCTGGATGGCGTGCCGGAAATCGCCAGAATCAAGCCGATCGCGGCGATTTGGCCTTTGTCTGGCCGTGTTCGGGTTGCTGTACTTGGCGACGGTGATCGTGATGGTGATTCCCGCGTTTCGGCAAGGGGCCGACGTGCATTACGTCCGCTATTTCGGGGAGCTCGGTGATTCGCCAGGCGACATTGTCCGCAGCCTGGCGACCCAACCGGCCCTTGTGCTCGGAAAACTGTTCAGCATCCGCTCGGCAATCTACGCGCTCATGCTGCTGGTGCCGCTCGGTTGTCTTGGGCTGTTGGCGCCGGGTCGCCTGCTGACCGCGGCGCCCTTGTTTGCCGTTCTCTGCCTGTTGGAGTTTTCGACCGGTCCGGGCGCCGCGTCTGGGCAGCCGATCATTCCCTATCATCACTTCCACGCGCCGCTGGTGCCGCTTCTGTGCTGGGCGGCGGCCGCCGGGCTGGGCAACGTCGGCGCCGTTTGGGTCGCCGTCACGGGCAAACGGCATCGAGAAAATCTCTCTGAAGCGGCCACCGCACAGCAGGCCCGCGCCGCAGCCCGGTTGTGGTCGGCCCGGTTCGTCTGCGCCTCGGCGTTGGCGACCGGCTTCTTTTCCAGTCTCAGTCCGCTGGGATTGTCGTTTTGGGATTCCTCATCCGAGTGGTATTGGCGAGATCTGTACGTTCCCGGCAGACGAGCCGAATTGTTCACGAAGGTCTTCCAGCTCATTGGACCCGACGCCCGCGTCGCCGCGACCGATTTTGTCCATCCGCGGTTCACACATCACGAACGATCCTACGATTACAGCAACTACCCTCGAGCCGTCAACAACGGAAAACCTGGCGCCCCGCCGGACACAGACTATATTGTCATCGATACGCAGCACCGGTACAGCAAAATCAAATCGCCGGACCAAGTTCCTGAATTCCGCGAACACCCCCAACGTTGGGAATTACTGCCCGACGAGACGGATGGTTACTTCATTGTGCTCAAGCGGGTCGCGAAGTAGAAAGCTCTCAGCGGTCAGCCGACTGAGTTGAGAGTCTTGGCCCCTAAGCCCTAATCCCTATTCACTATTCCCTCGTTGGATATGCGTTGGAACGCCGAAATGATTGAACAGCTTGTCTGTCCCAATTGTCACAAGTCGCTCGTCGAGAACACTCGCGGGTCGTCACTCGACTGCCAATCTTGTGGAACGTCGTTTCTGGTAACCGGCGACATTCCGCGGTTCGTCTCGGACGAGCACCTGGCCAGTTTCGGTCTGCAATGGAACCGATACGAAGTGGCCCACGATGAGGAAGACCGGGCCACGTTTCAGGCCAAGACCGGCTTCTCGATCGCTGAGTTCTTTGGCCGCCGGGTGCTCGACGCCGGCTGCGGCGGCGGACGGTACAGCAAAGTGGCCGGCGAGGCGGGCGCGACCGTCATTGGCGCCGACATGAGCACGGCCGTCGAGAAGGCGGTCCAACTCTGCCGCCATCTCCCCAACGTGCAGTTCTTGCAGGCCGACTTAGAGCGATTGCCGCTCGAGCCGGCTTCGTTCGATTTTGCGTTCTCGATCGGCGTGATGCACCACGACGCCGAGACACGGGCCGTCTTCGACGCGGTGGCCGCGATGGTCAAGCCGGGCGGCAAGTTGGCCGTTTGGCTCTACCGCCGCAACCAGTGGTGGCAAGAAGCGTTGAACAACCTGATTCGCCGCCGAACCACCGGGATGCGGCCGGAACGCCTGGAACGCCTCTGCAAGCTCGGCGCGTGGCTGGGCGGGCTGCCCGTGGTGAATCGATCGCTCAACAAAATCGTCAATTTCAGCAACCATCCGAACTGGGAGAACCGCGTCTGCGACACGTTCGATTGGTACGCGCCCCGCTACCAACATCATCACAGCGTCGACGAACTGTGCCGCTGGTTCCGCGAAGCGGGTTACGACGATCTCGTCGTCTTGCCACCGGAAAAGACCGGCCGCTTCTACCGCTGGATCTACGAGCAAAACCTGCTCATCGGCAGCGGAGTGAATGTCCAGGGGACGCGGGCAAAGGACGGAACCGAGAGCACCGGGTGAAACGGTGGTGTGGCCGGGGAGCGAAAAAGGGGATAGGTCCAATTTGTGCGTAGCACCCTGCGGGCCGTCCCGGCAAATTGGACCTGTCCCCTTTTTCGACGGGAAATCACACGTCGCACAGCGCGATCGCTTGTTTCAGCCCGGCCAGCGGATCGCGTGTCGGGATGAACTCGTGGCCGACATAGCCGTTGTAGCCGACCTCAACCAGGGCTTTCATGATCGGCGGGAAGTTGATCTCCTGTCGGTCGTCAAGCTCGGCTCGGCCGGGGTTGCCGGCGGTGTGGACGTGGCCGATGTACTCCTTGTGCTGCCGGATGCGGCGGATGATGTCGCCGTCCATGATCTGCACATGGTAAATGTCGAACAGCAGCTTCATCCGGGGCGAGCCGACCTTCTTGATGATCTCGATGCAGTACTCGGTATGATCGCCCTGATAGCCGGGGTGTCCTTTCATCGGATGCGAGTGGTCGCGGGTGTTGAGCATCTCCAGGCAGACGTTCACCTTCTTCTTTTCCGCGTAGCCGATGAGCTTCTTGAAACCGGCGACGCAGTTCTTGACGCCTTCTTCGGGGGAGATCTCCCCACTGTGAGAGTCGGTGGCGTCCCTGTACTTGTACCCGGTGAAACCGATCACGCTCTCGACGCCGAACTCGGCGCAGGCGTCGATCGACTTCTTCGTTTCCGCAATCACCCGCTGATGGTGCGCGGGGTTGTTCATTCCCTTGAGGAACGGCGGGTCCGGGCTCATGTCAATCGGGGCGATCGCGCACGTCAAACCGTGCTTCTTCAGAATCGGCCAGAGCTTCGGGTCGATCAGCTCGACGCTCTTGCAGCCGAGTTGCTTGGCGATGCGAGCGGCCTGTTCGACGTCCCAATACTTCTCAAAACACCAATGGACGACCGAATGGTTGATGCGCCCCTTCGTGGCGACTTTGTCGACCGACTTGGTTTCGCCAGCGAAGACCGAACCGGCTAGAGTCGCCGCGCCGAGGGGGATGCCCTGCAACACTTGGCGGCGGGTGATTGCTCTTAGGGATGATTGACGGTTTTGTGCTGTATCGCGCATGGTTGACTCCTCGCTCTCGACACAATGGACTGCACCTGTCATTTTGAAACGGACAGACCTCTACAATAGGTCACCGGGTCCCGTCAGGCAATGGCTCGAACGTGGTTCCAAGAAAACGATTCATCGTTCCTCAAAGCAGACAAGACGCTTGCGAACCGCACCGGACGGGTTACGATGAGCCTAATCGCAGTGAAACGTTCGGCATCACGGTATTCAGGAAACCCTACGATGAGAAGACTCACACTGCTCGGGACGATTTGTTGGCTTTGGTTGGCCGTTCTGTCGCCGATCGGCTCGACGGCGTTTGGTCAGGAGAAGGCCGCCTCTATTCCGACACTCGGGAAAATTGTTCGCCTTGACCCGCGTCTCGACAAACTGGTCCCCAAGGACGCGAAGATTGAAATCGTGGCTAACGGGTTTACTTGGACGGAAGGTCCCGTTTGGGTCCCCGCCCAAGACGGCCCGTATCTGCTATTTTGCGACATTCCCCGCAATTCCGTCTTCAAGTGGCAGGAAGGCAAAGGCGTCAGCCTGTTCTTGAAGCCGTCGGGGTACACCGGCGCGGTTTACTACGGTCTGGAGCCGGGATCGAACGGGCTGCTGCTCGATCCGGAAGGCCGGCTCGTCTCGTGCGAGCACGGCGACCGGCGGGTCTCTGTGCTGACAAAAAACGGCGGGAAACGAACACTCGTGGACAACTACCGGGGCAAGCGGCTCAACAGCCCCAACGACGGGTGTTTCAAGTCCAACGGTGATCTGTACTTCACCGATCCACCGTACGGCCTGCCGGGGCACTGGGACGACCCCCGCCGCGAACTGGACTTCTGCGGCGTGTATCGGCTTTCGAAAGACGACAACGAGCTCACACTGCTGAGGGATGAAATGACGCGCCCGAACGGCATTGCTTTCTCACAGGATGAAAAGACGCTCTACGTCGCCCAATCGGACCCCAAAGCGGCCCTGTGGAAGGCGTTCCCGGTGAAAGCGGACGGCACGTTGGGCGAGGGCCGCGTCTTCTACGACGTCACGGATCAAGTCGGCAAGCTGCCGGGACTACCCGACGGTTTGAAAGTCGATAAAAACGGCAATCTGTTCGCCGCGGGTCCGGGCGGCGTGTGGGTCTTCTCGCCCGAGAGCAAGCCGCTGGGACGCCTCGACACCGGCCAGAGGACTGCCAACTGCTGCTGGGGGAATGACGGCACGGCCTTGTATATCACCGCCGACATGTACCTCTGCCGTGTCAAGACCACCACCAAAGGGGTCGGCTGGTAGCCCAGCCGGGTTCGGTGCGTAAGATGTCTGCCACACACGTGCATGCCTCCGGAAGGCCCGGCTTGCCGCCGTTCGAGATGCCGGGCCGGTTTCGGCACGACGTCACTTACTTCTGCACACCAGCCGGCGAGCCGGGTGCGCCCCAGACGCTTGCGGAACACGAGTACTGGGTCCGCTTGGAGGATGCGCGCCGAATCTACGAAGACGGTGTGGTGCGTATCGTCTCGCCGCTCGACAGCGCCACGACGGCCGAGTTGGAGATCACCGAAGAGCAAGAAGCGTGGCTGGAGTGGATGATCGAGTACGAGATCGAGCACGTGCGGCTGGAATCAAGATGATCCAGCGGGTGTCAATCGCTTGCCTGGAACAATTGCGGCGGGCCGCCCTGCGAGGGGGCCTTGAACTCGGAATGCGTTCCCACCGGCAACGTGAACATCCTGAAATCACCGTGAATCCGCCGCCGATAGAGCAGCGGAGTGGCGACTTCGAAGTCGTCAGAGTTACCCGGTTTGAGCGTGTACGGTCCGCCCCAATCGCTGTAGGGGCCCTTGGTTTCGTAGACGAGTGGAATGTCGCTGCTGTTGCTAATCTTAACGCCCGGCTCGGCAAAGACTGCGTAAAGATGCGGGGGCGACCAGCCCACTTCCGACAGCCGTAACTTCGAGGCGCCGAAATCAATGTCAGCGATCGGCACTTCCGCCGCCGGTCCTCTGCCGGTCCAGGCGGTCCAACCGCGGTGGAATAATGTCTGCATTCGTTTGACGTCGATTTGCGGATTGCGCGGTTGATAGCCGGGCGCAAAGCGTCCCTGGGCCTTGATGTCCGGATTGTCGTGCCAGTCCATTCGCAAAACCCGCGATGCGTAACTCGGACTGAGTACGCTTGCCTCCGCTGCTTGGGCCACCTGGAATTCGAACTCGGCGCATGGAGTCCAGTCGGATTTTTTCGGATCGGTCTTGATCGCCAGCGAGACGACCGCCTTCGGAACATCGAACCGCAGCTTCCGCGAGGCATCGACCGCCGAGAGCGGACGTGCGAGAATCAACTCCGCCCAGATTTCGACGTTCTCGCCGTAACGCTCGAGATCGGGAATTGCCTCGGCCAGGGTCTTGCGATCGGCGAACAACGCGAACGTTTTCTCGGGGATGTCCTGAACGTGAATGCGGGCCATGTCGGACTGAATGAGCAGCTCGGTGAGCGGCCGCAGCATGTTGGGCGTCACGCCGACCTGCAAATGCGTGCTTTGAGGGACCTCGTTGACCCCAGGTCCCATCGGCTCGACGATGCGTGGCGTTTGTGGAGCCTTTTGGGGGTCGATGGCGGCGGCCGTCACGCCGAACAAGATCGACACGCCCTTCTCGTCCGTCGCCACTTCCTGCGGCCAGACCCGGACCCTGGGCCGATAAACCGGAAGCGGCCAAAATATCTTGACAAACTCCGTCACCCGGCTTACCTCCAGCTTCTCTTCCAGCCGGCGGAGCAGAGACGGCACGATGGCGACCACTTCGTTCTCAAAACGGCTTTTGCTGCCGTACAGCCCACTGACTAGCGCGTTGGAAACTCGGCCGCTGGTCATCCCCAACCCTCGGGTCGACACACCCCTCGGCGCCGTGACGTAGAAGTCATCGTCCGGAATGTCGAACCGCGCGGTCACGAATTTCAGCCGCAGTTTCCGTTTCTCAATGGTTGGCGTCACGACGATGCTCAGCCAAACCGGGCCGCGAGACCCGATCACCACGTTGATCGGCCCGGCAACCGCGGAACGGCCGGAACCGGTGACATACGTCGTCCCGATGGTGAGTGTGACGTCCCGAAGGCCCAACTGGATGTTGAGCCGGTCCTTCTTGTAGGCCTTCACATGCGCGCGAGCCAACTTTCCAGCATAGCGAATCCCCGAAAACACGACATCAAAATAGCGTCCTTCGGCGGTTGTGGAGTCGTAGATGTCGTCGATCCGTCCGGTCAAGGCGTCCTGCGGCGCGAGCGTCGGAATCGAGTAGGAGAGCGCGCTGAGCATGTCGTTGCCCAGCCGCACATAGACGGCCCGGGGGATCTCGACGGCGGGGACGAACGGTTGCTCCTCATCTGGTTGTGTTGCCGGCCGCTGTCCCGGGTTGACCAGCAGCCGGACCGTCGAGGAACCGCTCGACCGGGGGTTGAGCATCCATTCAACCAACTCGTCGCTGTCGTAGACGACCTTCCAAACATCGTGACCGACGTCGGAGAGTTCGTCGTAGCGGGGATTGCCGCCGGCAGCTTTCAGGGCGTTGATCATCCGACGGGACTCATCGGGACGAACAGCCGCGTCTTTCGCACCATGAAAGGCCCAGATGGGCAACTTCTTCAGCTTGTTGGCCGCCGCCTCGTCCCCGCCGCCGGAAACCGGAACGATCCCCGCCCAGCGGTCGGGCGTCGCCGCGGCAATGCTCCAGGTTCCATAGCCGCCCATCGACCAGCCGGTCAGGATCTCGCGGCGGTTGTCGACGTGGAATTCCTTTTCGACAGCCCCAAGGATTTTCAGCGCGCGCTTGCCATCGGGAGACTCGGACGACCATGCCGTCAGAATGCGTCCTTTCACGTCTTCGCACTGCGGAAAGACGACAAGAAAAGGAAACGTCTCGGCGCGCGATTTGACCGCAGGACCAATTCCGACTGTCAGTTGTCGTTTGCCGTCGTTTCCTCGCTCGCCGGCGCCGTGCAGGAACAGGATCACCGGCCATTTCTTTTCCGGGGTGTAGTTGCGGGGAACGAAGAGAACGTATTTGTGGTCACCCGCGTCGTCCGTATAGATCCGATCCACAAAACCGCGCGGGGGATCGGCAGCGTTCACCGATTTTGCCAGGACAAGGGTCGTCAGCAACCATCCCCACAGAACCGCTCGGCACAACCGGGAAGTGATTCGGTATCGCGGCATGGTGTCAGCTCCTTCAAAAGATGCGAAATCGCAGTTCTCTGGATAGATACGCTATCATGTCTTCGCGCGGCAGGATGTGCAGCAGCTCACAAAAGGTTTCGGTTGCAGAGCGTGAAAACGATTGCCTGCATTCTAACGCCGCGTCCAGTTTTAATGTAGGGGTCGCGGAATTTGCAAAAGTTCAGCTTTCACCCCAGATGGCTGAATTCTTGCGAATCCAGCGACCCTAATTGCCCACCCTCTGTCGATTTGCTAACGCGACGTTGCGCGACTGCTCCGGGGAACGTCGAATGAAAAGTGGATCGCTCGATCGGTGATCAGCGTGGTCACCAACCCCGCGCCCAGTCGGTTGCTCGCGACGCGGATCACCAGGTCGTTGGCGCCTGCCTGGAGTTTCAGAGGGCCTTCCCACAAGGTGTTCGCGCCCGTTTTCCGAGGCTCGGCAAGCCGAACCCGATGGCCGTTGAGCCACAGCGAGACCGCATGAGCCGTGTTCAGCACCAGCCGAGCGTGTTGTGTCCGGTCGGAAACCAAAGGAACAAACAAATAAGCTTCCAGACCCTCTTTCGAGCCGAGCAGTGCAGACAGGTCGAGGTGCTGATCGCGGCCGGTTTGCACGTGCCGCCAACGCAGGGGCCGGCCGGCCGGTCCAACCGGGCGTGCTTTCAGATCGGGCTTGGTCGCGCCGTCATAACTCCCCGCCGATAGCGGACCCAACACATAGTATTCGCCCAGCGAACTGACCGGCTGACGAAGCGTCGCCAGATAGGCGATCAGGTCGGCCAGGTCCTGCTCGGTCAGCGTCTCGACCAGGTTTTCCGGCATGATCGAGATGTTCTGCGCCCGCTTCATCTCGATCTCGTCCGATGGAATGACCAGACGCTCGCCCGTGGCGGTCTTGAGCACCAGCCGATCGGTCTCCTCGGCGGTGATCAGCCCGGTCAGCACGCGGCCGTCGGCCAGGGCCAGCGTGTAAGTTACGTAGTTGTAGTTGATCGCACCGCTGGGGTTGAGAATGTGGTAGAGCAGCTCACTCTTGCCGTACTTGGTTCCCACGGATGAAAGGTCGGGACCGACCCAATTGCCCGTCCCCTGCACCCGATGGCAGCGTCCGCAGGCGTCGCTGCGGTCGCGATAGAAGATCTCCCGTCCCCGTCGAGCATCTCCGTCCAGCGCGAGCACCTCTTTGAGGTCGGCGATTCGCTTGCCGCTGGCCGTCTTGGGCAGAGGAATCTCCCGGCGGGCGGCCCTTCTGATTCGGCGATCCGCATGGTTGTGCAACAGGAACGTCACCTCGGTCGTGAGGTCTTCGGGCAACCGTTTCTGCCGGTGGATCGCCAGAAGCCGATTGGCGCCGTCCCACGTCGCGCTGAGCACCTGGACGGCTCGCCGGCGAAAGTCCAAGGGATACTCGAGGTCGTCAAAGACGCGCTCGAGCAACTGCTGCGCTTGCCGCCCTTGGAAATAGCTCAGGGCCGAGAGGGCGGCCAGCGCCAACGGTCCGGCCTGCTGTTCGCCTTTCGCGTGCTCGACCAACCGGGCCGCCATGTCTCGAGCCGGCCCGTACCGCAGCCTGCCCAGCGATTCCAACGCGGCGGCGCGGGTCGAGTGCTCCTGCCGCTCGTCACCGGCCAACTCCATCAACCGGCCCTCGTAACCGACGGCGCCGCAACGGGCGATCGTCTTGATTGCCTCGACCCGCAGCTCGTCCGAGGCGAGGGCGGACTGAAACACTTTCTGCATCTTGTCTGTCTCGCGAACCGGTTTCCAGGCCTTGGCAAGCTTGGAGCCGAGCCGCCTGAGGATCTCCCGCTGTCGCTCCGGGTCGTCCTGAGCCAAGAACCGGTCGATGAACAGTTCCGCCGCTCGCGGATCGTCGAGCCGGGTCAGAGCGATGTCGGCTCCGCGAGCCAGCGCGGGGGAATCGTTCTGTGCAAGAATGGCGCGCAGCGCCGCCAACGCTTCAGGACGCTGAAGCACCCACGCCAAGCCGATCACTTTCGACGCCGCGTTGCCGGGAGGCAGTTCGTCGCCAATGCGCAGGAAAGCGTCGTTGGTCGTGATCGGGTAGTAGGGCGGCAAGGCAACCGGCTCGTCCCCCCAGCCGTCGGCCAGCGCCGGCCGCGTCACTTGCGAGAACAACTTGGTGAGGAAATCCGGCTCCCGGTCTTTGAGCGCCAGACAGAGGGCTTCCAAGTAGTATCGGTCTTTGCCGTCCCAGCCGGCGGCCAACTTCAACAGCGCCTCGCCGGCCTTCGAAGTCTGGACGTGCCGCAGCGCCAGTAGCAATTCTCGGCGCACCCCGGCGTCCGGATCTTCGGCCAGCGGCAGCACCTCGCCCAGCAACCGGGCTGCGGGCGGCTCGACCGTCCTGGCTGACTCCGGCGCCACGACCGCCTCGCGGGCAACATCCTGCACCAGGATGCGCAGCGCCAGTTCGCGTATCTGCGGATCGGCATCCTTCAGAGCAGCGATCGTATCCGCGCGGCCCGTCTCGGCCAGATCGGCCAACACGAACAGAGCACGCGCTCGCTCGTGAGGCCGACCGTCTCGGAACAGGGCCGAGACCGCTTCCCTCGCCTTATTTCCCTGGGCGAGCAGCCCCTGCCGGGCCGCAAACCGAGTCGCCACGTTGGGCGACTTCAACGCCGCGATTAAACCGGCCGGGCTGGCGAAATCCGGTTTCCGGGCGCGGGGCTGAGAACCGGCGGGCCGGAGAGAATAGAGGCGGCCGGTGGTCTGGTCGGAGAGGCGGCCGGCGCCGACGCCGGCGTCGTACCAGTCGCAGACGAACAGCGAACCGTCGGGCGCCACGGCGGCATCCACCGGACGAAACCAGCTATCCTCGCCCCGCAGCAACACGCGGTACTCGCTCCGGAAGGCCGCCCCGTGACGCTTCAGCGGATGAAAGTTCACCTGGTGGGTTCCGGCGTCAAGCTGCAAGACCGCCCCCTGGTATTCTTTCCCGAACAGGTCTCCCTCATAGACCAGGATGCCCGTCGGACCGCCGTTGCCCGTGCCGACCAGTTTGGGCACGATGCCGGGCAGTTCCTCCGCCCACTGCCGGCTCGACCCCGGAGTCTGGTAGCCGTAGTTTCCCCCGGGCATGATCCACAGCATCCGGCAGCCGAGGTCCCCATCGTCGTCGTTATCGGAAACGAACACGTGACCGAAAGAGCTGACGCACGCCTCATAGTTGTTCCGCATGCGGTAGGCAAGCGCCTCGAAGCCGGTGCCGTCGAGGTTCACTCTCAGCGCGGTTCCCATCTGAGCACTCGTGAGACGACGGCCGGACTTGTCCACGATGTCGAAAGTCGTTTCCCCTGCGTGCACCTTGTCCGTTCCGTAGCGTGAATCTCCCTGCGTGAAATAGAGTTTGCCGTCGGGTCCCAGGGCCATGCCATGCAAGCCGTGCTCGGTGTCGATGCCTCGAAAGCCGCTCAGCAGCGGATAGCGCCGGTCGGCCCGGTCGTCGCCGTCGGTATCTTCCAGTACCAGCAGATCGGCCGAATAGCCTACGTACACTCGCGCTCCGCGATAACGGCCGTCTTGCCAAATCTCCTGAACCGCCAGACCCAAAGGCATGGGGAAGATGTCGGCGGCGAACACGGTCACTTTGTCGGCAATGCCGTCCGAGTCGGTGTCTTCGAGAATCTTGATCCGGTCGGCGCCCGGGATCCGCTTGAAATCGGTGCCCCGGTTCTTGTTCTCAAACAGCCGGTAGTTCAGACCTTCGGCAACCCAGACCCGGCCTCGCGAGTCGACGTCCATGCCGGTCGGGTTGCTGAGCATCGGCTCATGGGCCCACAGCGACACCTCGAAACCCTCGGCCGGTCTCAGCGACTTCAGCGACTCCGCCGGCGAAAGCTGCGCCGACGTGGAACGGACGCCGACAAATACGACCAAAAGGCTCCAGACAAGGCGCCGCGGGATGAACGTCCGAAACGGCTGCAAGAAACTCCCTCTCAGAAGATTCCGTCGCGTCGCGTTCATGGTGGGTCTCGTGATGCTTGCGTTGTCCATGCTCTACTTTTTCTCCAGCGGGTGCAGTTCGACTTTGCGGAAGAAGACCTCCGACCCTTCACACTGCAGCAGTATCTTACCGGCGGCGGGGAAGACGTCGTCCGCCTCGTTGACCCGCTCGCCGTTGACAAATATGGTAACACGACTGCCGTTGCAAATGCATCCGATGCGGGTCCATTGGCCGGGGGGACTTTCCACGTCGTCGCGGCCGCGAAAACCCAGCACGTCCTTCCATCCGGGATCTCTGCCCGGCCAATGGATCCAGCCGCCCTGAAACGTCTCCGGCTTGCCGGATGGGTCGAAACGCACGCCGGACTCGCCGTGGGCGTCACGGTATCTGGCGACGCGCATGGTGACTCGCACCGGGACGTTGCTTCCGTCGGCGTACCGGCCGTGGATGGGCAGGATGCCTCCGAAAGAACCTTCCATCACCTGGCATTCGATGGCCGCCTTGTACGCCCCGTTGCTGACGTCGGGACCCGTGTTGCGCTGCCGTGAGCCCCAGCCGCAGTCGTAGCTATTGCCCTCCGGTCCGACACTGTGCAGAAAGATGCCCGCATCGCGGGCCAAACCCTTCCGCGTGCGGAAGTTTCGCGCCCCCCACTTCACATCCACCTCCAGACGGAAATTTTTGTACGCTCGCACGGTGCTCAAGTAACCGAATCCGTCACCGGAGAGACGAATCGCGCCGTCCTGGACCGAGTAGACGCCACGCGGGTCCCGTCGCTTCGCGTCGACCAGCCACGTGGACCATCCGCTCAGGTCTCGGCCGTTGAACAGGCTAATCACCTTTTCCGGCGCGATCGGTTCGTTTCGCTCCGCCGCGCCCGCGCTCACAGGCCCCACCAGCATGACCGACGCAACGCAGAAGTAAGAACGCCATGCCCTCATTTGACCCCTCCCCAGTGTGTTTCAGCCGAAGCGCAAACACCCCCGCAACCGTCTACAGCCCCAGCGGCACAATCATCTGCCATACTGTCTTTGCCGTGCGCAATCAAGCTTCAGCGTTTTCGTGGATTTGCAGAATCCGGTCTCGCCGGCATCATCGAGAGAAGATGAGCGGCCCGCAGCAGCGGTTTCCGGTGATTTCTTCGCCAATTCTCGCCTTTCACGACGAAATGGGACTGGACAGCCTCGTACGGAATCGCCACAATAATTATCCCTCAAAGAGGATAAGGGCGTATAGCTCAGATGGTTAGAGCGCAGCTCTGATAAAGCTGAGGTCCGTGGTTCGAGTCCACGTACGCCCATTTCGAAAGCTCTCAGCGGTCAGCATTCAGCGTTCAGCTTTGAAGCGCCGGCGGCGGTCGATCTCAATGAGCTGACAGATGAATGCTGACCGCTGAGAGCTTTCTGTTCGGGGACGTAGCTCAATTGGGAGAGCGCCGCCCTTGCACGGCGGAGGTTGCCGGTTCGA